>CAZYDR010000004.1:45254-63257 GCA_964645285.1 uncultured Alphaproteobacteria bacterium
GGGTCCTAGCGTAACTTTGACCGCGTTGGCCAGAATGTCGACGCCAGCAAGCATCTTGGCTCGAGCGTCGGGTCCGAACTTAATTTCTTTAGCTGCCATTTTTCAGACTCCTTACTCGATAATTCCCATGATGTCCGATTCCTTCATGATCAGCAGATCGTCGTTGCCAACCTTGACTTCGGTACCGGACCATTTGCCGAACAGAATGGTGTCGCCCTTCTTAACGTCGAGGGCGACGACCTTGCCGTCGTCGCTGCGCGCACCTGAACCGACGGCGACCACCTTGCCCTGCATCGGCTTTTCTTTGGCCGTGTCGGGAATGATGATGCCGCCTGATGATTTGGCGTCTTCGTCGAGACGCTTAACCAGAACGCGGTCGTGTAAAGGTCGTAGCTTCATGCGAGTTTCTCCGTTTTTTTAGCCGTCCAGACGCGCCGGACCGGGCCATTTCTGAAGCGTTGTTAGCATTCTCATGTGATGAGTGCTAACGGATATATGGGATGGCTCCCGCGGTGTCAAGGGGTGCGGGCGGAACCCCGTTGCGCGAACCGCGCCGCGTTGGCCTCGTCAAGCCCAACCCGAAGATTAGCGCACTCGTCGTCGTCCACCCGATCAAGCACATCGCCATGTTGATAAAGCCACGCCAGGGCGGCACCGTCGCTGAGCGGAACCGATAAACTCAGCACCTTCTGGCTCTCCGCGAGGACTTCGTCGAGGCGCTTGAGAAACGCCTCCGCCCCCTCACCCGTGACCGCCGATAGCGGCACTAGCTTGTCATCTCGTTCGGCCACGTTGGTGACCCGTTGACGCGTCTCCACATCGAGTAAGTCGATCTTGTTGAGCGCTTCAATCAAACCCGCGTCCACCGCCTCGTCGAGTTCCAGTTCGCGCAGCACACCATGGACGTCGTGGCGCTGGGCCTCCGTATCCACATGGGCTATGTCGCGCACATGAACGATGATGTCAGCCGCTCGAACCTCCTCCAGGGTCGCCCGAAAGGCGGCCACGAGAGTGGTCGGCAGGTCGGAAACGAAGCCGACCGTATCCGACAGAATTATGCGCCGCCCCGACGGCAGCGTCACACCGCGCAGCCGGGGGTCGAGAGTGGCGAACAGCTTATCCTTCGCGTCGACCCTGGCCCCGGTAAGGAGGTTGAACAGAGTCGATTTACCGGCGTTGGTATAACCGACCAAAGCGACGATGGGATAGGGCACCCGACGCCGCGCCTCGCGGTGCAACTCACGGGTGCGCACCACATTAGTCAGATCCTTGCGGATGCGGGTGATGCGTTCATCGATCAGGCGGCGGTCGACCTCAAGTTGCGATTCACCGGGGCCACCAACGAAACCCAAACCGCCGCGCTGGCGTTCCAGATGGGTCCAGGACCGCACCAGCCGGCTGCGCTGATAACTCAGCGCCGCGAGTTCGACCTGCAGGCTGCCTTCGCGGGTCTGGGCGCGTTCCCCGAAAATTTCCAGGATCAGGCCCGTGCGGTCGATGACCTTGCACTTCCAGCCGCGTTCCAGATTGCGCTGCTGCACCGGTGTCAGGTCTTGGTCCACGACCACCAGTTCCACATCCTGGGATTCAACCCAGCCCTTCAGCTCCTCGACCTTGCCGCTGCCGAACAGGACGCCCGGCTTGGGCGCCGGTACCGGCACGACCTCGGCATCGGCAACTTCGAGATCGATGGCCTCGGCAAGGCCGATGGCTTCGGCCAGACGTGCATCGGCGGCACGGCGCTGAATTTTGCCGTTGCGAAGCAGCGGATGAAGAACCAAGGCGCGACGGCGCATCTCCGTGCCGTCGTAGCCAGGTCCGATGTGCGGTGAATCAGGCTTCGGCTTCGGCGTCTTCTTCTTCCTTCACCGGATCGAACAGCTGAACCGGGGTCGCCGGCATTACCGTCGAAATGGCGTGTTTGTAGACAAGCTGCACATGGCCATCTCGGCGCAACAGCACCGAAAAATTATCGAACCAACTGATGACACCTTGCAGCTTGACGCCGTTGATGAGAAAGACGGTCAGTGCCGTCTTGTTTTTACGAACGTGATTGAGAAACACATCCTGGACGTTTTGTGATCGCTCGGCGGGCATTGTTTATCCCCTTTCTCCTGTTTGGAGGGGTTTGAGTTTTTATCGACGCCGGTCATTCGCCGCGTCGTGCCGTGGTAGCAGGTTAAACCAGTCGCGAATACCGTACAATACTGGCATGACATGGCTGCCCTGCCATTATCGCAGACTCAACCGCGTATAAATAAGGCTTCAAATCCCGCGTACAAGGTCCGCCAGCGCCGCGCAATTGGCGAACTGACGGGTGGCGCGGTCGAGCGCTTCGACCTTGCCGGAGGTATGGGCGCCATGAATCACCAGAGCCAGGCAGCCCGCGGATTCAGCACAATCGATGTCGACGGCATTGTCACCCACGAACCACACGTCCTTGCCGGGCGGGATGCCGCTACCCTCCAAGGCAAGTTGGATGACCAAGGGCGAAGGTTTGTCCTCGGCCGCGTCCATGGCGCCGACAACCTTGCCGAAGTAGTCCTGCCAACCAAGGTGATTTACTTCCTCACGCAGATAGTCGCCGTTCTTGTTGCTAACCACGCCAAGATAGAATCCACTCTCACCGAGGGTCTCCAACAGGGCGGTGGCGCCGGGTAACGGCTGAATGCTGTCAAGATGGCGATTGGCATAGCTGGCGTAGAAAACCTTCTGTGCCTCGTCGACGCGATCACCGAACAGCCGAGGAAAGATGCCCCGCATGGAGAGGGCAATCCGGGCGCAGAACTCTTCGAAACTCCACGGCTCGTGCCCCATGGCCGCCAGGGCATCGTTCATGGCGCCATGGATGGCGGGGAAAGAGTCGACCAGGGTATTGTCCCAGTCGAGCAGGACGGCGCGGGGACGCGCGAGACTCACGCCGCCGTTGCCTCGCGGCAGTAAGCCGCGTAGAGACCCAGCATGCGCCGGCTGGTCTCGCCCGGCTCGCCATTGCCGATGACCGCGTCATCAATTTGGGTAATGGGCTTGAGGAAATTCGTCGTGCTGGTGATGAAAGCTTCCCGCGCCGCCTTGGCTTCCTCGACCGAGAACGGCCGCTCGATCACTTCGATATCATTTTCGCGGGCCAGACGAAGCATGGTCTGGCGGGTGATACCGCCGAGGATGTTATTGCTCAAGGGCCGGGTGATCAATCGCCCATCGCGATCGAGAATCCAAGCGTTGGTCGATGTCCCTTCGGTCACAAAGCCATCCTGGTCAACCATCCAGGCCTCGTAGGCCCCGGCATCGAGGGCTTTTTGCTTGGCCAACACATTGGGCAGCAGCGCCACGGTCTTGATATCACAGCGCCCCCAGCGAATGTCGGGCATGGTGACGGCCCGGCCACCGGGCACGGCGTCAGGGTCAAGCAGCAGCGGCGCGCGCTTGGAGGTCACCACCAGGGCCGGGCGGACGTTTTCCGGGAACAGGTGATTACGCTTGGCCACGCCACGGGTGATCTGCATGTAGACCATACCGAAACGCACGCCATTGCGGCGGACGGTCTCGTTGAAAACTACTTCAAGGGCAGCACGGGACATGGGCATGTCGATTTGAAGCTCGCCCAACGACCGCTCCAGGCGCACCATATGGCCCTCGTTATCGACCAATTTGCCGTTGACCACCGCGGTGACCTCATAAACCCCATCGGCGAACTGATATCCGCGGTCTTCGATATGAACCGCCGCCTCCCCGTGGGGAACATAACGACCGTTGACGTAGGCAATGCGTGACATGTGTTGATCTCGTTTCTTGTTTACCGGCGCCAGAACATGGGCGCGAACACGGCGACTACCGCCACCAGTTCGAGCCGCCCCAAAAGCATGCCGACGCAGAGTACCCATTTTGCCGCGTCGGGCAACACGGCATAGCTGGCGTCCGGCCCTGCAATCAGAGTTAGGCCGGCGCCGGAGTTGGTCAAGGTAGCAAGCGCCATGGATACCGACTCGGTGACATCCGGGCCCGAGGCCGACAGCGTTACCGCGATGGCCACGAACGCCACGATGTAGAGAATGAAAAAGCTCCACAAGCCCTGAATCACGGGCTCGGGTACCGCCCGTTCGCCGTAGTGGATGCGCACCACCGCATGGGGATGGGACAGCCGCTCAAGCTCGCGGCGGCCCTGACGGATGGCCAGGGTCAGGCGCATCAACTTAATACCGCCGGCGGTCGAGCCGCTGCAGCCGCCGAGAAATACCAGAGCCAGGAATATAATCGGCAGGATCGTCGGCCATGGGGCCACCAGCTGATTTACGAATCCTGTGGTGGTTAGCATGGAGACCGTCGAAAACGCGCCCTGACGTATGGCTTCACTGAGACCCAGCCCACCCTGTTGGTTCATGGTAATCACGATGAGCAGTCCGCCAATTAGCAGTACCAACAACAGAATGCGCAATTCCTGATCGTCGACCAGGGCCTTACCGCGGCCATTGAAAAGAGCCCAGATCAAGGTGAAATTAGTCGCACCGACAATCATGAAAAACATCAGAACCGTATCGGTGCGCAGATTACCGAAGGTGCTCATGGTACTGTCGTGGGTGGTGAACCCGCCAGTGGACAAAGTGCTGAGGGCATGGGTAACCGAATCAAAACCGGAAAATCCACCAATCCATAGCAGTACCGCGCAAGTCGCGGTCAGAAGCCCATAGATCCAACTCAGAGCCAGCGCCGAGCGCCGCGTGCGGTCCTCGACCGACGCATGGTCGCCGTGGGGCATGACACCACGGAACACCTGCATGCCGCCGACCCTCAACATGGGCATGACCGAGACCGAGAGCACGATGGTTCCAAGACCACCCAGCCATTGCAACAGGGCGCGCCAGAACAGGACGCTTCGCAACTGATCGTCAAGGCCGGTCAGCACCGTGGCGCCGGTGGTGGTCAGGCCCGACAAGGCCTCGAAAAATGCGTCAGTCGGCGTCGCCGCCGCGTCGAGCAGCAACAACGGCGCCGCCGCGAAGATCGACAACACCGGCCACATCATGACCACCAGCAGGAAATCACCGCCCCGACGCAGTCCCGGGCTGACACCCTGGGTCGCGAACACCATGCCGATACCAAAGAACAAGGCAACCACGGCAACCCCAGCAAACATACCCGCGGCACGGGTTTCGCCATAGCCCAGGGCGCAGAGCGCCGGCGCCAGTATGGCGATGGCGAATAGAGTGACCAGACGCCCAAGAAGTGCAGTGACGGATGCGAACGCCAAGCTTCTGCCTACGTATGTTTGACTAAAAAAATTCGAGGCGAACCGAGAACAGCTTTTCGACCTTCTTCACCAGCCCGGCGACGGCGAAGATGATGACCTTGTCATTGGGCCTGATCACCGTGTCACCACGGGGCATGACGACCTGGTCGCCGCGAACCACCGCGCCGACGATAATTCCCGCCGGCAATTTGACCTCGCGCAACGGCTTGCCCGTAAGCGGTGAGGTCTCCAGAGCCTCGGCCTCGATGACCTCGGCAAGGCCCTCGCGGATGCTGTGCACCGCCCGTATACGACCGCGGCGAACGTGCTGAAGGATGGTTGACACGGTAACATCGCGCGGACTGACAACCACGTCGATACCCAGGGTGCTGACCAGAGGGCCGTAGGACTGGTTGTTGATCAACGTAACCGCGCGCTTGGCGCCATAGCGCTTGGCCAACAGTGACGACAGCACATTGACCTCATCATCGTTGGATACCGCGACGATGGTCTCCGTGGCGGCCACATTGGCTTCCTCGAGCACTTCCCGGTCGAGGGCGCTGCCCTGAAGCACCACGCTGCGCGACAACTGATCGGCCACCACCTCGGCCTGGGCCGGATTGAGCTCGATGATCTTGAGATTGACCGCCGGGTAGCTCTCTTCGATCTCGTGGGCCAGGAACATGCCAATGTTGCCGCCGCCGACGATGATGATCCGCCGCGCCTCCTCCTCCTCATGACCGAAGGCGACCAGGGCGCGCTGCATGTGATTTTCATCAACGGCGAAATAGACGTCGTCGCCGGGCAGCATGTGGTCGTCCCCACTGGGCACGATCATGCGGTCGCCACGCACGATGCCGACCACGAACATGCTGAGATCGGGGAACAATTCGGTGAGCTGACGCAACGGCGTGTGAACCACCGGACAATCAGCACTGCAATGAACTCCGACCACCCGGACCCGGCCGCCAGCGAAGGGAATCATATCGATGGCGCCAGGCACCTGCAGGCGTCGGATCACGGCCCGGGCGACTTCGATCTCGGGCGAAATAATGACGTCGATGGGCATATGATCGCGGCTGAACAGGTCGCGCCACATGGGCTCTAGATAACTCTGGTGGCGAACCCGAGCAATTTTCGTCGGTACGTTGAACATGGAGTGACAAACCTGGCACGCCACCATGTTGACTTCATCGGCAAAGGTCACCGCGATGATCATGTCGGAATCCCGCGCTCCGGCCCGTTCCAACAGATCGGGATGGGAGGCGAAGCCAACCAGGCCCTTAACGTCGAGGGTGTCGCTGATCTTGCGAATCAAGTCGGCTCGCTGATCGATCACCGTTACATCATTGCCTTCGCCTGCAAGGTGGCGTGCAATGTTAAAACCGACTTGGCCGGCGCCGCAAACGAGTACTTTCATGACGTCGCGTCCTTGCCTGCATTGTCGTCCGTCGCATTCCTGCTTCGCCGATCGTCGCCAAGCCCCAGTCCCTTGAGCTTGCGATGAAGCGCCGAGCGTTCCATGCCGACGAATTCGGCAGTGCGTGAAATATTGCCGCCAAACCGTAACAGCTGCGCCGACAGGTACTGGCGCTCGAATAATTCACGAGCGTCGCGCAGGGGCAAGGTCATAATTTCGCGGGCGTTTTTACTGGTCGCCGTGGGCGGCACGCCGGCGGTCAGGTCCGGCGGCAGCATATCCGCACGGATCGCGCTTCGGGCGTCGCCCGGCGCCATGATCAACAGCCACTCAACAAGGTTGCGAAGTTGACGGACATTGCCCGGCCAGTCGCAGGCCTGGAGCGCGGCCAGCGCACCTTCGGCGATTTTACGACCGGGCAAGCCGGCGGCTTCCGCCGAGCGGGCCATGAAATGGCGGGCCAGATCGGCAATATCCTCGCGGCGCTCGCTCAGGCCGGGAACCTCAATGGGCACAACATTAAGTCGGTAGTACAGGTCCTCGCGAAAGCGCCCGGCCGAGATTTCGTCCTGAAGGTCGCGGTTCGAGGCGGCAAGAATACGCACATCGACTTCGACCAGGGAATTGCCCCCGACCCGCTGAAACGACTGCTCCTGAAGAAATCGCAAAATTTTGCCCTGGGTCTCAGCCGGCATGTCGGCGACCTCGTCGAGCAACAAGGTGCCGCCGTGGGCTAATTCGAAGGTCCCGGTCTTACGCGGACTATCGACCCCGTTTGCGCCGGCCTCGATGCCGAACAACTCGATCTCCATGCGGTCCGGCGCCATGGTCGCGGCGTTGACCACGATAAAGGGACCATCGGCCCGGCGCGACCGGTTGTGCACCAGTCGGGCGACGACTTCCTTGCCCGCCCCCTGTGGCCCGGTGACCAGTACCCGGCTACCGGTGGGCGCCACCCGATCGATTGCCGCCTTAACCTGAGCGACGGCGGCCGAGGTGCCGATCAGTTCCACATGGCCGCCGGCCTTGAGTATCAGCTCGGCATTCTCCCGTTTGAGCCGTGCCGCCTCAATGGCGCGCTCCACGTCAAGTAACAGGCTATCGGCCTGAAACGGCTTCTCGATGAAATCATAGGCGCCCTTCATGATCGCCCGCACAGCGGTCTCGATGGTGCCATGGCCGCTGATAATGATGACCGGCAGTTCCGGGTGGTCGCGTTTGATTTCTTCGAGCAATTTGAGCCCGTCTAGCTTGGAGTCTTGCAACCAGATATCCAGCACCATCAAAGCCGGCAACCGCTGTTCGATGGCCGCCAGGGCGCCATCGCTGTCGCCGGCCTCGCGGGTATCGTAGCCCTCGTCGCTCAGAATTCCGGAAATCTGCCGGCGAATGTCCGCTTCGTCATCGACGACCAGAATGTCATGCGCCATGGCTAGCTACCTTGGGAATTTCAGAAGGTTGATCGGCATTGCCTGCGGTATTCTCGTCAGCGACCGGAAAGATCAAACGAATCCGTGCGCCGACGTCGGGAGCATCGCCAAGCATAAGCTCTCCCCGATGATCTTCCATGATCTTCTTGACGATGGCCAAACCCAGACCGGTCCCTTTAGCCCGGGTGGTGACGTAGGGCTCGACCAGCCGGTCACGCTGTTCGCTAGGCAGGCCGCAGCCGTTATCCTCGATCTCAATCACCGTATGGTTGTTGCCGTCCTGGTTGACGGTCAGGGTAATTCGCCCTGGCGCCAGTTCACCGTCGAGCGGCGGATCGCGCGCTTCGATGGAGTCGGCGGCATTTTGCACCAGATTGGTCAACACCTGGGCAACGTGCTGGGCGTCGCAGCGCAGCCCCACGGGATATTCCGGAATCACTTCGACAAATTCGATGTCCAGGTGCGCCGCTTTTTGCAGGGTGATTGATTGGTGGACCAGAGCCAGAGCGTCTTCATTGCGGAACACCGGCGCCGGCATACGGGCGAAGGACGAAAATTCGTCAATCAAACGACCGATGTCGCCGACCTGGCGGACGATGGTATCGATACATTCGCTGAAAACATCAACGTCGGTCTTAATTTCGTGCAGGTATTTTCGCTTGATACGCTCGGCCGAAAGTTGGATCGGCGTCAGCGGATTTTTGATCTCGTGGGCGATGCGCCGGGCGACGTCGGCCCAGGCGGCAGTACGCTGGGCGACGACCAGCGCCGTAATGTCATCGAAGGTGACCACGAAACCTTCCAACTCGCCGGCAAGACGTTCGGCGGCGATCCGAACCATCAGGGTCCGCTTCCGGCCTTCTCGTTCGATGGAAATCTCCGCTTCCGCGCGACGGCCCGGCCGGTTCAAGGCCTCGCCCATCAGAGGCGCCATTTCCACCACCGCATCGGTAAGCTTATGGCCGGTCATATCATCGGCCCGCGCCGCCAGCAACACCAGGGCCGAACGGTTGGGAAGCTCAATGGTGCCGGTTGGATCGAGACCAATGACCCCGGCGGTAACACCCGATAATACGGATTCCGTAAAGCGACGACGGGCATCAAGCTGGCGATTGGCCTCAACCAGTTCCTGGCGTTGACCGTCGAGCTGGCCGGTCATGCGATTGAAAGCGCGGCTCAGGCTGCCGATCTCATCATTTGCCGGCCCTTCGTCGACGCGCACTGTCAGATCGCCTGAACGTACTCGCTCGGTAGCGACAATAAGCCGGCTGACAGGTCGCGCAAGATGGGTCGCGAAGGTCAGCCCCATCCACACGGACGCCAACAACAACAGCAACGCGATGAGACTGAAGATCAGTGCGAACGTCACCTGAATATTATAACGTTCGCCTTCGAGTTGCTTGTATTCCGCGACCGCCTGTTGCGTGCGTTCCATGTGCCCCATGGCAACGGCATCGACGAAACGCCCAACAAGCAGATAGGTGTTGATGAACGCCTTTAGACGAACCAGCGCCCGTACCCGTTCATCCGTACCACTGGTGATAACGACAACTTCACCCCGGTTCGCCCGCTCGAAAAGTTGAGGCGGAATTCGTTCCAGCATCAGCGAGAATGTCAACCCGGTTCGACCGTAAATGCTGCCATCCGAATTTAGCACCATGGCCTCGGTCAGGGCGCGCAACGCCGCCTGGGTTTCAAGAAAACTATTAAACCGCGCAGAGTTGTTTCGTAGGGTCGGCGAGGCGCGGTTGATGTCGTTGGCCATGGCCAGCACATCGCCGCGAATTATCTGGCGGTGCTCGTTAATGTAGGCCACCGCCACCGCCATGGATTCATCAAGCGCCGTTCGTACACGCTCGCTGAACCACGACTCAAGACCCAGATTGAGAAACAGCACCGAGAACACCGCGACGATAATCGCCGGCGCCACGGCGACCACACTGAACAGAGTGGCCAGCCGAATATGCAGCCGCGATCCGGCCGATCCCCGACGGCGCTCAATCCATAGTTGAACTACCCGACCGAGCACGACCACGCAAAGCATTAACACCAGCACCAGGTCGAACAACAGCAGGACGCGTACGGTATTGGCGTCGAGTACCAGGGACATGGTGCTGGTCAAGGCCCGATAGGTAAGAATGCCCGAAACCAGCGCCGCCGCCACCAGCGCCAGGGCGAACAGGCGTGATAGAACAACTCGCCCGAGCCAACGACCCAGTCGTAGCCACACCGACCTTTCGGCCATTACGTCGTCTGGTGTCTGCTCGGCTACCATGGTCCCGCTCCCCGCCCCACCGGAATATCGAGTTCGCGCAACTTCTTGCGCAGTGTATTTCGATTGAGCCCCAGCACCCGGGCGGCTTTCAACTGGTTGCCCCGGGTAGCCGACAGGGTCAAAGCGATCAGCGGCCGTTCGACCTCGCGCAAAACCCGGCCATAGAGCCCTGACGTGGGTAAAGAATCCTTGTGAGCGGCGAAATACTGTTGAAGCTGGCGCTCGACCGTGGCGCCCAAACCTTCGCCGTCGGCAACGTCCCTGGCGGCGGCCGGTTCGGATAATTCGCTGTCAATGGTATCAACCCCGATCACTTCATCGGAATACAGCACGGCGAGGCGGCGAACAAGGTTCTCCAGTTCACGCACATTGCCCGGCCACGAGTAACTCGCCAGACGCGCCATGGCGGCGCCGTCGATAGTTTTGGCGGGCAAACCCTCATCGGCCACGACAGCGAGGAAATGGCGGACCAAGTCGGGCACATCCTCGCTGCGATCGCGCAGCGGCGGAATACGAATAGGTACCACGTTTATGCGATAGAAAAGATCCTCGCGGAACAGTCCCTGGTTGACCAGTTGGCGCAGGTCGCGGTGAGTGGCGGCGATGATCCGCACGTCGGCGCGCCGTGGCGTTCGTCCACCGACCGGCGTGAACTCGCCCTGCTGTAACACCCGCAGCAACCGAGTCTGGGCCTCCAGGGGCATATCGCCGATCTCGTCGAGGAACAGGGTGCCGCCCTCGGCCTGCTCGAAGCGGCCACTGTGGCGTCTGTTGGCACCGGTGAAGGCACCTTTTTCATGACCGAACAGCTCGCTCTCCACCAGTTCCCGGGGAATCGCCGCCATGTTGACCGCGACGAACGCCTTGTCCGAGCGCTTGCTGTACATGTGCAGGGCACGGGCCATGACCTCCTTGCCGGTACCGGATTCGCCGATGATCAGGGCGGTCAGGTCGGTCGAGGTCAGCCGCGCGATAATACGATAGATATCCTGCATGACCGGCGAGCGGCCGATGAAGGGAAGCTGGTCGTCAACCTCGAAGCCGGCCAGGGACGGTACTGGCTGGGGGTCGGATTCAGGTGAAAGCGCACGCTTAACAACATTTACCAACTCATTCAAATCGAAGGGTTTTGGTAAATATTCGTATGCCCCGCGCTCAGTCGCCTTGACCGCCGTCAGCAGGGTCGAATGGGCGCTCATGACGATGATCGGCAGGGCCGGCCGGGCGCGCTTGATACGCGGCAGCATATCGAGGCCGTTCTCATCGGGCATGACCACGTCGGTAATCACCAGATCGCCTTCGCCGTCGGCGATCCAGCCCCACAGAGTGGCGGCGTTGCTGGCGCTGCGCACCACATAGCCTTCCCGCGCAAGAGCCTGATTGACCACGGTGCGGACCGCCTTATCGTCATCGGCGACGAGGATAGTGTGGGGTCCGCTCACGGCGCGGCCTCATCGTGAAACGGCAGCATGACAAGGAATACCGTGCGTCCGGGATCGCTGGTGTATTCCACCGCGCCACCGTGATCACCGATGATCTTGACCACCAGCGGCAGGCCCAGGCCGGTGCCCGACGCTTTGCTGGTGATAAAGGGCTCGAACAGATTGGCTCTGACACCGGCGGTAATGCCGCGGCCGTTATCCTGGACACTAGCCACCAGGGGCAGGCGCAACCGCCCTTCCCCACTGGGTCCCGCGAGCCTGAGACCGGGCTGAAACGCTGTGCCGAGAACGATTTCGCCGCCTTCGCCGGGAACCGCCTCGGCCGCGTTCTTGACCAGATTGAGAAACACCTGAACCAACTGATCATGGTCGCCCATGACCGGCGGCAAAGATGGGTCGTAGTTCTCCACGAACCGTATATGGCTGGCAAAACCGCTGGCCGCGGCACGGCGCACGTGGTCGAGCACCCGGTGGACATTAACGGCCTTGCGCTCCATGGGGTGATAGTCGGAAAACGCCTCCATACGGTCGACCAGCCTGCAGATCCTATCGGTTTCGTCGGTTATCAGCCGGGTCAGTTTGCGCCCCTGGTTGTCCACATCGCGTTCGAGCAACTGGGCCGCGCCGCGAATGCCGGCCAGCGGGTTCTTGACCTCGTGGGCCAGGGCAGCCGCCATTCCGGCCACCGAGCGTCCGGCGCTGAGACGGGTGAGTTGGCGATCGAGCTTGTGGGCGATGCTGCGCTCACGCAAGGAAACCATGACCCAACCGGGGAAATCGACCATGGCCGCCATCTGCACATCCACCGTGTGGGCTTCGCTACGGGGCGACAGCACATCGACGTTGTATTCGGTAATCGCGCTGGCCCCGTCGCGGGCCTTGGCCGCGAGATCGAGCAGCGGGCTATCAAACTGCACCAGGTCGCCGAGGGGCCGCCCCTGGAGATGGCTCATGCCCGCATCGAAGAACTGCTCCGCCGCCGGATTGCCGTAGCGCAGGCAATCGTCGCCATCAATCATGAACACCGCGTCGGCGAGGGCGCCGAAGATAGCGTCGCTATCCGGCGTCACCGCGTCCGGTGCGGGTTCGGTCATAGCCAAAGGAACGCTCATGGGCGTGGCGCCGAATGATTAATGCTGTTGTCCAATTTTAAAGCACCCAGACCAGGGTGCTCAAAATTTGGGCAAAACTACTGCCGCACCGTTCCGGATGCAAGGCCCATGGTTGATACCAAGGAACGATAATAATGACCCATAGGGGTCATTATTATCGCTCCTTGGTATTAGGCCAACAACACGTCCGTGACGAATTTCACACCGGGGTAAGCCAGGGTCAGCAGCAGGTAGGCAATCAACAAATAACGCGCCGCCCGGCGGCCGCGCACGCCGGTTCGCCAATGGGTGACCAGCAACAATCCGATGACCGCGAAGGCGATCAATGACAGCAGGGTTTTATGATCCAGGGTAAGCCAGTTCCCCTCGCCCACGTACCCTGCCGCAATGCCGCTCACAAGTCCCGCGCCAAGCACGGCCTCACCAGCAATAAGCAGCTGAATTTGCAAGGTCTCGCCGTCCACCACCGACGGCAGTACGCGGGTCAGGGCGGTGGGGCGCTTGCGCTTGAGAGCGTCCTCCTGAAGCATTACCGCGAGCCCGGCCACGGCGGCGATAGTCAACAGCGCGTAGGTCAACACGGACACCGCGATATGGACCCCAAGCCACGGCGACTCGATGGATGCCGATAGCGGTGCGCCCGACGCATGGGCCCAAACGGTCGCGAAAATGCCCAACAACAGGAGATAAGGCAGCAAAAGCGGCGTCAGACGCCAGGCGTGGCTCGACAACAGGGAGACCACGATGAACACGGCGAGACTGGCGGCGATGCTGACCCACAAGGTCGCCGTCAAACCCGTATGCCAATTGCCACTGAGCAAGGTATATGCCCCCGATCCGGTGCCCGCCAAAGCAGCCCCCAGCACGGCCCAATAGACCCCGTCAGGACGCTCGGCCCGGCGCAAATGGATCAGCGCGGCGGGCATCAGCGCCGCCAGCGCCACGAAGTTGAAAATCAGGCCTCTCATGGTGGCCGGACTATAGACCAGCGCTGCCCGGCACACTAGGCTGCTGCGCCTATCCAGTGTGGGGGAATACCATGGCGGGCACCACCGCCTTAATCGTCGCTGCCGGACGCGGCCACCGCTTCGGCGCCAGGCAACCCAAGCAGTATCTGCCCCTGGCGGGCCGTGCTTTGCTCTATCACAGCGCCCGCGCTTTTACCGAGCATCCGTCGGTGGACTCTGTGCGGGTCATTATCCACGGTGACGATCGGGCGCTGTACGATGACGCAGTCGCGGGGTTGACCCTGCTCGACCCGGTGCGCGGCGGTGATGAGCGCCAGGACTCCGCTCGCCTCGGCCTTGAAAGCCTGCAGGATTTGGCGCCTGAACGCGTGTTGATCCATGATGCCGCCCGCCCGGCCGTGGATAGCGGTACCATCGACCGGGTGATAGGCGCTCTCGACAACCTTCCCGGCGCTATTCCGGCCCTGGCGGTAAGCGACACCCTCAAGCGGGGCGCCGGCGATCTGATCGAAGGCACCGTAGAGCGCGCGGGACTGTGGCGGGCCCAGACCCCCCAGGGATTCCGTTACAGCTACATTCTCGAGGCCCACCGCGCCGCCCAGGGCCAGGTCCTCACAGACGACGCCGCCGTGGCCGAGGCGGCCGGCCTTGCGGTCGGTCTGGTGGCCGGCGCCGAGAGCAACGTCAAGGTGACCACCGACGGCGACCTGACCCGGCTTGAGCGATTGTTCACCCGCATCCTGGTGTCGCGCACCGGCATGGGCTTCGACGTTCACGCCTTCGGCCCTGGCGATCACGTCACCCTGTGCGGCCACAAGATCGACCACGACCGGGGCTTGATCGGCCATTCCGACGCCGATGTGGGACTCCACGCCCTGGTCGACGCGGTTCTCGGAGCCATGGGCGGCGGCGATATCGGTCACCACTTCCCGCCCAGCGATCCGCAGTGGAAGGGCGTCG
The DNA here is from genome assembly GCA_964645285.1 of uncultured Alphaproteobacteria bacterium. Lineage (GTDB taxonomy): Bacteria > Pseudomonadota > Alphaproteobacteria > JAAXGF01 > JAAXGF01 > JAYZAP01. Next base: position 60,089 of record CAZYDR010000004.1, read on the forward strand.
ATTCCACGGTCTTCGCCTCCGGCGTCCGCAAGATGGTCGCCGAAGCGGGTGGGGTTATCGACCATCTCGACGTTACCATCGCCTGCGAAGCGCCCAAGATCGGCCCCCACCGGTCGGCCATGACAGCCCGAGTGGCGGAAGCCTTCGGGGTTGCGCCCAACCAGATCAACGTCAAGGCGACGACCACCGAGCGCCTCGGTTTTATCGGTCGCCGCGAAGGCATCGCCGCTATGGCGGTGGCGACTTTGCGGCTGCCGGCCTGATGGCGCTTCCCTCTGAACTACGCCTGAGTGATACCGCGGTCCTCATCGCGACGTTTTTCGGCACTGGCGCGTTGCCCAAGATGCCCGGCACCTGGGGATCCCTCGCCACCCTGCCGTTGGGCGTCCTGCTCCTGGTCCTCGGTGGCTCATGGGCTGTTGCCGCGGGTGCGGCCGCGGCGTTTTTCATCGGATGGTGGGCGACCGCGCGGGTGCTTGAGCAGGTCGACGGCGGCGATCCCGGCTATGTGGTGATTGACGAGGTCGCGGGACAACTCATGGTCCTGGCCATGGTGCCGCCGGACGTGGTCCATGTGGCCATCGCCTTCGTGGTGTTTCGCGCCTTTGATATTCTCAAGCCGTGGCCCATCGGCTGGCTCGACCGCAATGTTCACGGCGCCCTGGGAGTCATGGTCGATGATATTGCCGCCGGCGCCTTCGGCGCCCTGGTGATCGGCCTGGGCGGGCTGCTAATTGTGACCTTTGTGTTATGACGACAAATGAAAAAGCTCGCGCCGTGCTGGAAGCCTACCGCAAGGCTGGTGTCATGGTGGTCACCGCCGAGTCCTGCACCGGCGGCCTGATCGCCGGCGCCCTGACCGACATTGCCGGCTCCTCCGACGTGGTCGAGCGTGGCTTCGTGACCTACTCCTATGAATCGAAGACTGAATTGCTGGGCGTCCCCGCCTCAATGATCGCCGAGCATGGCGCGGTCAGCGAACCGGTCGCCCGGGCCATGGCCGAGGGCGCTCTGGCCGCCAGCCGGGCCCAGATCAGCATCGCCGTTACCGGCGTCGCCGGCCCCGGCAGCGACAGCCAGACCAAGCCCGCCGGCCTGGTTCACCTGGCCTGCGCCCAGACCGGCAAGGGCGTACTTCATGAAGTTCGGGAATTCGGCGACATCGGCCGCGAAGCGGTACGCTTCGCCACTGTGGAGGCGGCGTTGGATTTGATTTTGGCCCGTCTAAACTAGAGGATATCTGTCATGGCCAACAAACCAGCCATCGTCAATTTCGCCGATGCGAAGCGCCAGACCTTCGGCCATGGCGACGCCTTCAAGGCGACCACGGCGCGGGTCGGCGTCGAACTCGGGGCCGAGCAGATCGGTTGCGCTCTTGTCGAGCTCGAACCCGACAAGAGGGCCTGGCCTTATCACCTGCACTACGCCGAAGAAGAGATGTTCGTCATCCTCGAGGGCGCAGGTACCCTTCGCTACGACGGGGAAGCATACCCGGTGCGGGAGGGCGACGTGATTTTTACGCCTACCGGCCCGGGCACGGCGCACCAGATCATCAACACCACGGACACGCCCATGCGTTATTTGGCGCTCAGTCCACGGGCCGATGCCGAGATTGCCGAGTACCCCGATTCCGGAAAGATCGGCGCCTACGGCAAGTACGGCGAGGTATTTTCATTCCTGGCGCCGACGAGCGCCGGGGTCGATTACTTCGACGGCGAGGACGGCGAGCCGTAGAGCTTTTTCGCCCGCACCTCGAAGGCCGCGACCATGCGGTGGACGGCCTCATTGAACAGCACGCCCATGGCCTTCTGCATGAGCCGTGAGCTGAACTCGAAATCAATAAAGAAACCGAGTTCGCAGCCATCCAGGTGGGGCTCGAAACTCCAGTGGTTGTCGAGATGGCGCATGGGGCCCTTGATGTAGGCCACGTCGATGGCATCGGGGGGCCTGAAGGTGGCCCGCGATCTAAATCGTTCGCGGAACATCTTGAAGCCGATTACCAGATCAGACTCCACCATCCCCTCGCCGCGCTTGGTAATGCGTGCCGCCAGACACCACGGCAGGAATTCGGGGTAGCGCTCGATGTCGGCGACCAGGTCGTACATCTGCTTGGGCGAGTGTGGCAGCACCCGCTTTTCCGCGTGGGTCGGCATTGTTTATTGGCAGGCGGCGAGACGCGCGGCGCGTAGCTGCGCGAAGTCGTCGCCGGCGTGGTAGGACGAACGGGTCAGCGGCGACGCCGAGACCATGTGGAAGCCTTTGCCCCGGGCCATGGTGGCGTAGGCGTCGAACTCGTCCGGCGTGACGAAGCGGTCGATGACCGCGTGTTTGAGGGTCGGCTGCAGGTACTGCCCCATGGTCAGGAAATCCACATCGGCGGCGCGCAGATCGTCCATGACCTGATGAATCTCCTCCATCGTCTCGCCAAGCCCGACCATGAGCCCCGACTTGGTGAACATGGTCGGGTCGAGCCGCTTGACCCGATGGAGCAGCTCAAGGCTGGTGAAATAGCGGGCGCCGGGCCGAATGGTGGGATAGAGCCGGGGCACGGTTTCCAGGTTGTGGTTGAACACGTCGGGCCGCGCCTCAAGCACTGTTTCGATGGCGCCCGGCTTATTCATGAAGTCCGGCGTCAACACCTCGATGGTGGTGTCCGGCGCCAGTTCGCGAAGCTGGCCGATAACCTGGGCGAAGTGATCGGCGCCGCCGTCGGCCAGATCATCGCGGTCGACGCTGGTGATGACCACATGGGCGAGCCCCATCACGGCCACAGCGTGGCCGGTGTTGATCGGCTCCATGGGGTCGAGGGGCAACGGCTTGCCGGTGGCGACGTTGCAGAAGGCGCAGGCCCGGGTGCAGGTCTCGCCCATGATCATGATGGTGGCGTGCTTCTTCTCCCAACACTCGCCGATATTGGGACAGCCGGCCTCCTCGCACACCGTATTGAGATTGTGCCGCCGCACGATGCCCTTGGTCTCGTGATAGCCCTTGGACACCGGCGCTTTGACCCTGATCCACGGGGGCTTATGCGGCGGCGCGTTGTCGGGCCGGTTGCGCTTTTCCGGATGGCGGAGTTTGGCGACGGTTGTCATGACTTAGAAATGGATAGCCCGACCGTAGGCGTCAAGCACCGACTCGTGCATCATCTCCGACAGGGTCGGGTGCGGGA
>CAZYDR010000005.1:0-62590 GCA_964645285.1 uncultured Alphaproteobacteria bacterium
GAGAAATCCGGCGCCTGGTTCTCCTATGCCGACCAGCGGATCGGCCAGGGCCGCGAGAACGCCAAGCAGTTCCTGCACGAAAACCCCGAGATGGCCGCCGACATCGAAGCCCGCGTGCGCGAAGACGCCGGGCTGGTCGACAAGACCGCCCTGGCCGAGGCGGAAACCCCGGTCGACATTGCCGTGGGCGCCTGAGCCCTCATCCCCCCCCCCCCGGGAACGGAACGCGCGGCGCCTTGTATTCAGCGCCGCGCGTTTCGTTATGGGGCGCAAGGCCGCCCGTGGCGTTGGACTCGCCCTAGCGGCAGGATTAAAACGCTGGCCAGATAACAGCCAGTAGCCCTGTTTCCATCGTTGATTCGGGGTATCATCGGGCGGAACAAGGGACCATATTTCGGCGATGCAAACCACCAGCGACATCCGAACCGCGTTCATCGATTATTTCGTCGACGCCGGCCACACCGCGGTGGCGTCAGCGCCGCTGGTGCCGCTCAACGATCCCACCCTGCTGTTCGTCAACGCCGGAATGGTGCAGTTCAAGAACGTGTTCACCGGGCTCGAGAAACGCGATTACGTGCGCGCGGTCACGTCGCAGAAATGCGTCCGCGCCGGCGGCAAGCACAACGATCTCGAAAATGTTGGCTACACCGCGCGCCACCACACCTTCTTCGAGATGCTCGGCAACTTCTCGTTCGGCGATTATTTCAAGGACCACGCCATCGAGCTGGCGTGGAATCTGGTGACCGACGAATTCGGCCTCAACGCCGGGCGCCTGCTGGTCACGGTCTATCACGAGGACGACCAGGCCTTCGATTTGTGGAAGAAGATCGCCGGCCTGCCCGATGATCGCATCATTCGCATCGCCACCAGCGACAACTTCTGGGCCATGGGCGATAGCGGCCCCTGCGGCCCCTGTTCGGAAATCTTCTACGATCACGGCGACCATATCCCCGGCGGCCCGCCGGGCAGCCCCGATGAGGACGGCGACCGCTTCATCGAAATCTGGAACCTGGTGTTCATGCAGTTCGAGCAGCTTGGTCCCGATGAGCGCATTGACCTGCCGCGCCCATCCATCGACACCGGCATGGGCCTCGAGCGCATTGCCGCGGTCATGCAGGGGGTCCACGACAACTACGATATCGACCTCATGCGCCACATCATGGAGGCCACCGCCGACATCAGTGGCTTTGCCATCGGCGGCGCCCAGGGCAACGCCCACCGGGTCATCGCCGATCACTTGCGGGCCACCAGTTTCCTGCTGGCCGATGGCGTCATGCCATTCAATGAGGGCCGGGGCTATGTGCTGCGCCGGATCATGCGCCGCGCCATGCGCCATGCCCACATGATGGGCTGCAAGGATCCGCTCATGTGGCAACTGGTGCCCGCCCTGATCAGCCAGATGGGCCAGGCCTTCCCGGAACTGGTACGCGCCGAAGCGCTGATCACCGAGACCCTCAAACTCGAGGAAACCCGCTTCAAGCAGACCCTCGACCGTGGCCTGCGATTGCTCGACGAGGCCACCGATGATCTCGACCAGGGCGCCGAGCTGTCCGGCGACGTCGCCTTCAAGCTCTACGACACCTACGGTTTTCCCTTCGACCTTACCGAAGACGTGCTGCGTGGTCGCGGCCTCGGCGTCGACCGCGCCGGCTTCGACGCGGCCATGGAGCGCCAGCGGGCCGAGGCTCGAGCCGCCTGGTCGGGTTCCGGCGACGCCGCCACCGAGAAGGTTTGGTTCGACATCCGCGAGGACAATGGCGCCACCGAGTTTCTCGGCTACGAGACCGAGACCGCCGAGGCCCAGGTTATCGCCCTGGTGGTCGACGGCGCCCCGGTCGATCAAGCCGGACCGGGCACGGACGTGGCCCTGGTCGTCAACCAGACCCCGTTCTATGGCGAGTCCGGTGGTCAGGCCGGCGACAGCGGCGTCGTCACCAGCGCCGGCGGCGCCCACTTGACCGTTGGCAACACCGAGAAACACCTGGGCGACCTCCATGTCCACATGGGCACGGTGACCGAGGGCGAGCTTCAGCTCGACGATGTGGTCGAGCTGGCGGTCGATGGGTCGCGCCGCACCCTGCTGCGCGCCAATCACTCGGCGACTCATCTGTTGCACGAGGCCTTGCGCCGCCGCCTGGGCGACCACGTCACCCAGAAGGGCTCCCTGGTCGCGGCTGACCGCCTGCGCTTCGACTTCAGCCAGCCGCGGCCGCTGTCCGCCGACGACCTTGCCGCCGTCGAAGCCGACGTCAACGCCCAGGTCCGCGGCAACTCCGACGTCACCACGACCATCATGAGCCCCGACGAGGCGGTCGAGCACGGCGCCATGGCCCTGTTCGGCGAGAACTACGGCGACGAGGTCCGGGTCCTGGCCATGGGCCACGATAGCGCCGAAAATCGGCCTTATTCCCTCGAGCTATGCGGCGGCACCCATGCCCGGCGCACCGGCGATATCGGGGCTTTCAAGATCACCAGCGAAGGCGCGGTCGCCGCCGGTGTCCGCCGTGTCGAAGCCCTGACCGGCGCGGCCGCTCTCGACTACCTCAACGGACGCGCCCAAATCGTCGCCCATGCGGCAGCGGCGCTCAAGGCCAACCCCACGGAGCTCAGCGCCCGCATCGGCGCCCTGGTCGAGCAACGCAAGACCCTCGAGCGCGATCTGGCCGAGGCCCGGCGAAAACTGGTGACCGGCGCCCAGGGCAGTGGTGGCGACGACGGCCTGCGCGATGCCGGCGGCGTTAAGCTTTCCGCCCGCCTGCTCGAAGGAACCGCGCCCAAGGACTTGCGCGGCCTGGCCGACGACCTCAAGAATCAGCTGGGTTCCGGCGTGGTCGCCCTGATCGCCGTCAACGAGGGCAAGGCGGCCCTGGTGGTGGCGGTCACCGACGATCTCACCGAGCGCTTCAGCGCCGTTGATCTGGTCCGCGCCGGGGCCGAGGTGCTGGGCGGCAAGGGTGGCGGCGGCCGTCCCGACATGGCCCAGGCCGGCGGGCCTGATGGGGCCAAGGCCGACGACGCCTTCGACGCCATTGCCAAGGCCATCACCGGGTGACCATGACCGTCGCCGATAGCTGGTTCAAACGCCAGCAAATGGACGACGGCATAACCCGGATTTTTGAGCCCCGCATCCACCACTTCCTGCGCTGCAATGTGTGGCACGTGCCGGGCCGTGAGCGCCATATGATTGTCGATACGTCGCTTGGTATCGTCTCCCTGCGCGACGCCGCCCGTGATCTTCTGCAAAAGCCTGTCATCGCCGCCGCCAGCCACAGCCATTTCGACCATATGGGCGGCCACCACGAGTTTGACGAGCGCCTGATCCACAGCGCCGAAGCGGCGGCCATGGCCGAAGCCGGGCGCGAGATGACCCCGCGAGTCGCTGCCTATGGCGGCGCAGCGCAGGCGGTCGAGGCCGACTACACCATGCCCGAGGATGGCGAGTTCCTCAGCGCCCTGCCCTTTGAGGGCTTCGATCCGGTCGGCCGGATGATCGAGCCGGCGGAACCCACCTGGCTGGTCGAGGATGGCGACATTGTCGACCTCGGCGACCGAGCCTTCGAGGTGTTGCATTTTCCCGGCCATTCGCCGGGCAGTATCGGCCTGTGGGAAGCCGCTACCGGCACCCTGTTCTCGGGCGACGCCATCTACGACGGGCCGCTCCTCGAAGACGTCATCGACGACTACATTGCGACCATGGAGCGCCTGAGAACCCTCCCCGTCACCGTCGTCCACGGCGGCCACGAACCCAGTTTCGGGCGCGAACGGATGATTGAAATCTGCGACAGCTACCTGGCGAAGTGGAATGCCAACCCCTTGTGACCATGAGGTTTCCGGCGCAGAGTAGTATCAGTTAGCTGGAGGACAGAGAATGCAACTGGCCGAATTTCTCATGGCCCGCGGCATGTGACGCTGGAGGACGCCGCCCGGGCAGCCGCCCATCAGGCGGAGAACGGCGGCAGGATCGACGACAGTCTGCTGGCTCTCGGCATGGTCACTGACGAGTTGATCGCCGAAGCCAAAGACTATGTGCCCAAGGCGCCGATGACGGTGGAGGGCACTGGGCTGCCGCCGACCAGCCTGATGCCGCTGCTGCTCAAATTTATCTACGTGGAGCAGCGCGAGACGCCGGCCGAGTTCATGGACGCCCTAAAACTGCCCTACAATATCGTCAAGAGCCTGCTCGACGATCTGGTCGAGATGAAACTTCTGCAATCTCTCGGCTCAGGTACAGCCGGCGGCACCGGCGGCGTTGGCGGCCTCGCCGGCATGCGCTACGGTTTGACGGAACGCGGTCACGACGCGGCATCGGAAGCCATGAAACGCAACCGCTACATCAGGCCGGCGCCGGTCTTCCTCAACGTCTTCCAGGCGCAGGTTCTGAAACAGTCAATTTCCTCCGAGTAAATTGGCGTCGAGCGGGTCACCGAATGTTTTTCCGACCTGGTTGTCGGCGACCACTTTGTTCGCCAGATCGGCCCAGCGGTCAATTCGGGCCGCGCGGTGCTGCTCTACGGCCCGGCGGGCAATGGCAAGACCTCGGTCGCCAGTCGCGTAGCCGACATCTTTACCGACATCATTTTCGTGCCCTATACCATCGACGTCGAAGGCCAGATCATCCAGCTCTACGATTCGGCGGTCCATCTGCCGGCCGATATTCCCGATCTGGCGACGGAGGTTCCCGAGCACAGCAAGGGCCTGCGCCGCGACGAAGTCGATCGCCGCTGGTTCGCCTGCAAGCGACCCGCGGTGATCGTCGGCGGCGAACTGACCCTGGAAATGCTCGACCTCGCCTATAGCGACGTGTCCAATTTCTATGAGGCGCCGATGCATGCGAAGGCGCTCAACGGCACCTTCATCGTCGATGACTTCGGGCGCCAACTGGTCGACCCGGGCAAGCTGCTCAATCGCTGGATCGTGCCCATGGAGAACCGGGTCGATTTCTTTAAGCTCAAGACCGGGCGGACCATCGAAATTCCCTTCGACGAACTGCTTATCTTCTCCACCAACATGGAACCCCGGAACCTGATCTATCCGGCCTTCTTACGGCGTATTCCCTACAAGATCGAACTCGGCGCGCCGACCTTGGACGAATACCGCAGGGCCTTCCGAATGGTTGCCGAGAATGCCGGCATGGAGCTGCCCGAGGATGTGCTCGATTTCATCGTCGATCGGCTGGCCGCCAACGAAGACCATACCTTGGGATTTTATCAGGCCCGTTTCATCACCGATCACGTGCTCGCCGCCTGCAAGTATCTGGATACCCCGCCCAGCTTCACCCGCGATGGCGTGGTCGATGCGCTGAAAAATCTCTACATCAGTTACGATGCCGAGCCCCGGGGCGGGCTAGTAGCTTAACTGCTTGTCAACCAAGCCCAACAGCGGCTTACCGCGACGGTAGCGGCACAGGTTTTCCATAAAGCGATCGAGGTTGCGGCCGGCGCGAAGCTGGCTGGCACCCGCCGTATGAGGGCTCATGACCACGTTGGGGAAGCGCCAAAGGGGGTCGTCGGCCGGCAACGGCTCAATGTGGTGAACGTCGAGGCCGGCACCTCCCAGCTGTCCCGATTCGAGTGCCGCCACCAACGCCGGATGGTCGACCAGTTCGCCCCGCGTGACATTGAGCAACAGGGCGCCGGGCCTCATGGCGGCAAAGCGGCCGGCATCGATCATGGCTTTGCTCTCGGCGGCAAACGGGGCGCAAATCGCCACCACGTCAGATCCGGCCAGCATGGCGTCGAGGTGGTCGAGACGCTCAACCGCGGACACAAGATCATCGCCTTCCACCGGGTCGCGGTCGACGGCGCGAACGGTCATGCCGAACCCGGCGGCGCGGCGCGCGATGGCCCGTCCGCTACCACCGTAGCCGACGATGCCCATGACCCGCCCCTCAAGCTCCGTGGCGCGTACGCGATAGGCAAGGCGCTTATCCCAGGCCCCATGACCATGGCGGATGGCCTCAGCCAGCTGACGAGTCAGGGCCAGCAACAGACCCATGGCGTGGTCGGCCAGATGGGAGCCGACCAGCCCTTTCTCACAGGTCAGGATTACGTCGCCGTCACGCAAGGCCGGATACAGTATGTGGTCAACGCCCGACGACGTCGCCTAGACCCACTTCACCTGGCTCGCGGCGGTGAACAGTTCCTCGTCGATGCTGCCCAATATCACCTCGGCCTCGGGCGCCGCCGCCATGGCCTGATCGCGGTTCGTAGCGACGGTGACCACCGCATTCGGACCGGCCGCCGCGGCCACGGCCAAGCGAACCTCTTCGCTGACCTCGGTCAGGATCACGCGGTCGTTGACGATAAGAATATTCACGGAAACTACACCGCGACGCCGGCCTTGAGTCCCTCGAACACAGCTTCCTCCGCAGTTCGCGCCACCATGGCATCGCCGATCATGCGGGTCTCGCCGGACCAGTCGGCCAGGGCGTCGCCAAGGCTGTCCACGGACTCGTGGCCGAGGAAGTAGACCAAGGTCTCCATGCCGTCGCAGATGATCGGCTCGCCGCTGGTGGTGTGCTGGAAGTAGGCGGTATCGCTGTCGACCCCGTAGAGCCGGGCCAGAGGAATGATCTCGACCCCAAGCTTGTGGAGATCGCCAAGCCAGCGGTCGCGAACATATTGCTGGATGGTCTGGCCGGGCATGTAACCGTTGACCGCCAGGCGCACCCGGCTGCCAGCGGTGGCCAGCTTCTCGGCCAGGCCGAGGCCGATCCAGTCGCAACGCCAGTCGGCGATGACCACGTCGGCGCCGACATTGGCCTCGTCGCGGATCACCGACCAACTATCGACCACATGGGCCTCTTCGGCGCCCTCGATGGGCGGCTTGTTGACGGTGGCGCCGGTGGCGACAATCACCACGTCCGGCGCCTCAGCCTCGACCAGGGCGCGATCGACCGTGGTGTTGAGCACAACCCGCACGCCGGCCAATTCCATCTCGCGTGCCAGATTGGTCACCAGGCCACCGAACTCGGCCCGGCCGGGCAACAGCTGGGCCAACAGCACCTGGCCGCCAAGGCGCGCGCCACCCTCGTAGAGGGTCACGTCGTGGCCACGCTCAGCGGCCACGGCGGCGGCCTTCATACCCGCTGGCCCGCCACCGGCGACCAGCACCCTGCGGGCTGGCGCGGCCGGCGCTCGGGTACCGTATTCAAGCTCGCGCCCGGTTTCGGGATACTGCAGGCAGGAGAGGCCGAAGCCTTCGAGGATGTGGCCGATGCAGGCCTGATTGCAGGCGATGCAGGCGCGGATATCGTCGGTGCGCCCGGCGGCCGCCTTGTTGGCCATCTCCGGGTCGGCGATCATCGCCCGGGTCATGCCGCACATATCGGCCTGGCCGCTGGCGACAATGGCTTCGGCCTTCTGAGGCTGGTTGATGCGCCCGGCGACGAACACCGGTATATCGACCCGCTCCTTCACCGCCTGGGCGAAGGGCGCCACATAGCCGGGGTCGATGTTCATGGGCGGCACGATGTGGACCGAACCGCCCAAGGTCGCCGACGACCCGGCGATGACGTTGACGTAGTCGAACACGCCGTCGCCGCCAAGGGCTTCGATGATTTCGAGAGTTTCGTCGGGCTGCAACCCCTCGGGGCCGATTTCGTCGCCGGAAATACGCAATCCCGCCACCCGGTCGTCGGGCAGCGCCGCGCGCACCGCCTCGCCGATCTCGCGTAGCAGACGCATGCGGTTCTCAAAGCTGCCACCGTATATGTCCGTTCGGCGGTTAACGCGGGGGCTGAGAAACTGGGCCGGCAGATAGCCCTGGCTGGCGATTACCTCGACACCGTCGTAGCCGGCATTGATCATCCGCCCGGCCCCGGCGCCATAAGCCTCGATCACTTCGGTAACCAGCGAAATGGGCATCTCGCGCGGCATGATGTGGAAGCGCTCGTTGGCCGTCGCCGAGGCACTGTAGGGCACCGGCGCGGTGCCGTCGGTAGTGTGCAGGACCTCGCGGCCGGGATGAAAAAGCTGGCCGAAAATGCGGCAGTCGTGACGGTGAACCGCGTCGGTCAGACGACGCAGGCCGGGGCCGCTATCGTCGTTACGCACCTGCAGGATGCCATCGGAATAGGCCGCCGACTCGTGGACCACGGTGGCTTCGGTGATAATCAGTCCGGTGCCACCCCGGGCGCGGGCCTCGTGATAGGCGATCATGGCATCGCCCGGCGCCTCGTCTTCGGCGAGAAATGTGCCGTGGCCGGTGGAGAAAATGCGGTTGCGGATTTCGACGCCACGAATGCGCAGCGGCGAAAACAGATTGGGGAAAGACCCGTTCATGACCTGAGCGCCCGCCTCAGGCGACCGCGCGTTGGTTCAGCACTGCGCTCACCGGGGTGCCGAGCCAGCCTGCCGCGCGCTTCTCCCAGTACAGGGAATGAAGCTTCGCCGACAGCGCACCGGGCGCGCCGTTGGACAGCACCCGGTCGTCGACCTTGATCACCGGCATGATGCCGCCAGCGGTCGAGCAGATAAAGACCTCGTCGGCTTCGTGCAGGTCTTCCGGCACATAGTCGCCGGCATGACAGGGCACGCCGGTCTCGGCGGCCAGGTCGAACACGGTCTGCCGGGTAATGCCTTCGAGCATGTTGCGGGCCGGGGTGTGGAGTTCGCCATCCTTGATGAAAAAGACATTGAAGCCGGGACCTTCGGCGAGCATGCCGTCGGGGGTGCAAAGCACCGCATTGTGGGCGCCGGCGTCAGCGGCCTCGATCTTGGCGCGCACCAGATCGCCCCAATGGAAGTTCTTGAACCGGGCATCGACGCACTCGTCGGGAATGCGCCGGGTCTTGGCGACGATGATGTCGATGCCCTTTTGCTGAATCTCCAGCGGCACGATCCAGACATAGGGAATAGCGTAGGCAATGAAGTTGACATGGGTGTCGCGCAGATCGGGAACGAAGCCGCGAATGAAGCCCTTGTTGGTGCCGCGGGTCAACATCATGTCGACGTAGGACAATTCGCCGACACCGCCGCGCTCGACGCATTCGGCGAGGATGTGCTTGATCTCTTCGGCGCTGTAGGGGCTTCTCATACCAACGCCGGCACAGGAGCGCAGGAAGCGGGCCACGTGATCGTCGAGCCGGAAGAACTGGCCATTGCTGGTCGAGGTCACGTCGTAGACTACGTCGCTCTTGCTGAAGCCGCTGTCGAATACGGAAATCTTGGCGTCCTCGAGCGCCACGTACTCACCATCGACAAATGCCATCCCGTCGCCCATAGCCATCTCCTCCGAATTCAATGGAACCGCAGCGATTAACGTCCCCTAAATTGACGGCGGCGTCAATTCATCGGCTCACGATTGGGATGGCGCAGGCGTGGATTGCTCAGCACCGAAATAATGTCGGCGATGAGAAATAGGAGAATATAGATCGCCGCGAAGATCATGCCGCAAGCCTGGACCACGGGCAGGTCGCGCCGCACCACGGACTCGACCATATAGCTACCCATACCGCGATAGGAGAACAGCGTCTCGATAATCACCACCCCGACAATCAGGTGGGCGGTGACCATGAGCGTCACGTTGATGATTGGCGCGACCGCGTTGGGTAGGGCATGGTGCAGAACAATCCGCCACGGCGACATGCCCTTGAGATGGGCCATCTCGATATAGTCGTCGCCCAGTACGTTGAGGATGCTGGCCCGGGTTAGCCGCATGATCGGAGCCAACGATATCAGGGTCAGAACGAGAACTGGCAGAGCCAGGCCATGGAGCCGGTCGGGCCAGGAAATATCCCGAACCCAGGCGGTGTGAGCGGGAAATATCCGAAATGTGACGACGAACAGAAAGGCCAGGAAATAGGCCAGCACGAAGTCGGGTACCGAGAACAGAACCAGGGTTCCCAGGGTGGTTGTACGGTCGAAGACGGTACCCTTCCTGGCCGCCGCCCAGGTACCCAGCGCAAGACCGAGCGGCACCGCGAAAAGCGCCGTCAGCGCCGCCAACAACATGGAGTTGTAGAACCGCGGTTCAATAATCTCCCACACCGGCCGCCACCATATCCACGACCGTCCGAAGTCGAGAACCAGGGCGTTGGCCATCCATTCGAAGTAACGCACATAGGCGGGACGATTGAGGCCAAACGCCTCGCGGATTTCGGCCAGTCGCGCCGCCGTGCGGCCACGCCCGAGGACGGCGTCGGCGAAATCGCCGGGCAGAAATTCAAGAATCCAGAACAGCATGGACGACAGCACGATCAACGCGACCACCGAGATAGCCACCCGGGTGAGAATCAATTTCGCCATCGGGTGGAGACGAACAATCATGGCGCGCCGGCGCGGACGTCAGGTTGCGGGGCTCGGCCAGGCAAAGCCGGCCGGCCCAACACCGGGATGCGCGGCAAGCCGCTTCATGCCTGCTCGGGTCGCCAGGAAATCAGGCCCTCGGTTCGCGCCCGCACCTCGGGCGAGGCCAGGCATGTGGCAACCGACTCATAGCCCGGCGATCCCGGATAAGGCGCAACCAGGGTCGGCGGACTGTGGTTGGCGGGGCACAGGATGATGGTCTCGTCGGGCTCCACGGCGTCGAGATCCAGGATGGCGCAAGAGCGCGTCATCATCATGATCGGCCGCGCGCGCCGTGCATGGTGACGCAGGTGGGCAATCAGCGCTTCCTGGGTGGCGTGATCCAGTCCCTGTTCCACCATGTCGACAACCAGGACCTCGGCTTCTTCCGATTCAAGGGCCACAAGAAGCGCGATCAGGGCCGGCGACTCGGTCGCGCCGTCCTCCACAAGCCATGCGACGATCTGCTCCACTCGGGACTTCAACGCCGGGTTACTGTCCATTCGCGCGCGCGCCGCCGCGCCATCCCCGTCCAACCGTTCCAGACCAATGTAGGCGGCGTCCGACAGAACCTCGGCAATTTTCATGGACAGTACCGTCTTACCGCAGCCGAGCGGGCCGAGGATGTAGGTGAGCGGGTAAATGTCCGGGAGTTCGAACCGTTCGCCGCCCCACGGCCAAGGCAAATCGAAGGCGACGCTGATCTCACCTTTCGAACGCACCATTCGTGCAAGCGCGCCAACGTCCGGCGCCTGCCCCTGGGCGAGGTCGGTGCGAAGCGCGCGAACCTTCTCAACGGTCTCGCCGAGTTGGCGGGCCTGGCCTTCAAGCGTCGCCTGATGGGCCGCCAGAGCCGGCTCAAGGGACTGGGGATCACCGTCCAGGACCCGCGCCACCTGGGCGAGACTTAGGCCCAGGGCGCGCAGGTCGACGATCTCGGCGGCGCGCGCCATCTCGGCGGGGCCATAGGTCCGCCATCCGGCGGTGGTGCGGACCGGTGCGATCAGGCCACGCTGTTCGTAAAGGCGCAGGGCCTTGGCGGAAATACCAAGCCGCCTGGCGGCCTCGGCGGGGTTCAGGAACTGTGCGGAAGAACTCACGATTCACCTCATTGTTTGTCTAACCGCAGTCCTTATGAGGGCGGCCCCAGGGGCCGGGTCAAGCGCGAATTCACTGTACTCGACTTTATCTATCCATGCCTGCATAGCCATGCCTGTGTGGCGGCGCCCTATCCCATGGCGGCGCGCAAGCCCTCGTCGATCTTGTCGAGAAACTGCTGGGTCGTCATCCAGCCCTGGTCGGGGCCGATGAGCAGCGCCAGGTCCTTGGTCATGAAGCCGGCTTCCACCGTATCAACGCAGACCTGTTCGAGGGTGGCGGCGAAGGTTGCCAGAGCCGCGTTGCCGTCGAGCTTGGCGCGATGGGCGCAGCAGCCGCTCCAGGCGAAGATCGAGGCGATCGGGTTGGTCGATGTTTCGTTGCCCTTCTGGTGCTCGCGGTAGTGGCGGGTCACCGTGCCGTGGGCAGCTTCGGATTCGACGGTCTGGCCATCGGGCGTCATCAGCACCGACTTCATCATGCCGAGGGAGCCGAAGCCCTGGGCAACGATGTCGGACTGGACGTCGCCGTCATAGTTTTTGCAGGCCCACACGAAACCGCCCGACCACTTGAGGGCGCAGGCCACCATGTCGTCGATCAGGCGATGCTCGTAGGTGATGTTGGCGGCCTTGAACTTGGCGGCGAACTCGGCCTCGAAGACCTCTTCGAACAAATCCTTGAAACGCCCATCATAGGCCTTGAGGATAGTGTTCTTGGTCGACAAGTAGACCGGCCATTCACGGTCCAGGCCGTAGATGAGACAGGCGCGGGCAAAACCGCGGATCGATTCGTCGAGGTTGTACATGGAGAGGGCAACGCCCGGCGCCTCGAACTCGAAAACCTCGCGCTCGATGGCCTCGCCGCCGTCGGCCGGGTCGAAGCGCAGCATCAGGGTGCCGGCACCGGGGACCAGGAAGTCGGTGGCCCGGTACTGATCGCCGAAAGCGTGGCGGCCGATGACGATGGGTTGGGTCCAGCCCGGCACCAGGCGCGGCACGTTGTTGCAGATGATCGGCTCGCGGAACACGGTGCCGCCAAGAATGTTACGGATGGTGCCGTTGGGCGAGCGCCACATCTGTTTGAGACTGAATTCCTCGACCCGTGCCTCGTCCGGCGTGATGGTGGCGCATTTGACACCGACGCCATGCTGCTTGATGGCATTGGCGGCGTCGATGGTGACCTGATCATCGGTCGCGTCGCGGGCTTCTATTCCAAGGTCGAAATAGACCAGATCAACGTCGAGATAGGGCAGAATCAGCTTGTCCTTGATAAACGCCCAGATGATGCGGGTCATTTCGTCGCCGTCGAGTTCGACGACAGAGTTATCGACCTTGATTTTGGCCATGGTGTCCTCATGTTGAATGAATGCGCGACGGCAAGATATCACTGGCGCGCGCAGGTTGGTAGACCCGCTTTAGCGAAGTTCGCACGAGTGAAGTCGAGTGGACTTCGCAAGCCCGCGAACGCGGGCCGCCGACCGTTCGGCGGGAGCCTGCGTGACGATTGAGCGCCAGTCACCAAGGGTGACCGAAAACCCGCTAGATCAGTTCGTCCTGGGCTGGCGTTGCTGGTGGCGGCGCCTTGGCAAGGACGTCGAAAACCTCGTCCACGCTATCGACGAACTGGTAGAGCCGACGCACCGAACCGTTGGCGAAATCGCCGGTAATGACGTGCTCGAGCAAGTCCTCCAGCGGCTTCCAGTAGCCGGTGCTGTCGATCAGCACGATGGGCTTGTCGTGGAGGCCGAGTTGGCGCCAGGTGATGATCTCGAAGGTCTCGTCGAGCGTGCCGAGACCGCCAGGCAACACGGCGAAGGCGTCGGCCAGTTCAAACATCTTGTGCTTGCGTTCGTGCATGTTGTCGACGATCAAGAGTTCGGTGACCTGCTGGTGGCCGATCTCGCGCTCTTCGATATGGCCGGGGATGATGCCCGTAACCTGGCCGCCGGCAGCCAGCACGGCGTCGGCCAGAACGCCCATGAGGCCGACCCGGCCGCCGCCGAACACCAGGCGCACACCGTGTTCGGCCATGAGTCGGCCAAGCCGCTCGGCAGCAGCCCGGTGGGCGGGGTCCGTACCGGTGCTTGAGCCGCAGTAGACGCAGAGGGAAGTGAGCGCGATCATGAAAAGAATTCTCCAGGTTACCCTGATTATATTGTGTGGCACGGAGGTGATGTACAGTCCCCTCCACGGCGGCGCTCGCGGCGGCGAAGTCGATGTGGTGCGGGTCGAGGTGACGCGAACCGCACCCGGCGTCTACAGCTTCCGGGTGACGCTACGCCACGATGACGCCGGCTGGGACCACTATGCCGACCGCTGGGAGGTGCGCGACGCCCAGGGCACGGTGCTGGGAACCCGCGTCCTGGCTCATCCCCATGTTGACGAACAGCCTTTCACCCGCGGTCTCTCCGGCGTGACCATTCCCTATGGCCTCGGTCAGGTAACCATCGCCGCCCACGATAGCGTCCATGGTGACGGCGGCATCGAGATGACGGTGGACCTGGCCGAGTAGCCTGAATCAGTCGGCCTTCTTCGCCGGCAGAGCATTATCGATGGTCAGTAGGCTTGCGACGTACTCGGCGATGGCCGCCAGATCGTCAGCGCTGAGGTATTTGTAGCCCTGCTCGATGGCTTCTTCCATAGCCCCCTGGACGTTATCAAAATCCGGCTTGTAGCCGGTCTTGAGCAGGCCGGCGATGTCGGCCACTCTCCAGTCGCCGATACCGGTGGCGACGTGAGGCGTAATATTGGGCACGCGCCGGCCGTCGGGCCCGTCAGTGGTGCCGGCGTACCAATTCTCGGCGTCCGTGCCGCCGAGACCGTCACGCGGCGTATGGCACTCACCGCAATGAGCCACGGCGTTGGCCAGATAGGCGCCCCGATTCCACGTCTCGGTCTGATCGGGATCGACCTTGAACGGGCCAGGCTCGAAATACATCGCCTCCCACAGCCCGACCATGAAACGCCAACCGAACGGCGGCGTCAGATCGTGGGGCCGGTTGGCGCGGCGCACCGGCCGTACCGTGTCGAGATAGGCCTTGAGGTCGGCCAGGTCGGCCGTGGTCATGGCCGCAAACGAGGTGTAGGGGAAAGCCGGAAAATAGTGCGAGCCGTCGGGCCCGACGCCCTTGGTCATGGCGTTGACGAAATCCGAGCCCGACCAGCCGCCGATGCCGGTCTCCGGATCAGGCGTGATGTTGGGGCTGTAGAATACGCCGAACGGGGTCTCCAGCGCCCGGCCGCCGGCAAGAAATCCATCGGCCCGCGACACGGTATGGCACGCACAGCCACCGGCGGCGCGCAGCAGGTATTCGCCTCGCGCCGCCGCTTCGCTGGCCCAAGCGCTACCGGCGCTGGCCCACAGAACACCGGCCCACAGCAAGCAGACAGGGAGAACGACTGCGACCCTTGATATGATCTACTCCTTTGGTTTGCGGAATGGCTTGTGGCAGCCGCCGCAGGCATTTCCAAGATTGCCCATGGCGGCGCCCACGGCGGCCATATTGCCGCTGTCCGCAGCCTCGACCAGAGCACCGGTCGCCACCTGAAACGCCTTGATGGCCTTCTCGAACTCCGCCCAGTTGTCCCATATCTTCGCCATGGCGCGGGTCTCACCGGCGCCACTCCCGGCGGGAAAGATGTCGGCTGCCATCATACTCGTCGCCTGCAGGGCGCGGGCGTGATTGGCCACATGGCCGGTAAACGAGACCTCGCCCTTCAGGACGGCGCCGATGGAGCCCATATGGGCGCCCACCGCACTCATGACCTTCTGGCGATATTTGATGACATTGGCCGCATCATCGGCGGCAACCGCCGGGGCGCCCAAGACGCCCATGGCGAGCAAGCCGAACATAACAGCGGGAAACAATCCTCGAAATTTACCCATGGTCCTGAACCTCATGTCCATTTGTTTGCCTACCCCCATCGGCCCGAAGTGTTCCCAAGCGGGCGCGCCACGTCAAGCCGACGACAAGGGCCGCCGTGCGGAAAGATGCACGGCCAAGCGAAGAATGATATAGGTTCCGTCATCCTGTTAGGCTTGTAACCGAGTGGTTGCCTGTGAAATTCAATATCGCCGCTATTGTCGTTCTCATCGTGGCTATCATCGCCTTCCTGGCATGGAATGCTTCCCGTCAGGACGGGGAAGACACGTCCGCGGCGGTGGTAAGCAGCGACACGCAGGCCACAAGCGAAACTGGCGCTACCGAGTCGGCGCAGAGCCAAGCGCCCGACGCCGCCATCCCGCCAAGCTTCGACATTGTCCGTATCAGCCCCGAGGGCGATGCGGTCATCGCCGGCCGCGCCGAGCCCGGCGCCGAGGTCCAGGTATTGGAGGGTGATACGGTCATCGCCGAGGCCACGGCCGATGCCCGGGGCGAATGGGCGGTGGTCCCCGAAGAACCCATCGCGCCCGGCTCGCGGGAGCTTTCCCTGACCGAGCACACGGTCTACGGCGAGACCATCCAATCTGAGTCCGTGGTGGTCCTCGCCGTCCCCGAGCGCCAATCCAACGACGATGATGATGGCGGCGAGGACGCCCTGGCGGTCCTCATTATCAAAGATGAACTGGGCGCCAGTAAAATCCTGCAGGCGCCGGAGACCGGCGTCGGACTGGCCGGCGATCAGGGCCTGACCCTTGATTCCATCGAGTACGACGACGGTGGGCGGTTTGCCCTTGGCGGCCGGGTAGGCCCGGGCCGGCCGGTCATGGTCTACCTCCACAACACCTTTATCGGCAGTGCCCGAGGCGGCAACGACGGCCTATGGCATATGGCGCCGGACGGTGTGGTCGACCCCGGTCTGTACAGCCTGCGGGTCGATCTGGTCGACGAGGACGGCGTCGTCCTGGCCCGCATCGAGACACCTTTTGCCCGCGCCGATTTTACCCTGCCCACGGGCCGTGATTCGGTGGTCGTGGTGCAGCCAGGCAACAGCCTGTGGCGGATCGCCCGCCGAAGTTACGGCGACGGCGTTCAGTATGTGACGATTTTCGAGGCCAACCGGGATCAGATCGGTGATCCCGATCTGATCTATCCGGGCCAGATATTCCTGCTGCCGTCGGCCAATTGACCGCTAGGCGGCTTCTTCGGCGTTTGCGAATTCGGCGATGAGATCGAGGTAGGGTACGGCGTTCAAGACCAGCAACGCAAGATTGGTCACCACCGAGTTGATGCTGCCGATCGGTGTGCGCGGCATGGGAATTTCGTTCTCAAGAACGATCGTCTGTCCCTTGACCACCTTGAGTAGGCCTTCCGTATAGCCATCAAGGGTATCGACCACCGCCAGCAGATCACCACGGGCCTGGGCGTCCTCGGCCGAGTAGGGTAATTCAGCTAACTTACTTCGCAGAAACATGCGCATACCGCCCTCAATCTATTCCAGGATGCCGCCAAAATCCATACCGTACCAGGCAAAACTGAAGTTCAGCGGCGCATTTTTGGCGCGGCGCATGAGTTCGCTATAGGCATCGACGGCCGGACGATCACCGTCCTTGCCGCTCACGGCGCTGATGGCCGGGGTGCTTTCGTCGGCTCGAAGCTCACTGGTGGCTGGCACGGCCTACCTCGTTTCGTGGTTACTGTGGAAGCTTGACGACAAAGTAGGCATGATTTGCGTTAAGAAACGGTAAAAGCAGGATTTTTTCACTTTACGCCGAAACCACTACAGTTACGGAGAACTAGACGCCGTGACGCCAACGGCCTAAGACAGGCGGCGAGGATTAGGGACCACGACCCAGGTTGTCGGCCAACGAGGATTGGAGTTCATGAGCCAAGGCGCGTTCGATACGGTTTTGGTGCCATTCCGGCGCGAAGGCTGGCCGTTTATCGCCGGTTTCGCTTTGGTTGCCGTCGCCCTGGCCCTGATCGCCGCACCCCTGGGCTGGATCGGCGCCCTGCTCACCGCCTGGTGCGCCTATTTCTTTCGCGATCCGGCACGGGTCACCCCGACCGAAGCCGGGTTGATCATCAGCCCGGCGGACGGCCTGGTTCAATCCATCGGCCCAGCCACGCCGCCGCCCGAATTGGGCATGGACGGCGGCGCGCGCACCCGCATCAGCGTGTTCATGAACGTCTTCGACGTCCACGTGAACCGCATGCCCGCCGACGGCGTGGTGACGGCCCTGGCCTACCGGCCTGGCCGCTTCCTCAACGCCTCTCTCGACAAGGCCAGCGAACACAATGAACGCCAGTCGTTACGCATGACCACCGCCGACGGCAAGGATCTCGCCATTGTCCAGATTGCCGGTTTGGTGGCGCGGCGTATCCTGTGTTGGGTTGACGATGGCCAAAAGGTTGGCGCCGGTGAGCGTTTCGGCATGATCCGCTTCGGCAGCCGGGTCAACGTCTACCTCGACGATGACATGATCCCCCTTGCCGTCGCGGGTCAGAAGGCCATCGCCGGCGAAACCGTGCTGGCGCGCAGCCTGCAACCCGGCGAAAATGCTTCGGCCCGAACCGGTGAGGTACGATAGCCCATGAGACGTCCCAGTTTGAAACGCCCCCGGCGCCTGCGCGGCCTGTCCATCAACGCCCTGATCCCCAACGCGGTCACCGTGCTGGGCATGTGCGCCGGGCTGTCGTCGATCCGCTATGCCCTGGCCGACCGCTGGGAGTTCGCGGTCGCGATGATTCTCCTCGCCGGCATTATCGACGGTCTCGACGGCCGCATCGCCCGGGTGCTCAAGGCATCGTCCGATTTTGGCGCCGAGCTTGATTCCCTGTCCGACTTCGTCTGTTTCGGCGTCGCCCCGGCGGTGGTGCTGTATCTCTGGACCCTGGAAGCCGGCCGCGGCGTCGGCTGGGCCATATCCCTGCTGTTCGCGGTCTGCATGGCGCTTCGCCTGGCCCGCTTCAACGCCAGTCTGAGCGATCCCGACCGCCCGGTGTGGGCATCCCATTTCTTTGCCGGGGTGCCGGCGCCGTCGGCCAGCGGTATCGTCCTGGTACCCATGATGCTGTCCTTCGAGTTCGGCGATACATTTTTGCGCGAACCCCTGTTCGTCGCCCTCTACACCATCGGCGTCGCGTTCCTGACGGTCAGCACCATCCCCATGTTCTCGGGCAAAAGCATCAAGATACGCTACGAGCATTTCCTGCCGGTCCTGTTGCTGGTCGGACTGTTGTTCGCCGTTTTCGTCGGCTACCCCTGGTACGCCTTCTCGGCACTCGCTCTCGGCTACGCCGCAACGATCCCGTTCAGCGTTCGTAGCCATCGCCGTCACAAGGCGCGAACTGACTCCGGGGTATCAGTTAACGAGAGTACCGACGTTTAACCACCACCCAAAACCAACGAGGTACAGTTATGAAACTTGTGCGTTACGGCACCGCGGGCGGGGAAAAGCCCGGTCTTATTGATGTCAACGGAGGACTTCGCGACCTCTCAAGTGAAATCGCCGATATCGCAGGCAATGACCTGGGGCCGGCAACCCTTGACCGGTTGCGCGTGCTCGATCCCGCATCGCTGCCGCTGGTTGATGGCGACCCGCGTCTGGCGCCACCGCTCAGCGGCATCGGCAAGATCATGGGTGTCGGCCTCAACTACGCCGACCACGCGGCGGAAAGCGGCGCGGCGGTACCCGACGAGCCGATCCTGTTCGCCAAGCAGATCACCTCTCTCAATGACCCCAACGGCGACATCGTCATGCCGCGCGAGGCCACCCAGGTCGATTGGGAGGCTGAGTTGGCCGTCGTCATCGGCACCACCGCGCGCTATGTGGACGAGGCCGACGCCCTGAGCCACGTCGCCGGCTACTGCGTCGCCAATGATGTCTCCGAACGGGATTTCCAATCCAACCGCGGCGGCGACTGGCAGAAGGGCAAGAGTTGCGACAGCTTCGGACCCCTCGGACCCTGGCTGGTCACCGCCGACGAGGTGCCCGACCCCCAGGCCCTGCGCGTGCACCTGGAGGTCAACGGCGAGTCCATGCAGGACGGTTCGACCGATCAGATGATCTTCAGCGTCGCCCACCTCATCAGCTACATCAGTTTCTTCATGACCCTGTCAGCCGGCGACGTGATCATTACCGGCACCCCGCCAGGCGTCGGCGCCGGCCGCACCCCGCAGCGCTTTCTCCAGCCCGGCGATGTGGTGACTGTTGGTGTGGAAGGTCTTGGCCAACAACGCCAGGTCGTGGTTGGCCCGACCGGCTGATCCCAAAGCTAAGGACATAGATAATGAACGGCGCTGAGAGTCTCACACGTACCCTGGTCGGCGGCGGTGTCGACGTTTGTTTCAGCAACCCCGGAACCTCGGAGATGCATTTCGTCGCGGCCCTTGATCGGGTCGACGGCATTCGCTGTGTGCTCGGGCTGTTCGAGGGCGTCGTCACCGGCGCCGCCGACGGCTATGCCCGCATGGCCGACAAGCCGGCGGCGACCCTGCTCCACCTCGGCCCCGGCCTGGGCAACGGCCTGGCCAATCTGCACAACGCCAAGAAGGCCTTCAGCCCGGTGGTTAACGTGGTTGGCGACCATGCGACCTATCATCTCAAACACGACGCGCCGTTGACCGCCGACATCGAAGGCATCGCCGGGCCGGTATCCGATTGGGTGCGGACCTCACCCAACGCCATCACCGTGGCCGGCGACACCGCCGAGGCCATCGCCGCCGCCATGGCGCCGCCGGGCCAGGTGGCGACCCTGATTTTGCCGGCGGATACCGCCTGGAACGAGTCCAATGGTCCGGCCGAAGTGCCTGCCATAGCCGGCCGCCCGGCGGTCAGCGACGCCGCCATTGCCGAGGCGGTCGCCGCACTTCGTACCGGCGAGACCTGCGTCATACTGATGACCGGAGCGGCGCTCCGTGAGGCCGGGCTAGACGCCGCCGGCCGCATCGCCGCCGCGACCGGCGCCCGGCTCATGAGCCAGACCTCCAATGGCCGGCTCCAGCGCGGCGCCGGCCGTGTCCGCGTATCGGCGGTGCCCTACCCCGTCGATATGGCCCTGGGGTCGCTGGCCGACGTCCAGCACATCATCCTGGTCGGCGCCAAGGCCCCGGTGGCGTTCTTCGCCTATCCCAACAAGCCCAGCCTGCTGTACCCCGAGGGCTGCCAGATTCACCCCCTGGCGACCATTGGTGACGACCTTGTAGGCGCCCTGGAGTGGCTGGCCGAGGAAGTCGGGGCTGCGCCCGGCAGCGCCGTAGTCGAAGCGCCGTCGCGGCCGGCCCTGCCCAACGGTGAACTGACCATCGATTCCCTGGCGGCCTCGGTCGGCGCCCTGATGCCCGAAAATACCATCGTGGTCGACGAGGGTATTACCTCGGGCCGTGGCATCCCCGCCATGACGCGCGGCGCACCGCCCCACGACTGGCTGCAAATCACCGGTGGCTCCATCGGTATCGGCCCGCCCCTGGCGGTTGGCGCCGCGGTGGCCTGCCCCGACCGCCCGGTAGTGGCGCTCCAGGCCGACGGCAGTTCCATGTACACCATCCAGGGCTTGTGGAGCCAGGCCCGCGAGAACCTGGACATCACCACAGTGCTGTTCAACAACCGGTCCTATGCCTGCCTGCATCAGGAACTGACCAAGGTCGGGGCCGAGAACCCGGGGCGCAAGGCTATGGATATGCTCAACCTCGACCGGCCCAAGCTTGACTTCGTGTCCCTGGCCCGGGGCATGGGCGTTGACAGCGCCCGCGTGACCACCGCCGATGAGTTCAACAACCAGCTCGCCGCCGGACTGGCGACTCGGGGCCCCTATCTGATCGAAGTCATGCTGTGAGCGAAGCCACCCGCATATGGCGGACGCCGATAGTCATTCTGGCCTTCGGCACGATCATCATGCTGATGTCGTTCGGCACCCGGGCGGGGCTCGGGCTATTCCTTCAGCCGATCAGCAGCGACCTGGGCTGGGGCCGCGAGATTTTCGCCTTCGCCGTGGCCATCCAGAACCTGTTCTGGGGTCTGTCTCAACCCATTGCCGGCGGGCTTGCCGACAAGTACGGCTCAGGCCGAGTGATCGCCGGCTGTACCGTCATTCTGGCCGCCGGCCTCTACACCATGTCCCAGGCCACGACGCCGGGGGAAATGACCCTGACCGCCGGCGTCCTGATCGGCACCGGTCTTAGCGGCACCAGTTTCGGCGTCATCCTGGCGGTCATCAGCCGCAGCGTGCGCAAGGAGCGGCGCAGCCTGTTCCTCGGCATCGGCACCGCCGGTGGCTCGGCCGGACAGCTTCTCCTGGTACCGCTGGGTCAGTCGTTCCTGGCGGACTACGGCTGGTCCGCCACCCTGGTTTTGTTCGCTATCCTGGTCGCCGCGACCCTACCCCTGGCCGCGGCGCTGACTGGCAAACGTGGTAATCAGGGGGCAATACCGACACCCCTTGAAGAGCAATCTCTAACCGAGGCCCTGTGCGAGGCCCGCGCCGACCGCGGCTTTGTCTTGCTGACTATCGGCTTCTTTGTCTGCGGCTTCCAGCTTGCTTTCATCACCACCCACCTGCCCGCCTTCATCGTTGATCATGGCGCCGACGCCTCTCTGGCGGCCGTCGCCCTGGCGGTTATCGGCGCCGCCAACATTGTCGGCTCGTTCCTGGCCGGTGTCCTGGGCAGCCGTTTCGCCAGGAAGAATCTCCTGTCATGGATTTACTTCGGCCGCTCGGCGATCATCACGGTGTTCATCCTGATGCCGATCAGCGACACCTCGATTCTGATTTTTGCCGGCACCATGGGCATTCTCTGGCTCTCTACGGTGCCTCTGACTAGCGGTCTCGTCGCCCACATTTTCGGCGTGCGCTACATGGCGACCCTGTTCGGCATCGTCTTTTTGAGCCACCAGATCGGCGGCTTCTGCGGCGCCTGGCTGGGCGGCGTGGCATACGATGCCACCGGCTCCTACGACGTGGTGTGGTGGCTGGCGGTGGCGCTTGGCATCATCTCGGCCCTGTTCCACTTGCCCATCGCCGAGCGCCCGGTGGCTCGTCTCACGGAGGCGCGGAACTAAGACTCCACGATTGCATCAGCAGCGGCGTGACCGGAACGGACGGCGCTTTCGATGGTCGCCGGCAAGCCGGTGTCGGTCCAGTCGCCGGCCAGGTAGAGGTTGGCGGTCGGTGTTTGCGCCGCAGGTCGTCGGACGATTTCGGCGGGGGTCTGGTCGAAGGTGGCGCGGCGCACCTTTATTATCCGGTGGGGCGGCAACGGCTGAGCATCCATGTCAAGGGCCCGAGCAACGTCGGCCCATAGCAGAGCGGCAATCTCTTCCGACGGCGTCTCGATCAAGTAGTCGGCGGCGCTAACCGTCACCGAGGCGACGTCGCCACGCAGGAAGACCCATTCCGCATGGCCGCCGATCAATCCCAACAGAGGCGAACCTTCGGGCAGTGACGCGGGCGACGGCAGCCGGTAATGGACGTTGAGGATGGCGCGATTGCCCCGGGGCACTTCGAGGTCGGGCATCAACTCGGCGGTGCGGGCCGGCGGCATGGCCAGGACGACACGGTCACCGTCGTCCAGTTCCACCGTGTAATCGCCGAACCGGAGTGCCGTCGCCCGGCCGTTGGCCATATCGATAGACCGTAGGCGGTGGCCGAAAGCCGGCTCGCAACCGCGCTCGGCCAGCCATGCCAGGGCCGGATCGACCAGGCTGGTCGACAACCCGTCACGGGCCACATAGGCGCGGCACGCCGCGGCGCCACGGCCGAAGGTCAGAGCCATGACCGGCCACATGAGCCGGGCCGAGGCTTCCTCGACCGGGGTGTTGAGGATGGCGACAATAATCGGTTTCCAGAACCGTTCGAACAGTGGCGCATGGATATCCATGACGTCGGCAATGGTGGCGTCCGGGCCGGCCTTCCTGAGCGCCAGGGCCTCCAGATACTGGCTGGGCCGGCTCTGAGGTACCCGGCGGCTGGAGACCAGCAGCCACCACGGCACGGGCCCGGCGTTGGGCCGCAAGGTCCAGCGTTCGCCGGAGCCAAGATCGAGGAAGGGAAACACCACCTCGGGCGCCGTGGCCAGGACGTCGCCGGCGCCGACCGTATCGAGATAGGTCATGACGCCGTCGTTGGCGCCGAGCATCAGGTGATTGCCGTTGTCGATAATCCGTTCTAGCGCCGGATCGAGGAACGAACGGCAGCGCCCCCCAGCCTGGGGCGCCGCCTCATAGAGCACCACCCGATGGCCGCCATGAATGAGACGCACCGCGCAGGACAGCCCGGCCATACCGGCGCCGATCACATGGACCTGGGCCACTAGGGGCCTATGGGGATACTGCACACAGACGCTATGATATCGCCAAACCGGCTGATCGATAAACTTGTTGGCGGAAAATTATACCAATGGACATCATGATCGACTCATGATGGCAAGCGCGACTACTTAGAAATTAACCTTTCTGAATACAGCGTCATCGTTTCGCGCGAATTTTATTTTACAAAACCTAATTTTTTCTTTGGTCGAATCGAGACCTGACACGTTGACAGGGCGTCGGCGCGGCGACCAACATAGTAGGCCCTTTTTTCATTGGTCTCGAAGGACACCATCCATGGAATATTACGGCATTCACGTCGCCCTGTGCACACCGTTTCGCGGCGGCGGCAAGGCGGTCGATCACCAGCGCCTGCGCGCCCTGGTCAACGATCAGATCCGCAACGGCATCCATGGCCTGATCCCGGGCGGCTCGACCGGTGAGTTTCCGGCCCTGACCAATGAGGAACGCCGCGCCGTCACCGAAACCGTCTGCGATGCGGCCAAGGGCCGGGTGCCGGTCACCGTCGGCGTCGGCGCCATGAGCACCGCTGAGTCCGTCGGTCTGGCGCGCCACGCCAAAAAGGCCGGCGCCGATGCGGTCATGGTGGTCGGCCCTTATTATGAAGAGCCCACCGAGGATGAACTGCACGACTACATCGCCGCCATTGCCGGCGACGGCGGTTTGCCGGTGCTGCTGTACAACAACCCGGCCGGTACGGGATACAATTTGTCGACACAATTCATTGCCGAACTATCGCGCATGCCCGAGGTGGTAGCGATCAAGGACACCACCCATCAGGCGGCCCGAATTGAGGAGATCCGTCATCTCTGCGGCAAGCGGGTACAGATATTGAGCGGCCAGGACACCCTGCAATACGTCGGTTTCGTGTCCGGCGCCCGGGCGGCTGTCTGGGGCGCCCCCAATGCGGTGCCCAAAGCCTGTGCCGAGTTGTTCGAGCGCATTGTCACGCGCGGCGATTTGATCGGCGGGCGCAAGCTGTGGGACCGGCTCTATCCGGTCAACCGCTTCCTTGAGGCCGAGGGCTACGTTGCTTCGGTCAAGGCCGGGGCTCAAATTCGGGGCGTTGAAGTGGGGCCGCCGCGACTGCCGATCAAGCCACTTGCCGACAAGCCCCGGGCCCGGCTTGCCAAGCTTATGGCGCGACTGGATAAGGCCATGGGGTGAAGCCGCTCTAGACAGCGGCGACTTCTTCCCCGACAATCATTGGCAATAAACGTGGTCGTCGATTGGTGTCCCGTCGCGTACGCGCGATGTTCGAGGGGGACTTGGGACAACAAGCACTAACCTCAAATAAGAAGAAGAATCATAAACGTAGTTCAGGGAGCGCTACGCAATGACTGTATTTATCGGCAAGCGCCTGGCCCTTATGATCATTACCATGGCGGTCTCGTCCTTCGTGGTCTTCGGGGTCATGGAGTTCTCGCCAGGCGACGTCGCCAGTAAGACATTGGGGCCCTACGGCAGCGACGAAGCCAAGGCCGTGCTGTTCAAAAAGCTGAATCTCGACGATCCGCTATTGGTCCGTTACGGCCGCTGGATCGGCATCCTGTCGGGGCTCATTGTGGACCCGCTTGGCGATCCTGAACTCGACCTTGGCTTCGAGGATTCACGCGGCCACCAGTACTTCGGCAACTTCGGCTATTCGACACTGTTCAAAGTGCCGGTTAACGATGTTCTGTGGAAGCGCCTAGCCAACACGGCGGTGTTGGGCGGTATCGCCTTCGCCATCATCGTGCCACTGTCCATACTCTTTGGCGTGCTTTCCGGTATGCGCGAAGGCAGTCTGCTCGACCGCGGCCTGTCATTGACCGGGATTACGCTGACATCGATTCCCGAATTCGCCTCCGCCGTGTTCCTGATGGCTATCTTCGTGGTGTGGCTCGGCTGGCTGCCGGGTACCAGTACCCTGGAAGTCACCCCCGAATGGCCGCTGGCCACCCACTACGTGCTGCCGGTCCTGGTGCTGGTGCTCTACGATTTCGGTTATGTGGCGCGCATGGTGCGCGGCTCCATGGTCGAAGTCATGACCAGACATTACATCCGCACCGCCATTCTCAAGGGCCTGCCCTACCGCACGGTGATCCTGCGCCACGCCCTGCGCAACGCCATGATCGCGCCGTTCACGGTGATTCTGCTGCAGCTGAACTGGCTAATTACCGGCGTGGTGGTCACCGAGGTGATCTTCGCCTATCCCGGATTCGGCCGCATGCTGCTGGAGGCGGCGTTGTTCGGCGACATCACCATGGTCGAGGCGGGGGCGGTGTTCGCCGTCTTCGTGGCGGTGTTCACCCAGCTCGTCGGCGACATTGGGTACATGTTTCTGAACCCGCGAATTCGGTTCACATAGGGGGAACGGAATATGGCTGATAAAGCGACAGGCATTAACGGCGCCCCGGTCAAGCGGGATCCCAACGTTGCACCCGACGACATGGTTCTATGGTCATTTGATCGAATCTATGACTACGCCAACCTCACGTTCGAGATGGCCTATTACTTCGTTCGCGGCGTTTTTCGCTGGTTCTTCGTGCTACGCGAATCGCCGGTCGCCATCGTTGGCCTCTGCCTGGTCAGTTTTTGGCTGCTGATGGCGCTGTTCGCGCCATTTGTGACGCCCTACGACCCCAATGCCAACGACTTCTCCATGCTCGCCGACCCGACACCCAAGTGGTACCCGTGGGAAGCGCACTGGCTGGGCACCGACCACCTGGGCCGCGACATATGGGCGCGCATCGTCTGGGGGGCGAGGACCGTGTTGATCGTGGCGCCGACGGCTGTCTTCTGCGCCTATTTCGTCGGTTGCCTGATGGGCATGCTGGCGGGTTACATGGGCGGCTGGGTCGATATGCTGGTGAGCCGTATCTCCGACATCATCCTGTCGTTCCCGGTGCTGATCCTCTACATCATTATTATTTCGGTCTGGGGCCCCTCGATGTTCAACATCGTCGTCGCGGTCACCTTGTCGGCATCACCGGGTATCGGGCGCATCGTGCGTGGCATGATCCTCGATCTGCGTAATCATGAGTATGTCGATGCCGCCAAAATTCGGGGCGAGAGCCCGTTCTACATCATGCTGATCGAGTTGTTGCCCAACGCCCGGGGTCCGCTGATCGTCGATGCCTGCGTGCGTACCGGCTACACCATCATCACCATCGGCGTTCTCGGCTTCCTCGGTCTTGGCCTGCCGCCGCCGGATCCCGACTGGGGCGGCATGGTCAAGGACACCACCGCCATGATGATCATCTGGCCCCATATGTCGTTGTTGCCCTGTTTCGCGATTTCGTCCCTGGTCATCGGCTTCAATCTGCTGGCCGACGGTCTCCGCGAAATCTCGATGCGCGACTGAGGCGGGAAGGAATTGATGATGGCAAGTGATATGACCGACGACACCCCAGTCCTTGAAATTAAAAACCTGGGCATTTCCTATTTCGTGCGAGCCGGTGAAATCCCGGCGGTGCCCGATTTCTCACTGATCCTGAAGCGCGGCGATAGCTATGGGTTGGTGGGCGAATCCGGCTGCGGCAAGTCGACCGTGGCCATGGCCATCATGAACTATCTGGGCAACAACGGCGCTATCGTTCGCGGCAGTATCAAGTTCGAGGGCCGCGACATGTCGGAGTTCTCGGAAGAAGAGATGCGCCAGCTTCGCGGCTCGCGGATCGCCATGGTTTACCAGGAGCCCATGAGCGCGCTCAATCCCAGCCTGACCCTGGGTCGCCAGCTCAAGGAAGTTCCCATCTTCCATGAAGGCGTGAGTAACGACGAGGCCCATACCCGCGCCATCGAAGTGCTGGGCGACGTCAACATGCCTGATGCGGAATCGGTCATGCAGCGCTATCCCCACCAGATTTCCGGTGGCCAGCAACAGCGCGTTGTCATCGCCATGGCGTTTCTCGCCAATCCGGCGTTGCTGCTACTCGATGAGCCGACGACGGCGCTTGATGTTACGGTCGAGGCGGCGGTCATCGACCTCATCGCGGATCTGCGAAAGAAGTACAACACCACCCTGATCTACATCTCCCACAACCTCGGTCTGATCGTGAAGGTGTGCGACAAGCTGGGCGTCATGTATTCCGGCGAGATGATCGAGGAAGGTACCATTCATGAGGTGTTCAAGGAAACCAAGCATCCTTATACCTATGGTCTGTTCGACTGCATTCCCTCCCTGACCGCCGACAAACACGCCCGTACCCTGGCGCCGATTCCAGGCCAGGTCTCGTTGCCCCATGAACGGCCGCCGGGTTGCGCCTTCGGGCCTCGCTGTCGTTATTTCGAGCCCGGCACCTGCGACAGTGACCGCATCGACATCGAGAACGTCGGCCCAGGCGAACAACGGGTGCGCTGCCTGCGCTGGAACGAAATCGATCATAGCCCGGCAAAACCCGATGGTGATCTGGCCCAGAGCCGCAAACGCGTCCCCACCGAGGTGCTGCACATCGAGGGTATGGACAAGTTCTATGAACAACGAGACATGTCTCTCAAGGCGTTGATGTCCGGTGACTCACTGCGCCACATCAAAGCCAACGAGGACGTCAATTTTGGCGCCCGGCGGGGCCAGACCGTAGCCATTGTCGGCGAATCAGGCTGCGGCAAGTCGACCTTCGCCAAGGTCCTGACCGGCCTCGAGACGGCAACCAAGGGATCGATCAAGTTCAACTACGAGAACATCGCCGTTATCCCCGTCGAAGAGCGCGAAGACGACCTGATCCTCGCCCTTCAGATGGTGTTCCAGAACCCCGACGGCACCCTCAACCCGAGCCACAGCGTCGGCGGCGCCATCGGCCGGGTCATCAAGAAGTTCGGCCTCGCGTCCCGGCGCCGTGACGTCGATGCCCGGGTCGCCGAACTGCTCGACATCGTGCGCATGCCGGCGGAGTTTACCCGGCGCAAGCCACGCCAGCTTTCCGGTGGCCAGAAGCAGCGCATCGCCGTCGCCCGTGCCTTTGCCGGCAACCCGGCCATGGTTATTGCCGACGAGCCGGTATCTGCCCTCGACGTCTCGGTCCAGGCGGCGGTGATCAACCTGCTCATGGAAGTTCAGCAGAAGTACAACACGACGCTTCTGTTTATCAGTCATGACCTCAGCGTGGTGCGCTATCTGGCCGACAACGTGGTTGTTATGTACCTCGGCCAGATCATGGAGACCGGTACGGCGGAGGAGATTTTCAGCCCGCCCTATCACCCCTATACCGAGGCCCTGCTGTCGGCGATTCCCATTCCCGATCCTGACATCAAGCAGAAGCGGGTGCGTCTCGAAGGTGAAATTCCCAGTGTCATTGACCCGCCCAAGGGCTGCCGGTTCTCGACCCGCTGCCCGCGCCATCTGGGCGCGATCTGCGACAACGAACCGCCGCCCGATATAGATGCCGCGCCGGGACATCGGATCAAGTGCCATATTCCGCTTGAGGATTTGCGCAAGGTCGAACCGATTTTCCAGACCGCAGCGGAATAATTGCTCTTGCACTGAACCCCGATTCGGGTTCAAAACGTCGGCCTGACCGACCCCTCCGGGCCGGGCGGCGGAGAGACCATGACCCGTTATTCGATCTTCAGCCTGCTGCGAGGCGCAAGGGAGTACCACGAGAACTGGCCCCGCGCCTGGCGCGCGCCTGAACTCAAGGATGCCTACGACGTGGTCATCATCGGCGGCGGCGGCCACGGCCTCGCCACCGCCTACTACCTGACGACCGAGCACGGCATCACCAATGTGGCGGTAATCGAAAAGGGCTGGATCGGCGGCGGTAACACTGGGCGCAACACCACCATCGTGCGGTCAAACTATCTGTGGGATGAAAGCGCCGCGATCTACGAGAAATCCCTCAAGCTGTGGGAAGGCCTGTCCCAGGAGATCAACTACAACGTCATGTTCAGCCAGCGCGGCGTCATGAACCTGGCCCATAACCAGCACGACCTGCGTGAGCTGTCGCGCCGGGTCAACGCCAACCGCCTCAACGGCGTCGATTCCGAGGTTCTCACCCCGGCGGAAATCAAGGCTTTTTGCCCGATTTTGAACACCTCGCCCAAGGCGCGTTATCCGGTGCTCGGCGCCTCGCTGCAACGGCGCGGCGGCGTCGCCCGTCATGATGCGGTGGCCTGGGGTTTCGCCCGCGGCGCCGATGCCCGGGGCGTCGATATTATCCAGAACTGCGAAGTCACCGGCATTCGCCGCGAGGGCGGCCGGGTCACCGGTGTCGAGACCTCGAAAGGCTTCATTAAGGCCGGCAAGGTGGCGTCAGCCACGGCCGGCCATACCAGCATCACCGCCGCCATGGTCGATTTGCGCCTGCCGATCGAAAGCCATCCGCTCCAGGCCCTGGTTTCCGAGCCGATCAAACCGATCCTCGACACGGTGGTGATGTCGGGCTCGGTGCATGTCTATATCAGCCAGTCGGATCGCGGCGAACTGGTCATGGGCGCCGGCATCGACCATCACCTATCCTACGCCCAGCGCAGTGGCCTGCATACGGTGGAGGAGATGATGGCGTCGGTTATCGAACTCATCCCCATCACCAGCCGCCTGCGCATGATGCGCCAGTGGGCCGGCATTGTTGATACCTGCCCCGACGCCAGCCCCCTGGTGTGCAAGACCCCGGTGGACGGCTTCTACGTCAACGGCGGCTGGGGCACCGGTGGTTTCAAGTCGACGCCGGGCTCGGGCTGGGCCTACGCCTACACCATCGCCCGCGACCAGCCTCACGAACTCAATGCCCCGTTCAACCTGGAGCGCTTCTCCACCGGCGCCCTGATCGACGAGCACGGCGCCGCCGCCGTGGCGCACTAGGGAGAAGACGCAGCCATGTTGTATATCCCCTGCCCCTGGTGCGGTGCCCGCGACGAGGTCGAGTTCGCCTATGGCGGCGAGGCCCATATCGCACGGCCCAAGACCCCGGCCAAACTCGACGACGACGGCTGGCGCGAATATCTGTTCAACCGTACCAACACCAAGGGCCGCCACCGGGAGCGCTGGATGCACGCCAACGGCTGCCGGCGCTGGTTCAATATCGAGCGCGACACGGTGTCCCACGAGATCATCGCGGTCTACGAGATGGGTAAGAAGCCGCCCAAGGACGCAGAATGACCCCGGAGGGCAAGTCGTGACAGGCCAAAACCAGCGCCTGGCCGAGGGCGGTCGCATCGACCGTGATCAGCGCCTCGCCTTCACCTTCAATGGCCGGCGCTACATCGGCCACCACGGTGATACCCTGGCCTCGGCATTGCTCGCCAACGGCGTAACCCTGGTCGCGCGCAGTTTCAAATATCACCGGCCCCGCGGCATCCTCAGCGCCGGCGCCGAGGAGCCCAACGCCCTGATTCAGCTTGGCGACGGCGCCCGTACCGAGCCCAATCTGCGGGCGACTCAGGTCGAGATCTACGACGGTCTCGAGGCCTCCAGCGTTAACTGCTGGCCGAGCCTCGATATGGACGTCGGTGTGGTCAACGGCTGGATATCGCGCCTGCTGCCCGCCGGGTTCTACTACAAAACCTTCATGTGGCCGGTATCAATGTGGCCGTGGTACGAACACGTCATCCGCCATGCCGCCGGCATGGGCCGGGCGCCCGAGGCCAAGGACCCGGACCGCTACGATCATCGTCATATCCATTGCGACGTGCTGGTCGCTGGCGGCGGACCCGCCGGCCTGGCCGCCGCCCTGGCCGCGGGACGCAGCAGCGCCCGGGTCATCATCGCCGACGAACAGGCGGAGATGGGCGGCGCCCTGCTTGGCGCCCGCGATGAGATCGACGGCGCTCCTGCCGCCGAATGGATCGCCGCGACGCTTGCCGAACTGGCGGCCCTGGACGACGTCCGCCGGCTGCCCCGCG
The DNA here is from genome assembly GCA_964645285.1 of uncultured Alphaproteobacteria bacterium. Classification (GTDB taxonomy): domain Bacteria; phylum Pseudomonadota; class Alphaproteobacteria; order JAAXGF01; family JAAXGF01; genus JAYZAP01. Next base: position 31,413 of record CAZYDR010000005.1, read on the forward strand.
CCACCGTGTTCGGCTATTACGACCACAACCACCTGGGCATTGCCGAGCGCGTCACCGACCATCTCGGACCCACGGCGCCCAGCGAGCTGCCGCGCCAGCGCCTGTGGAAAGTGCGCGCCAAGCAGGTCGTCCTGGCCACTGGCGCCCATGAGCGCCCCCTGGTCTTCGCCAACAACGACCGGCCCGGCGTCATGCTGGCCGCGGCCGCGCGCACCTACGTCAACCGCTACGGGGTCAAGCCGGGCAACCGGGCGGTTGTGGTGACCAACAACGACAGCGCCTACGAAACCGCCTTGGATCTGGCCGCCAGTGGCGTCGTCATCGCCGCCCTCGCCGATCTGCGGCCGGACCCCGGCGGACCGGTGGTTGATCGGGTGCGGGAACAGGGTATCGAAATCCTGCCCGGCCGCGCCATCGTCGATGTCCAGGGCGGCCGCCGCATCGAGGCGGTCGAGGTCGGCCAGATCAACGACGACGCCAGCGGCGTCATCGGCACACCGCGCCGCATTCCCTGTGATCTGGTCTGTATGTCCGGCGGCTGGAACCCGGCGGTTCATCTGTTTTCCCAATCCCGCGGCAAGCTCCGATTCGACTCCGAGCTGGCCTGTTTCCTGCCTAAATCGTCGATCCAGGCCGTGGATTCCGCCGGCGCCTGCAACGGTGCGGCCGATCTCGGTGATTGCCTCGAACAGGGTCTAGCCGCCGGTACCGAGGCCGCCAAAGCAGCCGGCCATAGCAAAGCCAAGACGCCCAAGACACCGGCTACAAGCGATAGCAGCAGCGGCGCGATCCACGCCGTCTGGCAGGTTCCCGGCACCCCGGCGCGAGCCCGGGGCGACAAGCATTTCGTCGATATCCAGAACGACGTTACCGCCGCCGACCTCGCCCTGGCATCCCGCGAAGGCTACCAGTCGATCGAGCATCTCAAACGCTACACCTCCATCGGCATGGGCACCGACCAGGGCAAGACCAGCAACGTCAACGCCCTAGCGATCCTGGCGCAGACTACCGGCGAGGCGGTCGGCGCCACCGGTACCACCACCTTCCGCCCGCCCTATACGCCGGTGGGCTACGGCATGCTCGGCGGGCGCAATGTGGATCATCTGTTCGATCCGGTGCGGCACACCGCCATGCACGACTGGCACGTTTCCATTGGCGCCGTGTTCGAGGATGTCGGCCAGTGGAGGCGGCCGTGGTACTACCCGCGCGGCGACGAGGCCATGGCCGAGGCGGTCAACCGGGAATGCCTGGCGGTGCGTCACGGCCTCGGCATCATGGACGCCTCGACCCTCGGCAAGATCGATATTCAGGGCCCTGACGCCTGTGAATTCCTCAACCGCGTCTACACCAACGCCTGGGACAGCCTGGCCGTGGGCCGCAGCCGCTACGGTTTCATGCTGGGCGACGACGGCATGGTGTTCGACGACGGCGTGACCTCGCGGCTCGGCGAGAACCACTACCTCATGACCACCACAACGGGCGGCGCGGCGCGGGTCATGGCCTGGCTCGAAGAGTGGTCGCAGACCGAATGGCCCCGGCTCAAGGTCTATTTCACCTCGGTCACCACCCAGTATTCGGTGGCGGCAATCCAGGGGCCCCGCGCCCGTGATCTGATGGCCGACCTGTGCCACGACATCGACCTGTCGCGAGAGGCCTTCCCGTTCATGGCATGGCGCGAGGGCACCGTGGCCGGCATCCCGGCGCGGGTCATCCGGGTGAGTTTTTCCGGCGAGCTGTCCTACGAAATCAACGTCGCCTCGACCTACGCCACCGCGCTGTGGCAAACCCTGATGACCGCCGGCGCCAAATACGACATCACCCCCTACGGCACCGAGGCCATGCATATCCTGCGCGCCGAGAAGGGTTTCGTGGTAGTCGGTCACGACACCGACGGCACGGTCACACCGGGCGATCTCGGCATGGACTGGATCGTCTCGAAAAAGAAGAAGGACTTCATCGGCAAGCGCGCCTTGTCACGACCCGATACCCTACGCAACGACCGCAAGCAACTGGTCGGCCTGCTGACCAAGAACCCGGAGGCGGTGGTGCCCGAAGGGGCGCAAATCGTCTCGGAAGTCTGGCCCAAGCCGCCCATGCCCATGGAGGGCTTTATCACGTCAAGCTATTGGAGCGCGGCTCTGGGCCACTCCATCGCCATGGCCATGTTGGAGCGCGGCCACGACCGCCATGGCGAAATGGTCAATATTTCGCTGCAAGATCGCATCGTTCGTGCCAAGGTCACCGCGCCGCAATTCTACGACCTCGATGGGGAGAAGATTCGTGCCTGAAGCCTACCAACGCCAGGGCGTGCTCGATCATCACCACCTGGACGCTCGCATTACCGATAGCCGGGGCGATGCCGGCATCGCTCTCTGTGAGCGTCGTTTCCGGGCCAAGATCAACCTGCGGGGTAAGCCGGCCAAGCCGTTCCTCGACGCGGTCACCGAGGCCCTCGGCGTATCGCCGCCGAAGACGCCCAACACCACGGCCAGCGCCAAGGATGTAACGGCCTTGTGGCTCGGCCCCGACGAATGGCTGGTGGTCGGCGCGCCCGGGAGTGAGGACGGCCTCGCCGCCAGCCTGCGCACGGCCCTCGACGGACAGCATTATTCCGTTACCGACGTCACCGAGGGCCGCACCATCATCGGTCTCAGCGGCCCCCATGCCCGCGACGTGCTTATGAAAGGCTGCCCCATCGACATCCACCCGCGCGAGTTTAAAACCGGCGACTGCGCCCAAAGTACCCTGGCCAAGGCGAACATGATTTTGCACCAGACATCGAACGACCCGAGTTACGACATCTACGTTGAACGCAGCTTTGCCAGCTACCTGTGGGACTGGCTCGAGGACGCATCCCTCGAGTACGGTCTCGCTGTGGTTCGGGGGTGACGGTTCACGGTTCCGCCAAGGCGCGTTTCGCCGCTATTCGTGAGGCTTTTGAAACTAATCTGGAAAGCGGGCTCGACCAGGGCGCAACCTTCGCCGTGGTTTACCAGGGCCATGTGGTGGTCGATTTATTGGCGGCCACGCCGACGAGGCCGGCGAGAAGCCCTGGACGCGGAATACCCTTACCAATGTCTGGTCGACGACAAAGGGCGTCGCGTCGCTCGCCATCGCCATGCTGGTCGACCGCGACGTGCTCGATTACGAGGCTCCGGTGGCCGAGTACTGGCCGGAATTCGCCGCTAACGGCAAACAGGACGTCACCCTCGGCTGCCTGATGTCGCACCAGGCTGGCCTGCCCGGCAGCGACCAGTCGATGACCATGGAGGACATCTACAGCTGGCACCCTTTTGCCGAAAGTCTCGGGGCCATGACGCCCTTGTGACCGCCAGGCAGCGCCGCCGCCTACCACCCGATCAGCCACGGCCATCTCGCCGGAGAGGTGCTGCGGCGCGTCGATGGCCGCACCATAGGCGCCTTCGTGGCCGAGGAAATTGCTGGGTCCCTGGGCATTGATTTTTTCATCGGTCTGCCCGAAGCCGAGGACAGCCGCGCCGGCGAAATCATCGTCGGCCCCGGAACCACGGATTCCATTGCCGAGGCGGAGGACCGACCCCTGGCCCGGGTCGGCTATCTCAATCTCCGGTTCCCGGTGGATATCCCCAACCAGCGCGTCTGGCGGGCCGCCGAGATTCCCGCCGCCAACGGCTATGGCGATGTCCGCGGCCTGGCGAAACTCTACGGCGCTCTCGCCCAGGGCGGCGTACTCGACCGCGTTCGCCTGCTGGGACGCGGCGCCCTGGGCGCGGCTACGGAGGAGCGCTTCCCCGGCAACGAGGCCGGGTTCGACCGGCCCATGGCTTTCGGCGCCGGTTTCATGCCCAACGTCGCTCACGAGTTCAGGCCATCCGACATTGCCTTCGGTCACAGCGGCTGGGGCGGCTCCTTCGCCTACGCCGACCCGGACGCTGCTCTCGGCGTGGCCTATGTCATGAACCGCATGCTCGGCTTCGGCGACCGCCCCGACCCGCGCCGCCTCGGCCTGCTCAACGCGCTTTACAGCGCGCTTTAAGTGCCGCCCGGCACCGGGGTGTAGCCGAAGGTTTCCATTCGGCGCACCGCCGCTTCACCGCCCAGCGCCGCGATCTTTTCCACCTGTTCCGCAAAGGCCCGGGCGTTGACCGCGTCCGGATCGACCACCGTGCGAAGCGCGGCTTCGCATTCGGCGCGAACCCCGGCGTGATCCGGGCTGGTTCCCAGATCAACCAGTTCATCCGGGTCGGCGGACAGATCGAACAGCTGCGGGTCATAACCGGCGTAGTGGATGTATTTCCAATGGCCGTGGCGGATCATGAAGAAGCCGGTGATCGAACCACCGTCGTGGTATTCGCTGAGCACCGTGCGCTCGGGCCGATAACCGCCGGCCATACGGACCAGGGAATCGCCCGGCAGGGTCTGCTCATGGTCGTTCAAGGTGGCGCCGACGCCTTCGACCACGGTCGGGTAGATATCGACCAGGGAGACCGGCGCATCAACGGTTTCGCCGGCCGGCACGTCGGGCCCGCTGACAATCATCGGCACGCCGACTGAGTCCTCATACATGTAGGATTTAGCCCACAGGCCGTGATTGCCGATCATGTCGCCGTGGTCCGAGGTATAGATTACCGTGGTCTCGTCGCTCAGACCGGCCTCTCCCAGGGCGCCGAGCACCGCGCCGACGTTGTCGTCGAGGAACGAGGTCAGGCCGTAGTAGCCGGCCCTCGCCTGGCGCATGCGTTGCTCATTAAAATGATCCTGGTAGTTCATGCTGGCCGACAGCGCCGCCACCACCGGATGGTCGTGGCGGGCATTGGCGTCGATGGGCGGGTCAATATCTTCAAGCGGGTAGAGGGCGTGAAACGCGGCCGGCGCGACAAGCGGAAAATGCGGGCTGACGAAAGACACGAACAGCACCCAGGGCTTGTCCCCATGACGCGGTGCCTGATCCCGCAGCCAGGCACAGGCGCCATCACGGATGTTGCGGTCATAGGCGGTGTAGGTGGTCTCCCCGGCCCCGGTCTCAGCGGCGTATTCCGGGGTCTGGTCGTCGACCTCCAGTTCGCGGCGCAGCATGGCGGTAACCCAGCCCATGCCGTTGAGCAAATGCATGGGCAGAATTTCTTCATCGAAGCCGTTGGGGTCGTTGGTGTCGCGGTAGTGAAGCTTGCCGATGGACACCACCCGATGACCTTCGGCCATGAGCCGGTGGCCCCAACTGGACACATGGCCGGTATAGGGCTCGCCACTGCTCCAACAGCCTGTGTCGTGAACGTAGCGGCCGGTGGCCAGGCTGGCTCGCGCCGGCACGCAGATCGGCGAGTTGGTATAGGCGCTGGTGAACCGCGTGCCACCGGCCGCCATGGCGTCGAGGTTGGGCGTCTTGACCAGGGGGTGGCCGGAACAGCCCATGACCCGCGGCGTGTGTTCGTCGGAACACAGAATTAGTACGTTGTTTCCGGCCATGGCGCGCCTCCAATCAAACGAAGGCGTCGGGCTCGGCGTCCTTCTTTTCTTTGATAAAGGCATTGAGCGCTTCGTCGATAGCCGAGTCAAGGGCCGGCGCCTCGTAGTCGGTGAGAATTCGCTTATAGACCCCATTGGCGCGCTGATAGGCATCCCGGGAGCCTTCGGCTTCCCATTGCTCCATTGAGTTGTTGTCGGCAATGGACGAGCGGTAGAAGGCGGTCTCGAAATTGGCCTGGGTATGGGCACAGCCGAGGAAATGATTGCCCGGCCCAACCTCGCAAACCGCGTCCATGGCCTGGCCGTTCTCGCTTATGTCGACGCCGCCGGCGAGCACCTGCATCATGCCCAACTGGTCGGCGTCCATAACGAATTTCTCATAGCTTGAGACCAGCCCGCCCTCGAGCCAGCCCGCTGCGTGAAGCATGAAGTTGACCCCGGCGAGCAGGCCGGGCAGCAGGGTCTGGGCGCTCTCAAAGGCAGCCTGGGCGTCGGGCAGCTTGGAGCCGCAGAGCGAGCCGCCGGAGCGGAACGGCACCCCGAGACGGCGCGCCAGCTGGGCGGCGGCAAGGGTAACCAGGGTGGGCCCGGGCGTGCCGAAGGTCGGCGCGCCCGACTGCATGGAGATCGACGAAGCGAAGGTGCCGAACACCACAGGCGCGCCGGCCCGCACGAGCTGGGCGAAGGCCATGCCGGACATGGTCTCGGCGAGCACCTGGGCCAGGGTTCCGGCCACGGTCACCGGGCTCATGGCGCCGGCCAGAATAAACGGCGAAATGACGCAAGCCTGGCCCGCCCGCGCATAAACCTTAAGCGCGCCGAGCATGGTGGCGTCCCACACCATGGGCGAGTTGGCGTTGATCAGGTTTATCAGCACGCAGTTTTCATCGACGAAGTCGCTGCCGAACACCAGACGCGCCATGGCAACCGAGTCCGCCGCCCGCTCAGGCGCGGTGACCGATCCCATGAACGGTTTGTCCGAATAGCGGATATGGCTGTAGACCATGTCGAGGTGGCGTTTGTTGACGGCGATATCCACCGGTTCGCAAACCGTGCCGCCGGAATGGTGCATGGCCGGCGTCATGTAGGCGAGCTTCACGAAATTGCGGAAGTCCTCGATGGTGGCGTAGCGCCGGCCGCCATCGATGTCGCGCACGAAGGGCGGCCCGTAGACCGGCGCGAACACCGTGGCGTGGCCGCCGATCTGGACATTGCGCTCGGGGTTGCGGGCGTGCTGGGTGAAGGTCCGGGGCGCGCTGGCGATCAGCGAGCGGGCAAGGCCGCGGGGCAGGCGTACGCGGGTGCCCTGGACATCGGCGCCGGCGTCCTGCCACAAGGCTAACGCCTCTTCATCATCGTGGAACTCGATTCCGACCTCTTCGAGGATGGTCTCGGCATTGGCCTCGATGATTTCGAGACCCTCCTCCGACATCACCTCGGTGACCGGAAAGCGGCGCATGATCTGGGGCAGATGCACGAGAGTCGTGCGGCTGCGCGCTTCCCGCCGCGCAGTTCTGCCGCCACCCCGTTCGCGGCGCCGCGGCGTTGCCTGTTCAGCCATACGATAACTCTCCTGCACCGGTCAATTTTTGACCACGGATTGTAATACATCGCGGCGGCCGAAATGTCCCGGCCACGCCCCATAAACGTCGGGCGGCGACGTTTTATGCGCCGCCGCCCGAGAACGGTGATGGTTGCGCCTGTCGGTTATCTAAGGCCGCGCACCACCCGGTCAATACCGCCGCGCCCCATTCCCAGGTCGTTGAGCGTGCGGGCATCGAGGCGGCCAAGCTGGTCGCGGGAAACCGAGCGGTTGCGCCAGCGACGGATTTTGCTGATGAGTTTCGTCATGACAGGTGCTCTCTGGTCCAGAATTAGCGCGGATGACCGATGACGCAATCCACGTCATAGCGTGAAATGCCGATGTCGCGCAGCATGTGCGCATCGAGGCGGGCAAGCCGGCCCTGGTAGAAGGTCTTGTCGCGCCACCGACGAATGGTCTTGAGAATGGGGTTCATGGTCTTGTTCCTTGGTGAAACCTGGGGGGATGCGTTGTTCGTTGAGGCCCAAATAGACCTGCTGGCGCCTTGTCACAAGTGCCCGAAATGCGCGGCAGATATGCTCAAATCGCATAGCCGCCCAGAGCCTCAGGCGACTTGCCAGACGCCGCCGGATTGACCATGCTTCCAACCCTGTGGCGACCCGGAGGATGGCCTATGCCCACGACGATCTTTACCGATGATGTTCGGTTCCAGCCCTATTGGTGGAACGCCGCGCCCTTCCTTGAAGAAACCCCGCCGGCGCTCCCCGCCCAGGCCGATGTCATCGTTGTCGGGGCCGGCTATACCGGCTTGTCGGCGGCCCTGACCTGCGCCCGTGGTAGCCGCCATGTGGTGGTGCTGGACGCCAACGCCCTAGGCGAAGGCGCCAGTTCGCGCAATGCCGGGTTCCTCGGCCGCACCTTCACTCTCGGTTTTACGGAACTATCCGAAAAGGCTGGACTTGATGCCGCCAAAGCGGTCTACCGCCACGGCGACCACGCCTTCGACTATGTGGCCCATCTGATCGAAAGTGAGCAGATCCATTGCCTGTTCTCCCGCACCGGCCGCTTCACCGGCGCCAATACCCCCAGCCATTACGAAGACATGGCCCGCGATGCGGAGGCGTTGCGCAAACATCTCGGAACCGAGGTGGAAATGGTTCCCCGGAGCGAGCAGCACCGCGAGATCGGCGTCGACTCCTTCCATGGCGGTCAGCTCATGCTCGGCGATGCCGGCCTGCATCCGGCAATGTTCCACCAGGGCCTGCTCGACCGTGTCCGTGCCGCCGGAGCAACTGTCGCCGGCCATACGCCCATGACCAGTATCGTCCGCCATGGCGATGATTTTACGGTGGCAACGCCGCGCGGGTCGATAACGGCGCGCCACGTGGTCATCGCCACCAACGGCGAGACCGGCGCGGTCACGCCGTGGTTCCGCCGCCGGTTAGTTTCCGTCGGCGCCTATGCAATTGCCACCGAACCCCAGCCGCCCGAGGTCATGGCGCAAATCTTCCCGACGGGGCGGTTGACCATCGACAGCGGAAAGATGAAATTTTTCTGCCGCCCCGCGCCCGACGGCAGCCGCGTCTTGTTTGGCGGCCGCGCCTTCTTTGGCGACGACAATTATCGGGCCACGGCCACCGGCCTGCAGCGCGCCATGGTCAGGCGCTTTCCCATGCTCGAAGGAGTCCGGCTCAGTCACGGCTGGGGCGGCCGGGTGGCTTTCAGCTTCGACCGCCTGCCCCACCACGGTCGTCGCGACGGCATGCACTATGCCCTGGGTTATTGCGGCGCCGGCCTGCCCAAGGGTACTTATCTCGGTCACAAGACCGCTCTCGACATCCTTGGCGAGAAGGATACGGCAACGCCATTTACCGACACGGCCTTCCCGACCCTGCCATTCTACAACGGCTGGCCCTGGTTCGTGCCGGCCATGTCCGTCTACTACCTGCTCCGCGACCGCCTGGAACGCTAATTTGGAGACTCTCATGCTCGACGATATTTTCACCGACGACGTCAAGTTCGAGGCCTATTGGTGGGAAGCGGCGCCACGCCCCAAGGAAACCCCGCCAGACCTGCCCGAGCGTACCGACGTGGCGGTGGTCGGCTCGGGCTTTTCCGGGCTGTCGGCGGCCCTGACGTGCGCTCGCGGCGGCCGCCACGTCACCGTGTTCGAGGCCGGCGATGTCGGCCAGGGGGCGAGTTCACGCAACGGCGGCATGTGCGGCAGCGGCCTTAAGGTTGGCTTTACCGACCTGACCGCGAAAATCGGCCTCAAGGACGCGGTCGCGTTCTATCGCGACGGCGAGGTCGCGCTCGATTACCTGGAACACCTCATCGAGAGTGAGCAGATCCATTGCCATTTCTCCCGCATGGGGCACTTTTCCGGCGCCCATGTGCCGAGCCACTACGACGCCATGGCGCGCGATTCCGAAGCCCTGAACAAACATCTCAACGTCGGGTCGACGATGATCCCCCGCGCCGAACAGCACAAGGAGATCGGCACCGAGCTTTATTACGGCGGCATCGTCGCCCCCCGTGAAGCGGGCCTCCACCCGGCGCTCTATCATCAAGGGTTGCTCGAGCGGGTGCGCGCCACCGATACCCTGGTCGCCGGCAACACCCCGGTAACCAATATCAGCCGCGACGGTGACGACTTCATCATCACCACGCCGCGCGGCCGTGTCGTGGCCCGCAACGTGGTCATCGGGACCAACGGCTATACCGACCGGGCCGCCGGCTGGTTGCGCCGCCGCTTGGTGCCCATCGGCACTTATATGATCGCCACCGAGCCCGTCGTGCCGGACGTCATGGCCCGGCTGGCGCCGACCATGCGCATGCTCAGCGACAGCAAGAAGATCCTCTATTACTTCCGCCCATCGCCCGACGGTACGCGTATTCTGTTCGGCGGCCGCGCCGCCTTCGCCAACAATGACCAGCGGGTGACCGGCGCCCGGTTGCGCCGTTTCATGCTCAGCGTCTGGCCCGAATTGGCCGACCTCAAGATTACCCACAGCTGGGCCGGCAATGTCGCCTTCACCCTCGACAAGCTGCCCCACATCGGCGTCCAGGACGGCATGCATTACGCCATCGGCTATTGCGGCTCGGGGGTGGTCAAGGCGACCTATCTCGGGCACAAGGCGGCGCAGTCCATCCTTGGTGACAGCGATGCCGCCTCGCCATTGATGAACCGCGATTTCCAGGCCCTGCCGCTCTACGACGGCACCCCGTGGTTCCTGCCCCTGGTCGCCATGTACTACAACCTCGCCGACCGCATGGCCCGGTGACGCCAACCAGCAACGGATAATCCCATGGCCGAGCATGACGCGCTTCTCAAGCATCTGACGATCCGCAACCGGGTGATGTCGACGGCCCATGCGCCGGGCTACCCCGAGAACGGCATGCCGACCGAGCGCTACCAGCTCTATCACGCGGAGAAAGCCGAAGGCGGCATCGGCCTGACCATCTTCGGCGGCTCCTCCTCGGTGGCTGTCGACTCGCTGACCACCGCCTTCGGTCAGGTGGCGGTCTATGACGACAAGGTGATTTCCTATTTTCATGAATTCGCCGACCGGGTTCACGGCCATGGGGCGGCGCTGATGTGCCAGATCACCCATATGGGCCGGCGCAACAACTGGGACACCGCCGACTGGCTGACGTTGATCGCGCCGTCGCTCGTGCGCGAGCATTCCCACCGGGCCATACCCAAGGAAATGGAGGACTGGGACTTCAAGCGGGTCATCAAGTTGTTCGGCCAGGCGGCGCGGCGCTGCAAGGACGGCGGCCTCGACGGCATCGAGCTGTTGTTCGGCGCCCAGCACCTGATCGACCAGTTCCACACCCCCATGGCCAACCAGCGGACCGACACTTACGCCGGCAGCCTGGAGAACCGCATGCGCTTCGGCCTTGAGGTGCTTGAAGAAGTGCGCCGGGTGGTCGGCGACGACTTCATCGTCAGCGCCCGCATGACCGGCGATGAACTGGACGACGGCGGCTACGGCCTCGACGAAGGCATCAAGATTGCCCAGACCCTGGCCAAAACCGGCATGGTCGACTTCCTCAACGTCTTCCACAGCCACACCGCCGACCACATGGGCGTCGCCGTGATGATGCCGAACATGTCATTCCCCGTGGCGCCCTTCGTCTATATGGCCAGCGCCATCAAGGCCGCGCGACGTGCCGGTGTTCCATGCCGGGCGCATCACCGACGTGGCCGGCGCCAGCCGCGCCGTGGAAGAAGGCCATATCGACATGGTCGCCATGGTCCGCGCCCACATGGCCGACCCCTATGTAGTGTCGAAGATGCAAGAGGGCCGAAGCGACGACATTCGCCAGTGTGTCGGCGCCAACTACTGCATCGACCGGGTGCTCATGGGCGGCGGCGCGTTGTGCGTTCAGAACCCGGTGACCGGCCGCGAGGCGACCATGCCCAACGTCATAACCAAGGGTGAGACCCGGCGCAAGGTAGTCGTCGCCGGCGCCGGGCCGGCTGGTCTCGAAGCGGCCCGGGTCTGCACCTTGCACGGCCACCTTGTGGTGCTGTTCGAGACCGCCGCCGAAGTCGGCGGCCAGATCAATATCGCCGCCAAGGCGGACTGGCGCGAGGGTCTGCTGGGCATCATCCGCTGGCTCCATAGTCAGGTCGTCAAGGCCGGTGTCGATATAAGGCTGAGCACACCCGCGACCGCCGACACGGTAACCGCCGAGGACCCGGACATGGTCATCGTCGCCACTGGCGGCAGGGCTCATAAGGGCACCTTCGAGGGCACCGACCTAGCGGTCAGTACCTGGGACATTCTCAACGGCGTGGTCGAGCCGGCGGACAACGTCATGATCTACGCCGACAACGGCCAGCACCAGGGCCCGTCCTGCGCCACCTTCATGGCCGAGCGCGGCGCCGAGGTCGGGCTGGCCACGCCGGACCGCATGGCGGCCGAGGAGATGGGCGGAACCAATTTTTCGACCTATCTGCGTGATCTCCACAAGCACGGCGTGGTCGTCACCCCGGACCAGCGCCTGACCCGGGTCTACCGCGAGGGCAACAAGCTGGTCGCCGTATTCCGCCACCAGTATTCCAAGCTCGAGGAAGAGCGCGAGGTCGACCAGATCGTCGCCGAACACGGCGCCCTGCCCGTGGACGATCTCTATTTCGCTCTCAAAGAACAGTCGTCCAACCGGGGCGAGCTTGACATGGAGGCGCTGATCGCCGGCCGCCCCCAGACCATCGCCACCAATCCCAATGGTGCGTTCCAGCTATTCCGAGTCGGCGACGCCGTAGCCGGCCGCAACATCCACGCCGCGATCTACGACTCACTCCGGCTCTGTAAGGACTTTTAGAACTAGGGCGCTTTGTCACCAGCAGGGCCGTCGTGGCCGAAGACGTCGGCGGCCACCGGGTGCTTGCGCCGGGCGGCGATGCGTTCGCGGTGCAGCAGGTAGAGGCCGCACATAACGAGGCCGAGCGATCCGATGGTGACGATGGTGGTCGGGATGTGATCCCAGATAATCCAGCCGATCAGCGCTGCCCAGGCGATGCTGGTGTACTCGAACGGCGCCACCAGAGACGGCGCGGCCACCGAGAAGCCGATGGTCATGGTGTAGGCCGCGACACCGGCGATGACGCCGATGGCAATAAACATCCCCCATTCCGCCGACGTCGGGGTAACCCAATTGAACGGCACGAACACGGCGCCGAACAGCGTGAAGATCAACAGGGTGTAGAACGTCATGGGCGCCGGGTCGTCGACCCGCGCGACCACCCGCGAAAGGATGGCGCTGAGACCGAAGAAGATATTCGAAATCAGCAGCAGCACCGTGGCTAGGGAATCGACCCCGCCGCCCGGCTGCAGCATGAACAGGATCACCGCGAAGCCACCAATCACGGTAATCCAGCGCCGCACACCCACCGGCTCATCCAGCAGCGGCACCGACAAAATGGTGATGATCAGGGGCGCCGAGGCCGCCACCGCGAAGGTGTTGACCAGAGGTTGCATCGGCAGCGCCATGACAAACAGCCCGAAGGAGCCGCAACCCAACAAGCCGCGTAGCAGATTGAGGCGAAGCCGTTGGGTACGAAAACCCTTGATACCACGCATGATCAGCATGAAGACCGTGACCATCACCAGAGCCGCGGCGCTGCGCAGGAACAATATCTCGATAGGGCCGAAATCCTCGGCCAGGACCTTGCTCAGGGCGTCATGCAAGGCCCACAAGGCGCCGGAAACCAGGATCATCGAGATCCCCAGAATTGGCCGGTCAGGTTTGGTGGCAACCTCGGGGTTTTGGCTCATTTACCCTCCTCGACCGGCGCCTCATGGGCCAGCACGTCGGTCGCAACGGGCCGCTCGCGGCGCGCCGCGATCCGCTCCCGGTGCAGCAGGTAATGACCACAGAGAACCAGCGCCAGCGAGCCGCCGATGACGATCCAGGTCGGCACTTCGCCCCAGAACATCCAACCAAACAGAGCCGCCCAGGCGACTCCGGTGTACTCAAAGGGCGCCACCAGGGACGGCGTGGCCACCCGAAACGCGATGGTCATGGTGTAAAGCGCCGTGGCCGCGAGGAACCCGGTCAAGACGAACACGGCCCAGTCGGCCGTGGTCGGCGGCGTCCAGCTGAAGGGCACGATGAAGGCATTGATGATCGCGAATATACCAAGAGTGTAGAGGGTCATGATGCCGGCGCCATCGTGACGACCGACACCGCGTAAAGAACGTTTGAACAGATTAACATTCCGGTCGCCAACGGCACCAGTCCACTACCCGGTTGCATCATGAACAGGATAGCGATGAAGCCGCCGACCACCGCCAGCCAACGACGCACACCCACCGGCTCCTTGAGGATAGGGATTGACAATACGGTGATAAACAACGGCGCCGAGGCAAGGATGGTGAAAGTGCTGACCAGGGGCTGCATGGGCAGGGCGATGACGAACATGGTGAAAGCGCCGCAACTGAGCAACCCGCGCACAATGTTGAGCCCCGGGAGCTGACTGCGAAATTTCCCGGCACCGCCGACAACGGCAATAAACCCTGCCACCAGGGCCGACGCCACCGCACTGCGCAGGAAGAGAATCTGCGTCGGCGGATAAGTCGCCGCGAGCTCCTTGCTGAAGGCGTCATGGAGCGCCCAGACGCCGACCGCAATCAGCATCATGACAATGCCCAGCATGGGGCGGTCGGCGCGTTGCGGCATGGAACGGCTATTCGGCGCCTAGAAAGCTGAGCCAGTCGTCTTCGCTCAGGATTTCAACACCGAGATCTGCGGCCTTGGTGGCCTTCGATCCGGAATCCGCCCCGGCGACCACGAAATCGGTCTTCTTCGATACCGAGCCGGCGACCTTGGCGCCCAGGGCCTCGGCCCGGGCCTTGGCTTCGGCCCGGGTCATGGCTTCCATGGAGCCGGTAAACACTACGGTCTTGCCGGTCAGAGGCATATCGCCCTGGGGGGCGATGTAGTCGGCGGGCTCGACCTCGACGGCGAGTTCATCAGCGGCTTTGGAGTTGAGCGGTTCGGCAAAAAAATCAACGATAGTATCGGCGACCTTGGGACCGATGCCGTCAACATTGATGAGATACTTATAAGCCTCGGAGTCGTGATCCCTCGCTTCGGCCATACGATCCATCAACTTCCCCCAGGACTCGTGGGTCTTGGCCAGCAGCCGGGCCGTGGTCTCGCCCACATGGCGGATGCCGAGCGCATAGATAAAACGGTCAAGGGTTACATTGTGGCTGGCCGTATTGATTGCCTCGAACAGATTGTTTATCGAAGTTTCCTGCCAACCAGGCATCGCCTCGATGACCGCTCTCTTATCCTCAAGCTTGAAAATATCGACCGGCGTTTTGATCAAGTCGTCGGCCCAGAAGGCTTCGACCTGCTTCTCGCCCAGTCCCTCGATATCGAAGGCGTCTCGGCTGACCAAATGGCGCAACCGCTCGACCGCCTGGGCCATGCAGACCAGGCCGCCGCTACAGCGCCATACCGCCTCGCCTTCTTCGCGGTGGGCGTGGCTGCCGCAGACCGGGCACTTGGTGGGAAACTCATAGGGTTCCGAGCCCTCGGGCCGCTTTGCCTTCATCACCTCAACAACCTGGGGAATGACATCGCCGGCGCGCTGGACCACCACGGTGTCGCCGACGCGGACATCCTTGCGGGCGATCTCGTCCTCGTTATGGAGCGTCGCGTTGGACACCACCACGCCGCCCACGGTGACCGGCTTGAGCCGCGCCACCGGGGTCAGGGCGCCGGTGCGACCGACCTGGATTTCGATGGCCAGCAGTTCGGTGGTGGCCTGCTCAGCGGGAAACTTGTGGGCAATGGCCCAGCGCGGCGCCCGGCTGACCATGCCGAGGCGGTCCTGCCAGTCGAGGCGATTGACCTTATAGACCACGCCGTCGATGTCGTATTCGAGGTTTGTCCGGTCAGCCGCCAGCCCGGCATAGACCGCAAGCGCGCGCTCCGCCCCGTCACACAGCTCGGTCCTGTCGTTGACCGTGAAGCCCCAGCTCTCGAGGCGGTCGAGCGCGCCGCGCTGGGTGCCGCTGAACGGCGGTGAAACCTCGCCCCAGGCATAGGCGAAGAAGCGCAGATTGCGCGATGCGGTGACCTGGCTGTCGAGCTGGCGCAGGGAACCGGCGCCGGAATTGCGCGGGTTGGCGTAGAGCGCCTCGCCGGCTTCTTCCCGCGCCCGGTTGAGGGCCTCGAAGTCGGCCAGGGGCATGTAGACCTCGCCGCGAACCTCGAGAATGTCCGGCACATCGTCGCCGGCAAGCGCATGGGGAATATCGTGGACCACACGCAGATTGGCGGTGATATCCTCACCGGTCTGGCCATCGCCCCGGGTCGCGCCCTGGATGAATTGTCC
Source organism: uncultured Alphaproteobacteria bacterium (assembly GCA_964645285.1). Lineage (GTDB taxonomy): Bacteria > Pseudomonadota > Alphaproteobacteria > JAAXGF01 > JAAXGF01 > JAYZAP01. The sequence goes on from CAZYDR010000005.1 coordinate 47,261, forward strand.
GTCCTCGTAGCGCAGCGCCGCCGACAGGCCGTCGATCTTGGGTTCGGCCACCAGATCAACCGCTTCGTCGTCGGCGAGCCCGAGAAAGCGTCGCACCCGCTGCACGAAGTCACGCACATCGTCATCGTTGAAGGCATTGCCCAGGGACAGCATGGGACGGCTGTGGGTGAACTTGGCAAAGCCCTCCGACGGCGCCGCGCCAACCCGCCGGCTCGGACTGTCATAGCGCAACAGGTCAGGAAAACGCGCCTCGATGGCATCGTTGCGCCGGCGCAGGGCGTCGTAGTCGCTGTCGCTGATCGCGGGATTGTCTTCGCCATGATAAAGGCGGTCATGGCGGGTTATCTCGGCGGCCAGCCGTTCAAGCTCATCCGCCGCCTGTGCCGCCGACAATGTATCGATGTCGCCTGCCGCCATCAGCCGGCACCGCTTTGGATCAGGCTGTCGGCCGCGGCTCGGGCCTCTTCGGTGATCTCGGCGCCAGCCAGCATGCGCGCCACCTCTTCGCGGCGGGCGTCGTTTTCCAGGGACTCGACCCGGGTCAGAGCACTATGGTCGCCATCCTCCTTGATCACCCTGAAATGCCGGTCGGCGCGGGCTGCCACCTGGGGCGAATGGGTCACCACCAGCACCTGAAACGTCTCGCCAAGGCCAGCTAGACGCTCACCTACGGCAGCCGCCACGGCTCCGCCGATGCCGCTGTCGACCTCGTCGAACACCAGGGTCGGCGCGGCGCCAACCCGGGCCAACACGACCTTGAGGGCCAGCATCAGGCGCGACAACTCGCCGCCCGAGGCGATGCGGCCAATGGCGCCCGGTTCATCGCCCGGATTGGTCGCCACGGCGAAACTGACCCGCTCGGCGCCCTGGGCCGACCAGTCGTCCTCGTCCAAGGCCTCGAGCCGAGTTTTGAAGACCACCCGGTCAAGCTTGAGATGGGGCAGCTCGGCGATGACCTGGCGGTCGAACTCCCGGGCCGCCTTGGCGCGCTTCTTGGACAACCGCTGGGCCGCCTTGGTAAAGGCCTTGCGCGCGTCATCGGTGGCCTTGGTCAATATATCGAGAGCCTCGCTGCGGCCTTCCAGGACGGCAATCCGGTCGGCAAAGCCATCGTGCAGCGCGGCCAAAGAATCGACGTCGGTATTATGTTTACGGGCCGCGGCGCGCAACGCGAACAAGCGCTGCTCAGTGGCCTCCAGACGCTCCGGATCGGGTGCCAGTTCCTGGCTTGCGGCATCGAGAGCAATCATCGCCTCGGCGGTTTCGAGCAGGGCCCGCTCAAGCGCCTCGATGACCCCGTCAAGAGCCCCCGGCGCCCGGTCGGCGGTGCGCAGCACCAGCCGCTGCGCCGCGCCAATACGGTCGTCAATGCCCCGCCCCTCGGTCAATTCGCCGTGCGCCGCGGCCAGGGCCTCGCCGAGCTTCTCGCCCTGCATCAGGATAGCCCGGCTGGCGGCCAGGTTGGACTCCTCGCCGGATTCGGGCGACAACTCGTCGAGTTCGGCCAGCACGTGGCGGAGGTATTCTTCGTCGCGGCGGGCTTCGGCGAGACGGGCCTCGGCCTCGGCCAGGGCGGTGGCCGCCGCCCGCCACTCACCGTGAGTTTTGGCGACCTTGGCGGCATCGTCGCCGAGACCCCCGAAACCGTCGAGGAAACCCCAATGGGTCTCGGCCGACAGCAAGCCGCGCTGGCTCGCCTGGCCCTGAATTTCCACCAGCCCGTCGCCGATCTCACGCATCAGGGCAACGCCGACCGGTTGGTCGTTGACGAAAGCGCGGGCCCGGCCGTCGGCGCCCAGCACCCGGCGCAGTGTCAGGCGGTCGCCATCGCCGAGCCCGTGCACGTCGAGCAACTGCCAGACCGGATGATCGGGCGGCGGCGTGAATTCAGCAGTGACCCGGGCCTGATCAACGCCACGGCGCAACAGGCCGCTGTCACCCCGGCTGCCGAGAACCAGCCCCAGGGCATCGAGCAGGATCGATTTTCCGGCGCCGGTCTCGCCGGTCAGGGCGCACAGGCCATCGCCGAACGGCAGGTCGAGCCGGTCGATCAAGACGATGTCGCGCACGGACAGGCTTACGAGCATGGACCGAAACCGGGCCGGGGGCTCAGAAAACCGAGTTCCAGACCCCGCCGATCCACGACTCCTCGCTCTTCTGGGGTCGCAGGTCGGCACCGGTCAACAGGACGTAAGAATCCCGATACCACGCGCTGCTCGGGAAGTTGTGACCAAGAACGGCGGCGGTGGCCTGGGCTTCGTCGATAACACCTAGGGCAAGATAGGATTCGGTCAGGCGGTGCAGGGATTCAGCCACGTGACTGGTGGTCTGGAACTGTTCGACGACATTGCGAAACCGGTTGATCGCCGCGATGTGCTCGCCTCGCTTTTGATAGTAGCGGCCGATCTCCATCTCTTTACCGGCCAGATGGTCACGGGTCAGGTCGATCTTGAGTTCAGCGTCCCGCGCGTAATCGGTTCCGGGAAAACGCCGGACAACAGCGTCGAGAGCGTCGAACGCGCGCAGGGTCATGGCCTGGTCGCGGCCGACATCGGAGATTTGCTCATAATAGGAAATCGCCACGATGTAGTAGGCGTAGTCCACATCCCGGTTACCGGGGTGAAGTTCGATGAAGCGCCGGGCCGCAAGGATCGCTTCGTCGTACTGGTTGGCCTGGTAATTGGAATAGGCCGCCATGATCTGGGCCTTGGTCGCCCATACCGCATAGGGATGCTGCCGCTCGACCTCGTCGAAGGCCACCGCCGCCGGTGCATACTGGCGCGACAGCATCAGGTTCATGGCCTGATTGTAGAGGTTCTCGACCGGCTGCTCAATATAGATATCTTCCTTGGCGGTACAGGCGCCAAGCAACAGAACCAGCGCCACCGCCAGACCGGCAACCCGGCTACGACGGCGCTCTTCGAGCAGATCGCGTCCAACCCCAAGACGACTCACGGCAACTCCAAAACCGATTAATGACGCTGATTTCCTCTCTGATTATAGCATTTACCAAAGGCGGCGCACTAGAGCGTCTTCAGACGATATGGAGCCATTTGACCGCATATTGTCTGAAGACGCTCAGATATCCGCTGCAGCAATTCGTTTTTGATTTGAGAGACGCGAGCCTGATCGGCGGCGATACTTTAAGCCGGTGCGGCGACCGAAGCAGCTTGCCAACGCATGGCGGCAGCCCCAGCGTGGGGCTTGTCATCAAGCGTCACCTGACGCCAGGCCTCGGGATCAGCGAACAGGGCGGTCAGCAACTCGTTGTTGGTCTTGTGGCCCGAGCGGATGCAATCCACATGGCCGATGATCGGACCGCCGGCGAGATATAGATCACCAACGCAGTCGAGCGCTTTGTGGCGGACGAACTCATCAGTGTAGCGCAGGCCACCGTCGTTGAGGATGCCGTCCTCGGACAACACCACCGCATTGTCGAGGGAACCGCCAAGCGCCAGGCCGTTGGCCCTGAGATGGTCGATGTCGGAGAGGAATCCGAAGGTCCGCGCCCGCGCCAACTCACGCTTGAAAGCGCCGTTGACCAATTCCACGTAACACGCCTGCCCGACAATGGCCGGATGGGCGAAGTTGATCTCACAACTGATCGAGAACCCATCGGACGGCGACAACGACGCGAAGCGCTCGCCATCGGTCACTTCCACAGGCTTGAGAATTTCAATGGCCGTACGCGGCGCTGCCTGTTCGACGATACCGGCGCATTCGGCGAGAAATACGAAGGGCGCGGCGCTGCCGTCCATGATCGGCACTTCGACGCTGTCGAGTTCGACCACCAGATTATCGATTTCCAGGCCGGAAAGAGCGGCCATGAGATGTTCGACCGTGGCGACACCGACGCCATCGCCGTTTTTTAGGCTGGTCCCCATCATGGTGTCGCTGACGTAATCGTAGCGCGCGGCGATCTCGGCACCACCGCAATCGGCACGGCAGAATACGATGCCCGTGCCCGGTTCGGCCGGCAACAGAGTAATGGCCACACGGGTGCCACCGTGCAGGCCAACGCCCGTGCAACTGATAGCAGATTTAAGTGTCTTTTGCCAGATGACGCCCAAGGCTATATGCGCATCCGCCCCCTGTTAAAACCGCCCACCGGGATATCCCTCTCAGTAGGTCGCCACCACTTTAAACCGTGATCCTCTCGGATCGCTACGACACACCTCAGAACCAACAACGTTAACCAAAAAAGAGTGCTTCGAGAGAACTTACTAACAAGTTTTCCCGAAGCACTCAAATCACGTTTTGTGACAGAATGTTAACTGTGAGTCTGGAGGTCTCACAACGACTTAGTTCGTCTGCCGGCGAAGGAACGCGGGGATGTCGAGAACGTCTTCCTCGACCGCTGCCGACGTCGGTTTAAGCGCCACCGCGACCGGTTCCGGGGTCACAGTTTCCAGGGTCGGCTCGGCCCGCATTACGGGTTCCACCCGTGGCGCCGGTTTTGCCGCGGCCTCGGACGCCGCCGCCATTGCCGGTTCCGCCGTTAGCGCCGGTTCGGCTTGACGCGCCGATTCGGTCTGGCGTGCCGGTTCGGTTTGGCGTGAACGACCGGTCCCGATCATCCGTTCGAACAGGCTCGGCCCCTTTCGGGCCCGTCCCGGCGCCGTCGCCGGATCATTGCTTATGGCCGCCTCGGCGAAGGGATCAGGCGTGCTCGTCAGAGCCGACTTCGGCCCCGCCACCACTGGCGGCTTGGGAATGAAGCTCTGACCGGCGGCCGGTCCGGCACTGGCTGTCTCAAGCACCGGTTCCGGCTCGGGCATGACGATTGCCGTCGCGGCGGCAAGGTCACGCACCAGTTCATCGACCGGCGGCACCACCGGCGCCTCATCGACAATGACCGGCTCGGGCTCGACCATGGCCTCCACGGCCGGGGCTTCGGTGGTCTCGGCAACAGCCACGGCCTCGTCAACAGACTCGGGCGCGGGTTCGGCTTCGAGGGCGGTGTCCTCGGTCTCTTCCGCCTTGGCTTGCGGCATGGTAATTGCCGGCATACCCGACCGTTCCGCCACGGCGACAACCGGACGGGGACGAGCCTCGCCATTGGCTTCGATTCCCGTGGAGACCACGGAGACCCGCATGCAGCCGTCGAGGGCCTCGTCGAAGGTCGAGCCGAAGATGATGTTGGCCTCGGGATCAACCTCGTCGCGGATACGATTGGCCGCTTCATCGACCTCGAACAGGGTCATGTCGTAGCCGCCGGTGATGTTGATGAGGACGCCGCGTGCGCCTTCCATGGAAACATCGTCGAGCAGCGGGTTGGAAATCGCTGCTTCGGCGGCAATCACCGCGCGGTTCTCGCCGTCGGCCTCGCCAGTGCCCATCATCGCCTTGCCCATCTCGGCCATGACCGAACGCACATCGGCGAAATCGAGATTGATAAGACCAGGCATGACCATCAGATCGGTGACCCCGCGAACACCCGAGTAGAGCACATCGTCGGCCATCTTGAAGGCATCGGCGAAGGTGGTCTTCTCGTTGGCCACGCGGAACAGATTCTGATTGGGAATGATAATCAGGGTATCGACGTATTGCTGTAGTTCCGCCAGACCCTCCTCGGCGAGGCGCATGCGGTGCACGCCCTCGAACTGGAACGGCTTGGTTACCACGCCGACAGTCAGCACACCTTGCTCACGCGCCGCTCGGGCGACCACCGGCGCGCCGCCGGTTCCCGTGCCACCGCCCATGCCGGCGGTGATGAACACCATGTTGCTGCCGTCGAGGTTCTCGAGAATCTCGTCGATCGCCTCCTCGGCGGCGGCCCGGCCGACATCGGGCTGCGACCCGGCGCCCAGACCCTGGGTGATGTTGACCCCGAGTTGGATTCGCCGTTCCGACAAAGATTGCGCCAACGCCTGGGCGTCAGTGTTGGCAACCACGAACTCGACCCCTTCGAGGTGCGAGGTGATCATATTGTTTACGGCATTTCCGCCGGCGCCCCCGACGCCAACGACCGTAATGCGCGGCTTCAACTGATGCGTTGCCGGCATGCTTAGGTTAATCGTCATATTCGCCTCCAGAGTACAGTTGATGTCGGGGGCGTTGACCAAAGCCAACGCTTATGCGCACCCCAGCGCCCCGTCGCCGGATTACTCTTGCGCTAAAAATGTTCACGAAACCAATGACTGACGCGACCTAAACGGCCCCCAGCCCCCTGGTAAATTCGCGCCGAAATTTCCGGCAGTTCGAGTCGCTGACCGACCGCGGAATGGAGCAGCCCGGCGCAGGTCGAGAACGCCGGCCCGCCGGTCGCCTCGGCCAATCCTTGTATGTCGCGCGGCCGGCCCAGGCGGACCGAACGCCCAAATATCTGGGCCGCCACCTCGCGCATGCCCGAAAGCTGGCTCGAGCCACCGGTCAGCACCATGCGGCGCCCAGCCGTCTCGGCGAAGCCGCTGGCCTCGAGCCGAGCGCGCACCACTTCGAAGATTTCCTCGACCCGGGGCCGGATAATGCGATTGAGCTGGGAGCGCGGTACCGGATTGGAACCGGCATCGTCGCCTTCGCCAATGAGCCGCATATCAATGGTCTCGCGGTCATCGGCCGGGCTCGGCACGGCGCTGCCGTAGAGCACCTTCATGCGCTCGGCGAAATCGATGGGTGTCGACAGGCCACGGGCGATGTCGTTGGTGATGTGGTTGCCGCCAATCGGCACCACGTCGGTATGGATGACGTCGTCTTCCAGGAATACCGCGACGCTGGTGGTGCCGCCGCCGATGTCGAGCAGGGTGACTCCCAACTGGCGTTCATCGTCGTCGAGGCAGGAAAGCCCCGAGGCATAGGACTCCACCACCGTGTCGGCGACGTCGAGGTGACAGCGCAAAATGCAAGTGGCGAGATTGCGCATGGGCCCGTGCTGGGCGGTGACCACGTGAATATTGACGCCGAGACTGTCACCGTACATGCCGCGTGGGTCGCGGATACCGCGGCTGCCGTCGATGGTATAGCCGGCCGGAATGGTATGGACGATAGTGCGTTCTTCGTCACTGCCGTTGCACCGCAGGCGGCCTTCATTGAGCACCCGGCGCAGGTCGTTGTCGCCGATTTCGTGGCCGTTGAGGGCGACCTCAACCGCCACCGAACGCGACGCTGGGGCGCCCGCCGAGAAACTGACTATAACCTCGCGGATGGTTTCGTCGGCCATCTGCTCCGCATGGTGCACAGCGCCGAGGACGGAATCCTGGGCCGCCTCCATATCGATGATGGTACCGGCCCGCAAGCCCCGCGACAGATGATGGCCGATGCCGGTGACACGCAGACCGTCGTCGCCCTCGTGGGCGATGAAACAGCACACCTTGGACGTGCCCACATCAAGCGCGGCAATCAATCCGTTGCGTGTCTTACTCTTCTTGCTCACTGACCCCTCATCCCCTTGTCTTCACGTATTCTAGCCGCCGATGCCCAAGGCATCGACGACACCTGACGGGCGCACCACCACGCGGTCCGGCAGGCGTAAATCAATGGCCGTGATGTCACGGCCGAGTAGCTGATGACGGCGCTCAAAAGCAGCCAGCCGGCGCCACGCTTCGGCCAGGCCGGTCTCGGGCATGGCGACATCGACGCCGTTGTCGAAACGCAGGTACCAGCGTCGGCCGCCGACCCGTACCGCGGCTTCGACCCGGGCGCTCAAACCGGGCTCGACCGCCAGCACCGCAAGCAGCCGCGCCGCATGATCGGGGGCGTCATCGCCGACGATGACCGGCAGCGTGGCAAAATCGCCGGGCCGGGCGCCGTCAATCACCTCGCCGTCGCGGTCGACCACCACCAGGCGACCGTCGCGCTGCCACAAGGCCAACGGCAGGCGCTCAGCCAGGCGCACGAAGACCGTATCGGGGAAGCGCCGCTCGATAGTCGCCTCGCGGACCCAGCCCAGGCCCTCGATTCGCAGGCGCGCGGCACCGGCGTCGTAGGCCAGCAGCGGCATTCCCAGAGTGACTCCGACGGCGTCAATGAGGTCGCCGCGCGCGGTCTCACCGCGCCCGGCCACATAGACTTCTTCGACCACCAGGCCCGTCGCCCCCGAGGCGTCGATCATGGCGCTCCGCAAGGTGCCCAACAGCCCGGCCGCATAGCCAGACTGCCAAGACCAGACAGCGCCGCCGGTGATTCCGGCCACGACCAGCACCGCCGCGCCGTAAATCATGGCCGGTCGCAGACGGCTCGACGACGGCCGCCGCCGCGTCGGGGTTTTGCGGTTGGAAAGCTTGCGCAAACGGTTGATCAAGCGTCGCATCGCGCGTTCTCCACCATCCAGCTGACCAGAGCACCGAAATCGATGCCCACATGAGCGGCCTGCTCGGGCACCAGGGACAATGGCGTCAGGCCCGGCTGGGTATTGATCTCGAGCAAATAGAGCTTGCCCGGCTCGCCCTCAGTATCGTCGTAGCGGAAATCGGCCCGACTTACACCGCGGCAACCCAGCGCCCGGTGGGCGGCCAGAGCCGCGTCCTTGGCCTGGCTGCTCACCGCTTCGGGCAGGGGCGCCGGGCACAGGTGGGTGGTCTTGCCGTCGGTGTATTTGGCCTCGTAATCGTAGAACCCCTCATGGGGCTGCAGTTCGGTCACCGCCAGGGAACGGCCGCCCATGACCGCTACGGTCAATTCGCGGCCGGGAATGAAACGTTCGACTAGGACCTCGTCACCGAACTGCCAGGCTTCCCGGTGAAGGCCGGGGTAGTTGTCGCCATCCATGACGATGTGAACACCGACGCTGGAACCTTCGCTGACCGGCTTGACCACGAAGGGCGGGTCCATGGCGCGGCCGGCAAGGGAGGTTTCGATATCGACCACCAGGCCCTTGGGGCAGGTAATGCCGGCGGCGGCGAACAGGCGCTTGGCCAGAACCTTGTCCATGGCCATGGCCGAGGCCAACAGGCCGGAATGGGTGTAAGGCAGGCCGAGAATATTCATGACCCCCTGGACGTTGCCGTCCTCGCCCCAGCGGCCGTGGAGTGCGTTGAACACCACATCCGGGCGCGGATCGAGGGCCGACAGGGTGGCGGCGAGATCGCGGTCGGCATCGATGGTGCTGACCGCGTAGCCGCGTTCATCCAACGCTTTGACAACGTCGGCGCCGGTCATCAGGGAGACCTCGCGCTCGGCCGACCAGCCGCCCATCAAGACCGCCACATGCTTGCTCATGGTGCGGCCTCCCCGAGCTTACGTTCGTGGAGTCCCTTGGCGTGACGGCCAATGCGGCGAATTTCCCATTCGAGAGTAACCTCGGTGGTCTCGGCAACCCGGCGGCGGACTTCCTCGCCCAGGGCTTCGAGATCGGCGGCGGTGGCCATGCCGGTGTTGATGAGGAAGTTGCAGTGCTTTTCGGACACCATGGCGCCGCCGCGCTTGAGACCACGGCATCCGGCTTTGTCGATAAGCTCCCAGGCGCTGTCACCGGGCGGATTGCGGAAGGTGCTGCCGCCGGTGCGCACCCGCATGGGCTGGGAAGCCTCACGCTCGGCCGCGATCTCGGCCATGCGCCCGGCGATGGCGTGCTTGTCGCCGGTCGCGCCTTCAAGCGTCGCCGATGAAAAAATCCAGCCCTCGGGGATCGCCGAGTGGCGATAGGAAAAGCCGAGATCGTCCTGGCTAAGTTCGTGCTCAATACCCGCCGGATCGAAGGCCCGGGCGCTGGTGACTACGGCCGCCATTTCGCTGCCGAAGGCGCCAGCGTTCATACGTAAATTGCCACCGATGGTGCCCGGCACGCCGCTGAGAAACTCAAGCCCGGCGACGCCCGCCTCGCCGGCGGTGCGGGCTACCGTGTAGTCGAGAGCCATGGCGCCGGCTATGACACGCGTGCCATCGACGTTAACTTTGGCGAAGGCGCGGCCAAGGCGAATGACCACGCCGTCGATACCGCCATCACGGACCAGCAGGTTCGAGCCGATGCCGATAACCGTGACCGGCACATCGGCGGGCTTGGCGGCGAGAAAGGCCGCCAGATCGGCACCGTCGGCCGGACGGTACAGCACCTCGGCCGGGCCGCCGACGCGGAACCAGGTAACCCGGTGGAGCGGCACGTTCTCGGTGTAGCTACCGCGTACCTCGGACAGGCGTGCTATCAATCCTCCGTCCATGCGGTCCGCCGCCATCATGCGCCGGCCCCCTGTTTCCGGGTCGCCAACAGCGCCTCCAGTTCACCGGGCAAGGCGTGGGCCCAGGCGGTGACCGTGCCGGCGCCGAGGCAGATCACCACGTCCTTGGGCTCGGCCAGGTCAGCGATCATGGCGGCCAGGTTCTCGGGTGCGTCCAGGGTTTCAACATGGCGGTGACCGCGGACGCGCAGGCCGTCGGCCAGGCTGTCCCGGTCGATGCCGTCGATGGGTGCCTCGCCGGCAGCATAAACATCGGCAACGACCACCATGTCGGCGTCGTTGAAGCAGCCGCAGAATTCCTCGAACAGGTCGCGCAACCGGCTGTAGCGATGGGGCTGGACCACGGCGATGATGCGCCCACCATAGACCCCGCACGCCGCGTCCAGGACGGCGGCGATCTCGACCGGATGATGGCCGTAGTCGTCGATCACCGTAATGCCGCCAGCTTCGCCGGTGCGGGTAAAGCGCCGCTTGACCCCTTCGAACCCGGCCAGGACACGCCACACCACGCCCTCGTCGATGCCCATTTCGCCGGCCAGAGCCACTGCCGCCAGGGCGTTGAGCACGTTGTGGCGGCCGAGCATGGGCAGCTCGAAATTCTTGATAACACGCTCGCTGCCGGCGGCGCGGTCGGCGACCACCACGCCGAAGCGCATACCGCTGGGCGATGAATCCACGTCGATGGCCCGGAAGTCGGCCTGGGGGCTGTAGCCGTAGGTGATGATGCGGCGGTCCGATACCCGGCCAATCAGCGCCTGAACTTCCGGGTGATCGACGCAGAGCACAGCAAAGCCATAGAACGGAATGTTCTCGACGAACTGCTCGAAGGCGGCGCGTAGGGCGTCGAACGAGCCATAGTGATCGAGATGCTCGGGATCGATATTGGTGACCACGGCAATGGTCGCCGGCAGCTTGACGAAACTGCCGTCGGATTCGTCTGACTCCACAACCATCCAGTCGCCGCCACCAAGATGAGCGTTGGTGCCATAGGCGTTGATAATGCCACCGTTGATGACGGTCGGATCGTAGCGCGCGGCATCGAGCACCGCGGCGATCATCGAGGTGGTCGTCGTCTTGCCATGGGTACCGCCGACCGCCACGGACCACTTGAGGCGCATCAGTTCGCCAAGCATCTCGGAACGTCCGACCACCGGCACGAAGCGCGCCCGCGCCGCCGCCACCTCGGGATTGCCGGGTTTGACCGCCGAGGACACGATAGCCACCTGGGCCTCGCCAAGGTTGGCCTCGTCGTGACCGATGTGAACGGTGATGCCGAGGCCCCGCAGGCGCGTCACGTTGGCGTTCTCCGCCAGGTCGCTGCCCTGCACCGTATAACCCAAATTGTGCAACACCTCGGCGATGCCGCTCATACCGATGCCGCCAATACCGACGAAGTGGATGAGGCCGATATCAAGAGGCATTTCCCTCATGCCGCCATCTCCCCGGCATGACGCCGGTTACCGTTGGCCGGTATGCAACGCTCAACCAGATCAGCCAAGCGGCTCGCCGCCTCCGGCGTGCCCGCAGCCTTGGCGCAGGCTGCCGCCTTGGCCAGCCGGCCCGGCTCGGCGATGAGTTCAGCGATACGCGCGGCCAGGGCTTCGGGCGTGAAATCGACCTGGTCCATGATCCAGCCGGCGCCCACCGCTTCGATGGTGCGGGCATTGGCACTCTGATGGTCGTCGGTGGCGCTGGGCAGGGGCACCAGAATGGCCGGCCGTCCGGCGACGGTGAGCTCCGTCACCGTCGATGCGCCAGCGCGGGCGATGACAAGCTGGGCGGCGCCGAGGCGGTCCGGCAGGTCATCGAAAAACGCCGCCAATTCGGCCTCGATGCCGGCCGCATCATAGTGAGCGCGAGCGCTCTCCATATCCTCGGGCCGGCATTGTTGGACAACGTGCAAAGGATGGCGCGACGGTAATCCGGAGAGGGAGGACAAAGCTCCGGGGACCACTTGGGTCATTACCGCCGCGCCCTGGCTGCCGCCAGTAATCAGAATTGAGAGGGCCTCGCCCGGCTCGGGTGCTCGATAGGGTGTTTCGCCGATGGCCGCGACTTCGCTTCGCACCGGATTGCCGATGTGCTTGGCGCGGGCCTGATCGGCGGGCGCAATCCGGCTTGTCTCGACGAACGAGGTAGCAATGGCGCTAGCCCGGGGCGCCAGTAACCGGTTGGCCCGGCCGAGCACCGCGTTCTGTTCATGAATAACCGTCGGCACACCGAGATGGGCCGCCGCTAGCACCGCCGGTACCGAGGCGTAGCCGCCGAAACCAACCACCCCCGAGGGCTTCAATCGCGCCAAAAGGCGACGCGCCTGGTAAACCCCCAGGGCGACATTGGCGAGACCGCCCAAGCGGTCGAGCAGGCCGCGCCCGGTCACCGCCGCGGCGCGCACCGTATGGACCGCCACATCACCCAGGGACTCACCGAAGCCGGCGCCGCGATGGTCGGTGACCAGCGCCAGGGTCCGCCCGCGCGACGCCAATTCGGCGGCCAGGGCCCGGGCCGGGAACAGATGGCCGCCAGTCCCGCCAGCGGCAAGCACGACGAGACCGCTCACGAGCCACCCCCATAGCCGGGGCGACGGCGCGTCAAGGCCAGCACCATACCCATGCCGAGGGCTACGGCGACAGTCGATGAGCCACCGTAGGAAACGAACGGCAAGGTTATACCGGTAGGCGGAATCAGCGCCAGAGTGACGCCCATATGGAGTAGAGCCTGGAGGCCGAACTGGATCAGCAGGCCGCCAACCGCCAGCATGACGAACAGATCGCGCTGGTGATGCAGGCGACCGAAGCCACGCAGCACCACGAAGGCGAACAGGGCCAACAAGGCCAGGCACAGCAGCAGGCCGAACTCCTCCCCGGCCACGGCGAAGACGAAATCGCTATGGGCGTCGGGCAGGGTTTCCTTGACCACGCCCTCGCCCGGCCCACGACCCAGCAGGCCGCCATTGGTAAAGGCCTCGAGGGCGGTGTCGACCTGATAACTATCACCCGACGCCGGATCGAGGAAGCGGTCAACCCGGTCGGTCACATGGGGCACAAAGACATAAGCCATGGCCGCGGCACTGATCCCCACCACGGCGAGCAGGGCGACCCAGCGCAAATGCAGACCGGCCAGGAAACACTGAGCGAACCATACGGCGCCGACCAACACGGCCATGCTGAAATCAGGCTGCAGCATAAGCAGGCCGACGATGACCGCGCAGAGCGCCACACAAACCAGATTGCCCGGGAAGGTCGGGTCGAGGCGCTGGGTGGCGAGCAGCCAGGCGGCGGTCACCACAAATGTCGGCTTGACGAATTCGGAGACCTGGAGCGACACGGCGCCCAGCCTGATCCAACGCCGCGCGCCGTTGACTTCGGCTCCGGCGAAGATGGTCACCACCATCAACAGCAACCCCGCCAACAGGCCGCCCACGGTAATCCGCCGCACCCACTGAGGCGACAGCAGGGAGACGCCGAGAATGACCAACAGGGCCGGCCCGCCATAGAACAACTGGCGACGAACGAAGTAGAACTGATCGACCCCAATATGGTCGGCGATGGCCGGACTGGCGGCCATGGTCAGAATAGTGCCGAGCGCCACCAGCAACGCCAGGGACGCCAGGGTCCAGCGGTCAACGGTCCACCACCACTGGCCGACCAGGCTGCGATCGTTGCGGGCCAGGACAATCAATGGATTATCCCCGCCGGGCTGTGGTCGAGGGGCTCGTGTTCGACGAGCATGGCCCGTTCGCCCGGCAACGCCTCGACCAGAGCGCGGAACGCATCGCCCCGGACCTCGAAATCGGCGAACTGGTCAAACGAGGCGCAGGCCGGCGACAGCAGCACCACGGCGCCGAATTCGCCGTCATCACAAGCCATGGCGGCGGCCGCGCCAAGGGCCGTATCGAGATCGCCGCACTGACTGTAAGGCACCGCGTCGCCCAGGGTCGCAGCGAAGTCTCCCGCCGCCTCGCCGATCAAAAACACATGACGAATGCGCGAGAACCGAGACGCCAATTCATCGATGCCACCGGCCTTCGCCCGACCGCCGGCAATCCAGTAGATCGACTTATAGCAGTCCAGGACCCGCGCCGTGGAAGCCGCGTTGGTCGCCTTTGAGTCGTTGACATAGGTAACGCCGTCGATCACCGCCAGGCGCTCCTGGCGATGGGCGAGACCGGGGAAGCTGCGCAGGTAGGCGGCGATCATCGCGGCCGGAACCTGGGAGACCCGCGCCATGGCAAAGGCGGCGGCGGCGTTCTGCCAGTTGTGGGCGCCGGGCAAGGTGGCGATATCGGCCAGATCGATGACCGGGTCGTCCTCACCCTCGGTATCATCATGAAGAATGCCGTCCACCACATAGACGCCGCCCGATATCTTACGGCCGACGGCGACAGGAATGACCTGCTGGTCGCCAACGTCCATGAGCTCATGGCAAATCCGCTGACACCACTCGTCATCGACGCAGACCACCGCCACCTGGAGATCAGACTGGCCATGGAAGATGTGTTTCTTGACACCGGCGTAGCCAGCCAGATCACCGTGCCGGTCGATATGGTCAGGCGTGATGTTGAGCAGGGCCGCCACATCGCAGGTCAGTGAAACGGTAAGATCGATCTGGTAGGACGACAGCTCAAGCACATAGGTGCCCTTGCCCAAGGGCTCGAGGTCGAGCACCGGAATACCCAGGTTACCGCCGACCGCCACATCCTGGCCAGCGAGCTTGAGAATGTGGCCGACCAGGGCGGTGGTCGTCGATTTTCCGTTGGTGCCGGTGATGCCGATGTAGCGGGCATCGGCCATGGTACGCACCAGCAATTCGATATCGCCGATTACCTCGCAGCCGGCGCGGCGCGCCAGGTCAACCACCGGATGGGGCCTGGGGTGGTTCATGGGCACGCCAGGGGCGAGCACCAACGACGTCAGCGCCGACCAGTTGCAGCCATAGAGATCGACCAGGGAGACACCGGCAGCCTCGGCCCTGGCGCGGCTGTCCTCGGCATCGTCCCAGGCCCAGACGTCGGCGCCGGCGGCGTTCAGGGCGCGGGCGGCGGATAGCCCGGACCGTCCAAGCCCGAAGACGGCGACCGGCAAGCCGGCGAAGGGGAAGGCGTCGATCATGCCATCACCTCAGCTTCAACGTGGCCAGACCCAGGAGGGCGAGAATTAAGGCGATGATCCAGAAACGAATGACGATGGTCGGCTCGGCCCAGCCTTTCTGTTCGAAG
>CAZYDR010000006.1:0-27596 GCA_964645285.1 uncultured Alphaproteobacteria bacterium
GATCGCGGCCACGAGGTGAGCTCGGATGCCGCGATCAAGCTACTATGAATCGTCCCGCAAGGCGACTCTGCGTTTCAGTATGGTTAACCCGAGGGCGCTGTCACGTGGGCTTTCAGCTATGATCTGAGTAAATCATCCAGCAACCGCGCGGCCTTACGCCGGCCGTCAGCGCCCTTCATGTGGGCGCTGGTGGCGGCCAGCTTAGCGGCCATGACATCATCGGCGAGCAGGCCGGAAATCGCCGTCGCGAGATCGTCGTTGCTCCAGTCATAACGCGCCAGCTTGGCGCCATGGCCGGTCTCGGCGACCCGGGTGGCATTGTCGTGGCCGTCCCAGCAGTAGGGCATGATGATCGCCGGTTTGCCGTAGTACAGGCACTCGGTAAAGCTGTTGTTGCCGCCGTGGTGAATAACCAGGTCCGACTGTTCGATGACCGACGGTTGGGGATACCAGGCTTCGATGTGGATGTTGCCGGGAAGATCGGCGGCGGCGTAGTCGTCGATGTAGTCGCCGACGTTGACCAGCGCCTTGTAGGGCAGACCGCTCAGGGTATCGATGACGCGCTTGAGCAATTCCGTGTCGCCGGCGCCCAGGCTGCCATAACTGACGTAGATAAGCGGCTTGTCGTCGTTCTCGGCAAAGGTCGGAACCTGGTAATGGTCGGCGGTCCGGACACAGCCGTCGAGGTACTGGAAACGCGCGGGGTCGAGCGGGTTGCGCCGCTTGAACTGCACCGGTTCGGGATAGAGCAGCAGGTTCATGTAAGGCGAGGTCTCGAAGAACTCGCCCAGGGGGTAGGGCTCGTGGCCGACCGAGGCGAGAAATTCGTTGAAGGCGTCGTGGGCCGGCTTGACGACCTGATTGAAGCGAGCGCGATAGCGCTCGAAACCGGCGTGATCATTCTCACCGCAGCCCGACAGATGGGGCGGGATATCCGGATCCTCGATCTCGTTCTCGCTGCACGAGATGATCCGCACCCAGGGCACGCCGTAGTTCTTGGTGGCGGGAAACAGGACTACGTTGTCGATACAAATGAGGTCCGGTTTGATCTCGTCGAGCACCTGGGGAAGTTCCTTCTCGGCCCACACCGAGGTCTCGACGATGGCTTCCCAGCATTCCTTCACATAATTGTCGATCTGGTCGTAGGGGCTCTTGGCGAAGTTGGGGATATGACCATTGATGAAATCGGACCAATACTTGGCCATCTCCTCGGCCGGCATGGGCTCGGACATATTAATGGGCCGTTCCTCGAAGCCGTATTCCTCGAACACGCCGGCCATGCCCATATCGACCACGAAGACCGGCTTGTGGCCCAACTCCTGGCAAGCCTGGGCGATGCCGACCGAGTTCAAGGCTGGCCCGAAGGCGGCTTCGGGGAAAAATACGATAGTCTTTTGCCCACTCATGGAGTCCCTCCCAGTAACTGGTGCTTTTGAAATTTCTAGCCCGAAGCGCCGCCGCTTTCCAGTTCGCCGTCATCTACTCGAGGAGATAAATGATCTCTGATCCGTCCCGCGCGACCAGACGCAGATGCACCAGAATGCCGTCATCGTCGTACCACAGCTCACGCTCCAGCTCGCCGCTCACCACCAGACGGGTGGCGCTGACCTCGCCGCCCCGGGCCGGGACGTTTTCGCGGCCCATATCCTCGGCGGCGACGATCATGCGCTCGCCCTGCTCGACGCCGATCAACAGCGGCCCTCGCGCCAGGTCCGGGTGCCACAGGCTCGACGGCATCGCCGTGGCCGGTGCGGTCCAGGTGTCGCCGCCGGCGTCGACAAAGATGATATCGCCATCCGCCACGGCATGGACGGCGTATTGATCGCCGTCATCATCGGCCGTGGTCCGCAGTTCAATCAGGCGGCCATGGCGCCAGGTCTCAACCCCATCAAGGGCGTAGCGAAACAGAGTGAAGAAAGCGAAATTTACTTCGATGCGAACCTTGGTCTCGACCACCAGATTGTTCCCGTCATGGGCAAACCTCACCTTGTGACGGCCAATCTCGCTGCCGTTGCGAATAATCTGGTACTCCAGGGTCAGGCCATCGGGCGCCCGGGCCACGGCCGGCGCCGCAAAGAACGCGGCTGCCGCCAGACAGGTGAAGAGAAGGCGGGACGCCCTCAAAACAACGGAACGATACGATAGCGCACCAGGGCGCTATCCACCGCCTGGAAGCTGGCCTGCTGCCACGCCTCGTAGGCGGCTTCGTAGGACTCGAATATGCCCTGAATATCGAGATCACCCGGTTCGCTGTAGACATTTCCCGTAGGATCAACGAGTTCGCCGCCGTAAACCAGGAACAGTTGCTGGGTCGCCCCCACCATGATACCTCACGTTTTTCCTGACGTCCGCTGGCGCCACATTAACCATACCATAGCCGTAAAACGGTCCAAAGCGCGAGACAGACGCCCGCATTGCGCGGAATTTTGCAGGCGACTACCCTGCGGCCACGACGAATGCGACACAAGGATATTGGTTTGCCCCTGCGAACGACCGATGGAATAGGCGGCGCCCGCCGCGAACGCCTGCGCCACCATGGCGAAGTCTACGACCTGTTTGGTATCCATATCGTCAACATGCTGCTGACGATCGTCACCATCGGCGTCTACCGGTTCTGGGCGAAAACCCGCATCAGGCGCTATCTGTGGAGCCATACGAGTTTTCTCGGCGACCGCTTCGAATACACCGGTACGGGCAAGGAACTGCTGCTCGGGTTCGCCATCGTCATGGTCTTCCTGATTATCTTCTTCGGAATTTACACGGGGCTATTCACCTGGATCTGGCCCGAATGGTTTAACGATCAAAGCCTCCAGACCCTCTACAACGCGCCGATTTTCGTTCTCAGCGTGGTGATCGTCGGCATGGCCCGGTTCCGCGCCCGGCGCTATCGCCTCAGCCGTACCCTGTGGCGCGGCATTCGCGGCGCCCAGACCGGCTCGTCAGTGCAATATGGCATACGCGAGCTTGGCTTCTGGGTCCTGACCCTGCTGACCTTCGGTTTCTACGTACCGTACATGAGCACCCGGCTCGCCGCCTACAAGTTCAACAACACCTGGTTCGGCGACCGCCGGACCGAATTCAACGCCACCGGCGACCGCCTGCTTGGCGTGTTCGCCATATGCTGGCTGTTGACCCTGCCGACCCTGGGATTTTGCTGGATCTGGTACCGCGCAGCAGCCCTGCGTTACTACGCTTCCTGCGTACGCTACGACGACCTGGGCTTCGAAGTCGATGTGGACGGCTGGTCTCTGTTCCTGCTGGTTGTCCCCAACGTGCTGCTGACCAGCTTCACCATGGGCCTCGCCTACCCCTATGTGCTGATCCGCACGACCAACTTCATGTGCGACCGGCTTATCCTGATCGGCGATCAGGACTTCGCCTTGATCGCCCAGAGCCTCAAACCCCGGCCGACCACCGGCGAAGGTCTTGCCGAGGCGTTCGACGTCGGCGACTTCTGAAACCATGGCTGTCACCTATCATGGCCACATAAGCGACGGGCGCACCGCGGCCCGCACCACTGTCACCGTCCAGATCGCCGAGGAAGGCCTGATTATCGTGACCGAAGACGGCGCACGCTTCGTCTGGGCCTTTAGCGACCTCGGGCGTACCGACGAGTTCCACCGCAACCTGCCGGTACGTCTGCTCAACGCGGCCCAGGCCGATGCCCGTCTGACCATCGCCGACAACGGCATCCTGCGCCCCCTGCTGGCCATGGCGCCCCACCTTCACGATCCGGGGGTCACGGGCGCCCGCCCGCTCCGGCGCATCGCCCAATGGGCGGCGGGGATCGTCGCAGTCGTGGCCGTGCTGTTCTGGGGCCTGCCCCTGGCGGTCGAGCCGATCGCCGCGCTGATGCCCCTGGAATGGGAAGAGTCCCTCGGCGCCCAGGTCATGGGCGAGTTCGAGGCCAACAACCATGTCTGCGAGAGCGCCGCCGGTGTGCGGGCGGTTAGGCGGCTGACCGAACGTCTCACCGGGGTTATTGATACGGATTACCGGTTCCGCGTTACCGTGGTCGACAGCGAAGTAGTCAACGCCTTCGCCGGCCCCGGCGGCTTTATCGTCATTTACAAAGGACTGATCACCGCCGCCAAATCACCCGACGAGGTTGCCGGTGTTTTGGCCCATGAAATGGGCCATGTTATCGAGCGTCATTCCACAGAAAGTATCGTTCGCGCCGCTGGCCTCGGGCTCATGGTCCAGATACTGCTAGGTGACCCATCGGGGTTGATCGGCGTTGGCGTGGCGGCCGGTGAGTTGCTCGTTAACCTGGCCTATAACCGCGATGCCGAAGCCGAGGCCGACGCCGTCGCCGTGGAGATTCTGGCGGACAGCGACACCGATATCAGTGGCCTGGTGCGCTTTCTTGATCGTCTGGCGACGCGGGAAAGCGAGGACCCCGGCTTGATGGCGTTTCTCCTAACCCATCCGCAAAGCGCCGAACGCGCCGAAGCAGTGCGCAACAGTGGGCAGCGCGGCGACCAGGGCATGTCCGACGTCGATTGGCTGGCGCTTCGGTCGATTTGCCAATAGAGAGCGGTAAATTGAGTGACCGCCGCCGCGCGAGCGATTACGGTCAATCGGTAAATAGACATCGATACCAGGAGGAGTATCCCATGGCCGAAATCGAACGGTCCGGCGACGTCCGCACTCTTACCCTGAACCGCCCCGACCAGCGCAACGCCATCAATTACGCCATACTCCAGGGCTTCCGCGCCGAGCTCGCGACGGCACGGGACGATGCTGAAGTGCGATGTCCGGTCATCGCCGCCGCCGGCAAGGGATTCTGCGCCAGCGCCGATGTCTTCGAATGGGTCGAGATGGCCGAGAAGGGTCGTCCCGAGGGCTATGACTGGGTCGGCGAGGCCCACAAGCTGGTCCAGGAACTGGCCGAATTCCCCCGCCCGACCATCGCCGTGATCCAGGGCGCCGGCGCCGGGGTCGATCTTGCCCCGGCCTGCGATTTCCGTTTCGCCGGCGAAGAAGCGCGTTTCATCTGCGCCTACACCCGCATGGCCTTCCCGCCCGATGTCGGCGGCACTTGGCTGCTGCCACGGGTCATCGGCCCCGAGGCAGCCAAGCGCTTTGTCTATACCGGCGAGACCTGGAACGCCGACAAGGCTCTGGCCAACCGCATGGTCGGCGAGGTCCATCCGACCGCCGAGGTGCTTGGCGCGGCCCAGGCCTTCGCCGCGGTGCTGGTGACCGGGCCGACCGTCGCCCAGATGCACGCCAAACGCCTGATCGACACCGCCGGCACCCGCAGTCTCGGCGACCAGCTGGTGGAAGAAATGGCGGCGGGCAAGGCCTGCGCCCAAACCGAAGACGCCAAGGAAGCGTTGAAGGCGACCAGCGAACGCCGCGTCGCCCAGTTCGTCGGCCGCTAGGTAGACGCAAGCCAGTGAATATCAATACCAAACGCAAGAATCTAGAGCGGCTGCTGCGGCCGCGCCACGTCACCTATATTGGCGGCATAGCGACAGAGTCTGGAATTAGGGGTTGCATCGACGGTGGTTTTCAGGGGCCCGTGTGGGCGGTCAACCCCAAGTACGACAGCCTCGGGGACAGGCCCTGCTTCAAGAGTATCGCCGATCTGCCTGAGCCGCCAGACGCCACTTTCATTTCGGTGCCGCGTGAGGCCACCATCGACATGGTCGGCGAGCTTGCCGCCGCCGGGGCTGGCGGCGCCGTGTGTTATGCCGCCGGCTTCTCCGAAATCGGCGAGGCCGGCGCGTCCCATCAGACGGCGATTATAGACGCCGCCGGTGACTTCGCCGCCATGGGGCCCAACTGCTTCGGCTTCGTCAATTTCGTCGACCGGGTCGGCCTGTGGCCCATGGCCCATGCCGACCACAACGTCGAGCGCGGCCCCGCCTTCATCGCTCAGAGCGGCAACGTCACCCTCAATCTCATGTATAACATGCGTTCGGTGCCGTTCAGCTACATGATCAGTTGCGGCAACGAGGCGGTGATCGGCACCAGCGACTTCATCGAAGTCCTGCTCGATGACCCCCGGGTGACCGCCATCGGCCTCTACATCGAAGCCATCAGGGACGTTGACGGGTTCAGCCGGGCGGCGACGCGGGCGCTTGACCAAGGCGTGCCTATCGTCGCCCTCAAGGCCGGCAAGTCCGAGGCCGCCCGGCGGGTCGCCATGACCCATACCGGCTCAATGTCGGGCAGCGAGGAAGCCTACGCAGCGCTGTTCGAGCGACACGCCATCAGTCGCGCCGACAGCCCGGCTCTGCTGCTCGAAAAACTCAAGGCCCTGAGCATCGTCGGTCCCCTCGACGGTAACCGGATTACCATCTTCACCTGCTCCGGCGGCGAAGCGGCCCTGGCTTCCGATCTGGCCGACCGCAACGGCATGACCCTGCCCCAGCCGACCCAGTTGCAATACGACAAGGTCCGAGAAGTGCTGCCGGACTTCGCCAACATCGTCAATCCGCTGGATTACAACACCTCGATCTGGGGCCAGCGCGAGCCGCTGGAGCATGTCTTTACCGCTATGATGGAGGGTGACTACGACGTCGCCCTACTGGTCATCGACTTCCTCCAGGGCAGCGGCTTCGAGGAAACCGTCTACGCAGCAATTGAATCGTTGATCGCTGCTAACAAGACTACCGGGGTGGCGGCGTTCCACACCTGCTCGCTGTCGGAGTCCGTCAACGCCGACGCCCAGGAGATGATGATCAAAGCCGGCGTCGGGCCGCTCCAGGGCCTCGACCATGCTATTGCCGCCATCGGCGCGGCGGTGGCCTATGGCAAGCGCCGGCGGGAGATACTGGATAACGGCGGCACCGACGCGGTGCTGTTACCGGCGGCTGTTACCGCGCCCAACGCGGCCCGCGCCCTCGACGAACACGACAGCAAACAGCGTCTCGCCGAATTCGGCCTGACCATACCGACGGGCCAGGTCGCGACCACCGCCACCGCGCCCAACGTTGCGGATGCGGTCGGCTATCCTGTGGTGGTCAAGACCCTGAGCGCCGACCTGCACCACAAGAGCGAAGCCGGCGCCGTTCACCTGGGCCTGACCGATGCGGACGCGGTTGGTGATGCAGTCGCAGCCATGAACGACACCCTCGACATCGACCGTTTTCTCGTCGAACCAATGATCTGCGACGCAGTGTGCGAGCTGATCGTCGGCGTCACCCTGGACCCGGCCCTCGGCATGGTGTTGGTGGTCGGCGGCGGTGGCGTCCTGGTGGAAGCGGTGCGCGACAGCGTCGCCCTGCTGTTGCCGACCAACCGCGCCGCCGTGGCCGACGCCATCGCCGGCCTCAAGACAGCGACCCTGCTGGCCGGCTATCTCGGCAAACCCGCCGGCGATATAGACGCCGCCATCGACGCCGTACTCGCCGTCGCCGATTTCGCCGAGGCCAACCGTGACAGGCTGGCCGAACTTGATGTAAACCCGTTGATCGTCCGCCCTAAAGGTCACGGCGCCATCGCCGTCGACGCCCTTATCATCATCGCCGACTAGCAAGGAACCGAGAATGTCCGACATCATCAAAACCACCCGCCACGGCCGCGTCCTCGAAATCGTCTTCGACCGCGCCCCGGTCAACGCCATCAACACCGCGGCCAGCAAAGCGCTCTATGGCGCCTTCCGGGAACTGCAGGATGATCCCGATCTCTCCATCGGCATCGTCACCGGCACCGGCGAGCGGGTTTTCTCGGCCGGCTGGGACCTCAAGGAAGTGGCCAGCGGCGAGGCCGGCCTCGACGGCGACGGGAGCAGCGATGACGAGCCCGCGGCCGGTCGCGGTGGCTTCGCCGGCAATACCGAGTTCTGGGACCTGCACAAGCCGTTGATCGCGGCGGTCAACGGCGCCGCCATCGGCGGCGGCTTCGAACTGGCCCTGGGCTGCGACATTATCATCGCCGCCGAGAACGCCTACTTCTCGCTGCCTGAGATGCAGCGCGGCTTCCTCGCCGACGCCGGCGCCATGCAGCGGGTGCCGCGGCGCATTCCCTATCACATCGCCGTCGAGCTGTTCCTCACTGGCCGTCCCATGGACGCCAAGGAGGCCGCCCACTGGGGCCTGGTCAACAAGGTGGTGCCGCTCGACAAACTCATGGAGGAGTGCCACGCCATGGCGGCGCAGATCGCCGAAGGCGCGCCACTCGCCATTCAGGCCTGCATGGCGGTACTCCAGGAAATCGAGATGCTGCCGCTGGAGGACGCCATGAACTTCACCAAGAAGGGCAAGAGCGGCCTCGACATCTACGAGCGCATGATGGCCTCCGAAGATGCCTTGGAAGGTCCCGTCGCCTTCGCCGAGAAGCGCAAGCCGGTATGGAAGGGACGATAAAACCGTGGCGGCGCGCCAGCTCGGCGACATCACCATCGATCGCGTCCTCGAGCTGGAGGCACCTCTGGCCCGGCCCATCGAATTCTTCGACTACGCGGTGCCGGAGAGCTTTGATCCTCACCGCCACTGGCAAGAACCCAAGGCCCTCGACCCGGCCAGCGGCAAGATGATCATGCCGGTGCAGTCTTATCTGGTGCGCACCCGCCGCCACACCATCCTCATCGACACCTGCGTCGGCTGCCGCAAATCCAACGACGAGTTTCCCGAGTGGTACGACCGTCGGGACGAAACCTGGTTACGCAACCAGAAAGCGACCGGGGTGGGACCGGGCGACATCGACTACGTCTTCTGCACCCATCTGCATCTCGATCATTGCGGCTGGAACACGCAGTTGATTGACGGGCGCTGGGCGCCGACCTTTCCCAACGCCAAATATATCTTCGCCCGCGACGAAGACGAATATGCCGCCAGCGAAACCGATAACCACCAGGTCTTTCGCGAGAACGTGTTACCGATCATGGAGGCCAATCAGGCAGTACTGGTGGACACCGACTACGCCCTCGATGATCAGGTATGGCTGGTCCCGCACCGGGCCACACCGTAGGCCACGTGGCGGTCAACATCACCTCACAGGGCCAGACTGCGATCATGAGCGGCGATCTCTTGCACTCGCCGCTACAGTTGGCGGAAACCGACTGGAGCCCTAACTTCGACCACGATGGGGGCAATCGGCGGAGACCTGCAAGACCTTCCTCGACATGCACTGCGACACCGACACCCTGATCCTCACCGCCCACTTCCCGTCGCTCTCGGTCGGCCGGGTGGTTCCTCACGCTGAGCGGGCGTTCGACTTCAGCTACTCGTAGCCGCCCCCCGGCGATCAGCCGCTCGCCATACCACAGATAGCGCGTCATCACCGCCATGGTGGCAATTACCAGGGCCAAAGCCAATCCTGCCCAGACGCCAGGTCCGCTATATCCAAGGGCAAAACCGAACCAGACGCAGAGGGCGGCGCCGATGATCCAATAGGAGATCAGCGCGATGATCATGGGCACGCGGGTATCGCGAAGGCCCCGGAGCACGCCGAGCGCCACCTGTTGCGGCCCGTCGGGAAGCTGATAGAGCGCCACGAATGCGACTAAAGCCGCCGCCATTTCCAGGGTCGGGAGGTTGGCCGGGTCGGCGGCATCGAGAAACACCTCGGCGATGGGCAAGGCAAGCCACCACATCAAGGCGCAGCCAACGATGCTCCAGCCGAAGCCAAGACCGATGGCCACCCGGCTGGTCAGGCGTAAAGCAGCAACGTCCCCCGCCCCCGCCGCGTAGGCAACGCGGATGGTCGCCGCCTGGCCCAGGCCGAAGGGCACGGCGAAGGCCAGGCCGCCGCATTGCAGGCGATGGCGTGTGCCGCCAACTCGGTGGTGCCAAACAGACCCATGAGGAAGGTGGCGGCGAGGAAGACGCCGATCTCGGCGGCGCTCATGATACCGATGGGGCCGCCGACCCTGAAGATATCCTGGAAGCGCGGCCAAGCAGATGATAGCGCCGGAAGCGGCGGTCCAGCAGCACATAGCCGAGTTGCCCGGCGAACATGAAAACACAAACTACGGAGCTGGCGATGCCGGCGCCAAACCACTCCAGACGGGAAAATCCGAAATGGCCAAAGATCAAGGCGTAGTCGGCAATGATGTTCACGACAATGCCCAACGACATCACCACCAGCGCCGACCGGGGCCGGTGATGGGCGGCCACGAAGTTGCGCAACACCACGAAACCCATGCTCGGAAGGAATCCCCAAATTACGGCCCGAACATAAGTCTCGCCCATGGCGGCAATGGCCGGGTCCTGGCCCAACAGCGGCAGGGTATCGCCGGCATGCCAGACGACGAGCCCGACAGGCAGGGCGATAGCCAGCGCCGCCCAAAGCCCCTGGCGTACGGCGCGGCGCACCTCGCGGAATTTCCTGGCGCTGAGGGCGTGGACGATCATCGGCGAGACCGCCGTGAGGATGCCGACCCCGACGATATAGAACAGCCCGCAAAACTCACTGGCCAGGGCGGCGACGGCCAGCGGCGACGGCCTGAGCCAGCCGATCATGATGATGTTCGTGGTGCCCATGACGATACCGGCGAGATAGGTCAACGCCAGCGGGTAGCCAGGACCGTCACTGCCCAGCCCTCGGCCCTGGCGGGAGGCTTGAACCAGCGGATGAAGTGAGAAACGCCCATGATACCAAACCCTCGTTTGCGCCAGGCTGACTGAAAGGTCAGTCCTCGCGCCGTGTTCCATCAACGGAACGCGCGGGCTCGATTTAGGCTATGGATCGGAAGTTGAGCGCGCGCGTCAGCGCCCGGCGAATGCCGGGTCGTTGTGATATGCGCCGGTTCGGCACATAAGATGGACCGCGGGTTTCATGGCGGTGGGTATAACGGCGTCCACGCCGCTTGGCAAGCCGAGGCGGCGCTCATAAGATCGCCGCTCGACTTTTCTACAGGGAGAATTTGAGGACATGGCCAAGGAATTTTATCAGCCGCTTGGCGGTAACGACATGCCGCGTTTCGCCGGGCCGGCGACCATGATGCGTCTGCCGGCAAAGGAGAGCGCCGAGGGGCTGGATGCCTGCTTCGTCGGCGTGCCCTTCGACATCGGCACCTCAAACCGCGCCGGCACCCGCCATGGCCCGCGCCAGATAAGGGCCGAAAGCTGCATGCTGCGACCCTACAACATGGCCACGAGGGCGGCACCCTACGACTCCCTGTCGGTGGCCGACATCGGCGATGTGCCGATCAATACCTTCAATCTCAAGGACAGTATCCGCATCATCGAGGAGCACTACGACGCCATCGTCGCGGCCGGCTGCATGCCGATGACCATGGGCGGCGACCACACCATTACGCTCCCCATCCTGCGTGCCCTGGTGAAGAAGCACGGCCCCATGGGCATGGTCCATGTGGACGCCCACGCCGACGTCAACGACATCATGTTCGGCGAGACCGTGACCCACGGCACCCCGTTCCGCCGGGCCGTGGAAGAAGGCCTAGTCCATGGCCCCAACGTCGCCCAGATCGGCCTTCGCGCCACCGGCTACACCGCCGAGGACTTCGACTGGCCGCGCAGCCAGGGCTTCCGCGTGGTCCAGGCCGAGGAGTGCTGGTACAAGTCCCTGGCCCCGCTGATGGACGAAATCAGGGGCCAGATTGGTGACCGGCCCATGTACATCAGCTTCGATGTGGACGGCCTCGACCCGCCGTTCGCACCGGGCACCGGCTCACCCGAGATCGGCGGCCTGACCCTGATCCAGGCGCTGGAAATCATCCGCGGCTGCCGCGGCCTCAACGTGGTGGGCTGCGATCTGGTCGAGGTCTCGCCGCCCTACGACCCGTTCGGCAACACCGCCCTGGTCGCCGCCAACCTGCTGTTCGAAATGCTCTGCGTGCTGCCTGGCGTGGAATACCGGAGCTGACCGTGACCGCCAAGCACGTTAAATTCGACGGCTCTATTCTCGAAATCTATGACAGCCGTCTCGGCCCGCTGCTGTTCCATTATTACGCCGCCGACTTGGCCGGGCGGATCGATGTGGCAGCCGGGTGCTGGAAACCGCCTGCGGCACCGGCATCGCCACGGAAAAAATACGCGCCGTCCTGGCCGACGAGGTTGAGATCGTCACCACCGACCTCAACGACGCCATGCTCGCCATAGCGAATGAAAAGCGCGGTAATCTGCCCAACGTCACGTACCAACAGGCCGACGCCCTCAGCCTGCCCTTCGAGGACGCGAGCTTCGACGCGGTCGCCTGCCAGTTCGGCATCATGTATTATCCCGACAAGGATGCCGGCGCCCGCAAGGCGCTGCGGGTGCTGAATTCGGACGGTGTTTTCGCCTTCAATGTCTGGGGCTCGTTTGAGACCAACCCGGCCATGCGGATCGCCCACGAGACCATTATCGGCTTCTTCGAAAGCAATCTACCGACCTTCCTGGAAACCCCTTTCGGCTATCACTTCATCGATCCCATCAAGGCTCTGCTACGCGACGCTGGTTTCGACGCCATCGACATCGAGATGGTCAATACGGCGGTCGAGCGGTCCTCGGCACACCACGTGGCGGTCGGCGCCGTCGAGGGCAATCCCGGCATCTTCGAAGTTAATGAGCAAGCAACCACCAACCGCGAGACCGTTGTCGAGGCGGTCGCCCAGGCGCTACGTGAAAATCTCGGCGATAACCCCATGCGGACGCCCATGCAGGCCATCGCGGCCACCGCACAGAAACCGAAAGGCTGAGACCATGCTCACATCAATCGCAGGCAAATCACTCATCGTTACCGGCGGCAGCATGGGCATCGGCAAGGGCATCGCCAAGGTGTTCGCGGCCAAGGGCGCCAGGGTTCTGCTGACCGGGCGCAACGCGAAAACCGGCGACAAGGTGGTCGACGAGATCACCAGCGCCGGCGGCACAGCCGTATTCCACAAAAGCGACGTGTCGTCGTGGGACGATATTCAGGCCATGGTCGCCCGGGCGACTGAACTCCACGGCGGCGTCGATATTCTCTGCGCCAATGCCGGGATTTTTCCCAACTGCAATGTTGTCGATATGGCCATCGACGAATGGGACGAGGCCCTGGACATCAACCTCAAGGGCAGCTTCATGGCGGTCAAGGCTTGCCTGTCCGGCATGATCGAGAAGGGCCAAGGGCGCATCATCCTGACGTCGTCGATCACCGGTCCAGTTACCGGCATGGCCGGCTGGTCCCACTATGGCGCCAGCAAGGCCGGACAGCTCGGCATGATGCGCGGCGCCGCTCTCGAACTGGCCCAAAACGGCATTACCATCAACGCTGTGCTGCCCGGCAATATCATGACCGAGGGCATGGCCGAGGCCGGCGGCGAATACATCCGCCGCATGGCCGCCACCGTGCCCATGAAGAAGCTCGGCGCCATTGAGGACATCGCCTACGCGGCGCTCTACTTCGCCTCCGACGAGGCCGGCTACGTCACCGGCCAGACCATCATCGTCGATGGCGGTCAGGTACTACCCGAAGCGTTGGTAGACTAGTCATTAAGAATGACCGATGGACGTTCAAACGCCCAACCTTGTGTTCACACGAACTGGGGCTCCCGCCGAACGGTCGGCGACGCGCGGTCACGCTTGCCAGCGGCTATTATGAATCGATCATAATGGCCGTTGGATAATACTATGGACCAACCTCCTACAGCGGGTCGCCGGCGCCGGCGGTCTGGGGCGGGGGCTCGCTGGTCTCGCGCTGCTTGGCGGTCATCTCGCGATGGGCGATGTAGGTGGCGCTGATGACGATGATGGCGGCGCCGACCCAGGTCCAGGCGTCGGGCACTTCACCGAAGGCATAGAATCCGAGCAAGGTCGCCCACACCAGTTGCAGGAAGGCGACCGGCTGAGTGACGGTGATCTCGGCGGCGCGGAACGCCTGGGTCAGGGCGAGATGACCGCAGGTCGCACAGGTCGCGACGGCAAACAACCAACCCAGTTCGACCATGGTCGGCGTACGCCACACCATCATTGCCGGCACGAACAAAACCACGGTGACGATGAGGGTCAGGAAGCCGACGATTACGCGGGTCTCCTCGGTGTTGGTCAGGCGTTTGGCGATGAGGAACGACACCGCCATAAGCGGCGCCGCGATAAGCTGGGCGATGGCGCCGTAATCGATGATCGCGATACCCGGACGGAGAATGACGAGCGCTCCACCAAAGCCCACCAATACGGCGCCGATGCGTCGGGCATGAAGCTTCTCGCCAAGAAACAGGGCGGCGCCGATGGTGGTGAAGATCGGCGCCGTGAAACCCAGAGCCGTAACCTCGGCGATGGGGATGCGTGACATGGCATAGAACCACAGCATGACGCCGCAACCGTGAACCAGACCGCGCAGGCCATGGAGACCGTAGCGCGCCTTGGTAAAATTTTCACGGCGCAGGCGTAGCAGGATCGGCGCCATGATGACGACACCCATGGCATAGCGAATGAACGCCGACTGCATGGGGTTCATATCGCTGCTCAAATGGCGCACAATACCTGTGACTCCGATGAACAACAGCCCGGTCAGAACCATCCAGGCGATACCCTTGGCGATCGAGCTCATAACTGGCCGTTCCGCACCGACCTAGCGGTCATTAAAATCGGCCGTCGAGTTGGCGTGGGGGAACGGCGTATCGGGCACCGCTACGCCGAGAAAGTCGCAAAGCGGATCCCAGCCCTCGGCCACATCGAACGTCAGAAGGCGAGCCGGATCGATGGTCGCTTGGACTTCGGCGACGTGAGCGCGAAATACCGTCACCGAATGGTCGCGATCATCGAGCCGGCCGTCGAAGGTCTGCTTGATTATAATCTCGTTAGCCATATCCGTGACGCCGCGATCATAGCCCGGCTCCCTCTTATGGCGGTCCCTCATGGAGGGATAGATCGTCGCCTGGACGCTGTCGAACCAAGCGTCCTCGGGACGAACCGAGAGGACGACCTTAGCCGTCAGAAAATGGTTGGAAATCTCGCGCCAGTAGCGCGCCGAGGGCCAGTCGACACTGGATACATAGTCCGCGAATACAGCGTTCCAATCTGGCATCTCGCCCTTTGCGGCAGCTTGCCAGAAGGGCAACTGCGAGGCGTGCTCCATGACCTCGAACATATGATGGCAAGGCCCGAATCCGAGTTTCTCGAGTGCCAGCTTCAACGAATTTGTTCCGGTCCTGCCGAACCCGGCACCGACTACCGCCAATGTCATACCACGCTTCCCGTCCAACCCAATTTTACGCCCTCTCCGGTATCCACCATTCGTCACCGCGTATGGTCGAGACGTATTCCGGCCAACGGTAGTGAATCGGCGCCTGGAAGTCACCGGGTAGCAGAGGCGCCACCCATTTTGAGCCGCCGACGCCGCCGCCGGTACGTTCCTTGAATTCGGCCTGGGCGCGGTCGATGCCCGTGGTATCGGTCAGCAGATCGATGACCGTGGCGCCGATGCAGCGTGACGCCGAGAACACCATGGGATCGATGGCCGACGCGAAGCCGCCAAGGGCGTTGGAGGTCCACTCTGGATAGCGGAAGCCGGGTTCGGGCGGCTCTAGTTTGGGCCGGCCGATGAACAATCGCACGGTCGGCGCATGCCATGTGTATTCCACATAGTCGTCGGAGGTCGAATTGAGCTGCCATGGCGGCAGTACCTGGCGGAGCATGGCCTCGGCCTCCTGGGGTGGTGTCAGTTCGTCGAGCCCGGCCATGATCGGCTTGTCCATGGGCTCCATGCCCAGATTGCGCTGGATATCACGGGCGAATTCCTCGGCCTCGGAGCCAAACTCCGGCGGACCGGTGAGTTCGAGATTGCGGTTGGTGATCTCCGCCATAGTGTTATTGGCAAGGCCGACCCGGGTCCGGGTCACCCAATTCCCGGTTACCTGACAGTGGGTGATCTTGGCTACATGTTCGGCGTTCTGGTCGAGCACCTCGGTAATGCGTCGGGCCATGTCGTGGGTCGGACAACGCCAGGAATACTGGATCTGGGCGAACCGCGGCGGCAGGTTGTCGGATGTCGCCTGACCGCCGGCGAGGATGGCTTCATTAAGAGTCCAGGTGCCGGTGTGAGGCAGCATGGCCTCCTTGGTGTACTTAGTGGTGGTGTACATCAGGCAGAGCGCGTCGTTGGTCCCCGGCGCCCGGGCCAGGGTGTGGGTGCTGCCAGTGGTCTTGCTCGCCACGCCCATGGCCGACCAGGTCTCCGGTTCGACGCATTCGAACGTATAAATCTTGCTCCAGTAGGCGCCGCAGTGAGTCTCCCACACACAGGTATTGGCCATGGCCGGCGAGTTCGACGGGTGAAAACTGATCGCCGCGTCCATGTCGTCGAGATAGCCATGGGCGGCATGGACCGGTTTCGAGCCGCAGACTTTCTCGGCCGGTTCGCCGAGGAACTTGAGGCGCCCGGCGATGCCGTGCTTCTCCATAGCCGCTTTGGCCGCCAACATGCCGCCAAGCGCGCCGATGCCGAGACCGGAATGGGGGTCGGTGTGGCCGGCGGCCCAGCGGTGAACCCCTTCGCGCGGCGCCCGATAGGGCACGGCCTGCTGGGAATTGCCGGGCACCGCATCATATTCCGCATAGGAACCGATGACCGGGCCGCCCTCGCCTCCATTGGCGGCCCAGGTGGCACAAAACGCCGTCGGCATGCCGGCTGAGCCTTCTTCCACGGTGAAGCCTTCGGCCCGCAGACGCCCCACATACCAGGCCGCGGACTTGTACTCACGCCAAGCCGGCTCGTGGAAATCCCAGATCGTCTGGTGCCAGTCCGAGAGGTTGCTTTCGTTGTCATTAACCCAATCAACGGCCGTTTGCTTTTCAGGTGTCAGCATGTCGCGGTCCCTCCTCCAGCCACGGGAATGTCAGTGGCGACAGCCTATACCAATGGCGCAATCGCGTGAGCCATATCTGTGGCCAGGGCCCGAAATTCAGCTACTTGAGCGCCAGTCTCAAGGGCTGGGTCCCGGTCCGGTTCAAGCCGAACCTACGCTCCTTCCGGTATCCACCATTCGTCACCGCGAGTGGTCGAAACGTATTCCGGCCAACGGTAATGAATGGGCGCCTCGAAGTCGCTGGGCAGCAGCGGCGCCACCCATTTCGAACCGCCGATGCCGCCGCCGGTACGCTCCTTGAACTCGGCTTGGGCGCGGTCGATGCCCGAGGTGTCGGTCAGCAGATCGATGACCGTGGCGCCGATGCAGCGCGCCGCTGAGAACACCATGGGATCGATGGCCGGCGCAAAACCTCCCAGAGCGTTGGAGACCCAGGCCGGATACTGGTAGCCGGGTTCAGGCGCCTCGAGTTCGGGCCGGCCGATGAACAACCGCACGGTCGGCGTATGCCACGTATAGTCCACGTAATCGTCCGAGGTGTAGTTGATCTGCCAGGGCGGCAACACCTCGCGAACGACGGCTTCGTATTCCTTGGGCGATGACAGTTTATCGATGCCCCGCATGATCGGATTATCCATCGGGGCCACGCCGAGATTCCTCTGAATCTTGCGACCGAATTCCTTGGCCTCGTCACCAAATACCGGCGGGCCGGTGAGTTCGAGATTGCGATAGGTGATTTCGGCCATGGCGTGGTTGGCGAGGCCGACGCGGGTCCGGGTCACCCAGCCGCTTCTCACCTCGCAGTGAGTGATCTTGGCAACATGTTCGGCGTTCTGGTCAAGCACCTCGGAGATACGCTGTGCCATTTCCAGGGTCGGGCTGCGCCAGGAATACTGGATCTGGCCGAACCTCGGCGGCAGGTTGTCGGACGTCGCCTGACCGGCGGTAAGGATGGCCTCGTTGAGAGTCCAGGTGCCGGTGTGAGGCAGCATGGCTTCCTTGGTGTATTTGGTGGTGGTGTACATCAGGCAGACAGCATCGGTCGCCCCCGGCGCCCGCGCCATGGTGTGGGCATCGCCCTGACCGCCGGCGCCCATGCCGGCCCAGGTTTCCGGCTCGGTGCATTCGAAGGTGTAGACCTTGCTCCAGTAGCTGCCGCAATGGGTATCCCACACACAGGTGTTGGACATTGCCGCCCCGTAGGCCGGATGGAAGCTGATGGCCGTGTCCATGTCGTCGAGATAACCGTGAGCGGCATGGACCGGTTTCGAGCCGCAGACCTTCTCGGCTGGTTCGCCGAGGAACTTCAGACGTCCCGCGATGCCGTGCTTCTCCATAGCCGCCTTGGCCGCCAACATGCCGCCAAGCGCGCCGATGCCGAGGCCGGAATGGGGGTCGGTATGGCCGGCGGCCCAGCGATGCACGCCTTCGCGCGGCGCCTGATAGGGTACCGCCTGCTGGGAATTGCCCGGTACCGCATCATATTCCGCATAAGAACCAATGACCGGTCCACCCTCTCCCCAGGTCGCGCAAAACGCCGTCGGCATGCCGGCCGAACCTTCTTCCACCGTGAAGCCTTCGGCCCGCAGACGCTCCACATACCAGGCGGCGGATTTGTACTCGCGCCAAGCCGGTTCGTGAAAATCCCAGATCGTCTGGTGCCAGTCCGAGAGTTTGCTTTCGTTGTCGTTTACCCAATCAATGGCGGTTTGCTTTTCAGATGTCAGCATGTCACAGTCCCTCCTCTGGTGGGGATTTCAGTGGCGCCAGCCTACACCGATGCCGTGGGAATACGAGTAACCAGACCATGCCGGCCAGCAATGAAAATTTCGATGTCATCGTCATCGGCGGCGGCATCGCCGGGGCCAGCGCCGCCTACCATTTGGCGCCCAACGCCTCGGTCGTGGTTCTCGAAGCCGAAGACGCGCCGGGCTATCACACCACCGGCCGTTCGGCGGCGCTTTTCGTTCCGCCAGGCCCCAACCCGACGCCGGTTGAAGCCCTGGTCAATGGCAGCGAGGCATTTTTCCAGTCGCCGCCCGACGGCTTTGTCGATCATCCCCTGACAAGCCCTCTGGGGGCGCTCACGGTCGCCGGGCCGGAAGACGAGGCGGGGCTGGAAGCGATGATCACGGGCGGCGCTCTCGGCCAGCGCCTCAACCAGGCGGAGACCCTCGAGCTATGCGCAGCCATGCGGCCCGAGTGCGCCACCGCCGGCCTGATTGATTTCGGCGTGGTGAACATCGATGTCCACAGGCTGCTGCAAGGCTATTTGCGAGGCGTGACCACGTCCGGCGGACGCCTCGTTACCGGCGCCAGAGTGACAACTCTGAAACGGAGCGACGGCCTGTGGGCCGTGGAGACGGCGGCCGGGTATTTCGCGGCGCCCGTGGTCATCAATGCGGCCGGCGCCTGGGCCGACACCATGGCAGAAGCGGCCGGCATTACCACCATCGGGCTGGTGCCCAAGCGACGCACGGTAATCAACTTCGACGCCCCGACGGAGATCGACTGCACCGGATTTCCCATCGTCGGCGACATGGCCGACAGTTATTTCTTTCGCCCCGAGGCAGGCGGCCTCATGGCCAGCCCGGCCGACGAGACGCCGTCACCACCCTGCGACGCCCAGCCCGATGAAATCGATATGGCGATCATCGTCGATCGCATGCAACGAGCGACCCTGTTCGAGATTTCCCGCATTACCCATAGCCGCGCCGGTTTGCGTAGTTTCACACCCGACAATGCGCCGGCGGTGGGTATGGCGCCGGACGCCGAGGGCTTCATGTGGCTAGCCGGTCAGGGCGGTTTCGGGATCGAGACCTCGCCGGCAATGGGCCGTATCGCAGCCGCCCTCGCCCAAGGCGACGCATTTCCCACCACGGCCGATCTGACGGGTATTACCGCCGACGATCTCCGTCCAGACCGCTTCACCCCGTAGCAGAACGAAAATCGGGCGACCGAAGCCACCCGAAATTTCGCCCTCTTGGATAGGGAGAGACTCTACGTATTGCTGTAGAGCATTATGCCGCCCGTACTTCAGAGAGGAATTTATCGATCTCGGCGCGCAGCAGTTCGCCCTGTTTGGCAAGTTCACTGGCCGAACTCAATACCTGACCAGCCGCGGTGCCGGTCTCCGACACCGCCTGGTTGACACCGGCGATGTTGGACGACACTTCCTGGGCCTGTTGGCTGTTGCTGCTGATCTAGCCGGTCGCCGCACCCTGCTCTTCGATTGCAGAGGCGATGGCCGTCACCGACCCTTCGGTGGCACCCTGGATCGCGCCGAACTGAGCGGCGATCTCTTCGGTCGCCTTGGCGGTTTGCGTCGCCAGGCTCTTGACCTCGGAGGCAACAATCGCGAAGCCCTTGCCGGCGTTCCCGGCACGGGCCACCTCAATCGTGGCGTTGGGGGCCAGCAGGTTGGTCTGGCTGGCGATATCGCTAATGATCTCGACCACTTCGCCGATCTCCTGCGAACTCTCGGGCAGACCCTGGACCGACTGGTTGGTCTTCTCGGCGTCATCGACCGCGTCCTTGGCCATGATCGCCTGGGCCACCTGACGAGCGATCTCGTTGATCGAACTCGACATCTCCTCGGCCGCGGCAGAGACCGTCTGGACGTTGGTCGAGGCCTGTTCCGAAGCAGCAGCCGCCTGGCTCTGACGACTGGTCTCCTCGGAGGTGGAAGACATGGACTCGGCCGCCGACTGCATTTCCGAGGCCCCTGAAGAGACCGCGTCGACGACGCCCTTGACGCCCTGTTCGAGGCTGTCGGCCAAGTCGAGCAGAGCTTGGCGCTTGTCCTCTTCGGCCTTGCGCTCCTGTTCGATCCTTTCCTCGACCAAGCGCTCGGCTTCGACGGCTTTTTCCTTGAACACCTGGACCGCGCCGGCCATTTCGCCAACCTCGTCCAAACGCTCGGCGCCCTCGACATCGACCGACGTATCGCCCTGGGCCAGCCGGCCCATGACGGCAGTCATCTTGCCAATCGGCCTGGCAATGCCGTTGCCGATGAACCACGCGAGCACGAGACCGACCGCGACGGCCGCGGCGACAGTCACCGCGATGATAACGAAGGTCGTGCTGACGGTCTCGGTGTTGCTCGCCTGGCGGACTTCCATAAGACCGGCTTCCTCGGCCTCGAACTCGGCCATCAGTCCCCGGAAAGCACGAAGTACTGCTTGCCGCGAGCCTCGCCGATGAGATCGGCCATGTCGTCCATGGTCCGGGCACTACCGACCTTGCGGCGCAGTGCAATGGTCGGCTCGGTGACGTTCTCCTGCCACTCGCCGATGGTCTGCTCGATCTCGGCCAACAACTGCACCTGGGCCGGGTTGTCGCTGACGGTTTCACTCAGGCTCGCGACAAGTTCATGGAACCGTTTGGCGCCGCCCGTGTAAGGCGCCAGGAAGTCTTCCTGGCCGGCCAGCAGGTAACCCCGCATGCCGGTCTCCATGTCGACCGCGACCGACAGGATGTCGTTGGCCTGGCCGATCACACCGTAGGTGTGGGTAACCCACTCCTCGTTCTGGTTCATGACCTGGAGATCCGACGTGACCTTGG
This sequence comes from uncultured Alphaproteobacteria bacterium, assembly GCA_964645285.1. GTDB lineage: Bacteria > Pseudomonadota > Alphaproteobacteria > JAAXGF01 > JAAXGF01 > JAYZAP01. Next base: position 21,248 of record CAZYDR010000006.1, read on the forward strand.
TTCCAGCGCTGCCCGCCTTCTCCTGACGTTCGGTGATCAGGCCTTTTTCAACATCGCTGAAGGCCGCGATCAGAACCCGGAAGGCGTCGAAGTATTTCTTGCCTTCCTGACGCGCGACCAAGGTCTGGATGTCCTGTAGGGGCCGCGAGCCGGCGTTGACCTGGCCGCGCAAGGCGATTGCCTGTTCGGTCACGTTGGCGACCCAGTCGCTGATCAGCGTCTCGGCTTCCTGGAACCGCGCAACCTGCGCCGGGTTATCCTTGACCGTATTTTGCAACGCTGCCATGCCGTCGAAGAGGGATGCCTTGCCGGCATTGTAGGGATCGAGGAAGCCTACCTCGCCGGCCAGCATATAGCCGCGCATGCCGGTTTCCATATCGACGGCCGAGGATACGATCGCCGCCGCGTCACCCAACACTACATGGGATGACCGACCTGTTCGTTGGTATCGACGATGCTGTCGATGCTGTAGATGCTGATGCCGCCAAGCATCATCAAGAGGACCAGAGGCAGCAAATGCCGATCAGGATTTTCGGCTTTGTCTTCAAATTCGTAAATTTTTCCATGTTCAAGAAGTTCATCGTGTTCTCCTGGATTGTGAAGGCCGCCGCTTGGCGCGATCGTCCCTCCCATGAGTTGAGCCGAACAATTGCTTGTCGGCTGAGCTCGTGTTCCACATCGCCGGAAAGGCACGTCCCGGAGACAGTCTCCAGGTCGCCAGCATGGATGATCCGCCTCGTCGAAACCCATGCTTCGGAACCCTGATACGCCCGCCGTAACGAGTTTCGGGCGCATCCCGGCTTGGTTAAGGAGGAGTGTATGTTTTAGATATTTGACAAAGTACTAATCATAACGTGTTACAACTAATCAGCGTTAACCGATCTGAATTTTCGGATGTGGCCATGAAAATTCGTTTCGTTACAGAACATTAGATGCGATCGGCAGCCACCGGATCGCGTACGTTTCATCGGGCCGAGTCACGCAGGCAAAAAAACTTCAAAAAATTCCAAGACGCGACGGCTTGTTACCGACCCGGCGAGACGGCGGAAATCGATCGTCGGAGTTTGATGGCGATTGCCAGCGATCACCTCGGCGCGGCGCCGGCTTGTCCAATCGGACAGGCGCCTACTTCGTTTGGGTGGCCCAGCTTATACGGGATCGCGCCGTAGCGCCTGAGCCATGCAATGCACGCCGCCGCCGCCCCGGGTGAACATGGAGACGTCCGGGTCGAAGACTTCGAAACCCTGGGCCCGCAAACGGGCATTGAGGTCCTTACTGGCCGCTGTCGAGACAACCTTGTCATTGCCCAGAGACACCACGTTGCAGCCGAGTTCCATGGTATCGCGGTAACTGACCGGGATAATCTCAATCTTCTTGGCCTTGAGCCAATCGATGATCCAGTCGTCGGTGGTATCGAGACATACCGCCGCCAGCCTGTAGCCGAGCATGCAGACCATGAGATCGATGTGGACGTAGTGCTCGGCCATGGGCGCCAGCTTGACCTCCCAGCCGCGGTCCTCGAACCAGCCTTGAACCTGCTTGGCGGCGGGCTCCTGGGTGCGCTCGCCGCAGAATCCGATGAGCACGCACTCGGGTTCGATGATGTCAAAATCGCCACCCTCGAAGGACGACGCGGTGACCATGTTGAAAATCGGGATGCCGGTTTCCTGATAGAACCGGATCACCGGTGCGTACTCGCCACGGCGCCACCACTGGGCCATTTGCGTGACCACCGCGCCATACGGGGTCATGAAACTCGAGTCGCGGGCGTAGACCTGATAGGGCAGCGCCTCCTCGGGATCGAGATAATGCACGGTAACGCCGGACTCTTCGTAGGCCTGAACCATCTCACCATGTTGCTTCTGGGCAAGCTGGCGGTCAAAAGTGTCGCCGCTACGGAGCGTCGCCTTGGAGATCGAGCTGGTAGGCAGCCAGTGAAAATAATCGGGCTTGCAGAGCAGTACATCGCGGAGCACGCCATACTCCGAGTTGGCGCCCCAGCCGTTAGGGTTTTCAATCTCTGTCGCGTTCATCATTGTCCCCGAGATATGGTGCAAATTCCTGAGCGCAACGGTATCATCGCCCCTTGGTTTATACCAGCGCGGGCGTACCGTCGGCGCTTGATGGATTGGGAGAAGACAATGCGCAGCAACGCCACCTGCGGCCAGGCCGTCACCTCGCTTCTCGAAGCCTATGGCGTCGATACCGTGTTCGGTATTCCGGGCGTTCATACCCTCGAGCTTTATCGCGGCCTCGGTGACACCGAGATCCGCCATATTCAGCCGCGCCACGAGCAGGGCGCCGGGTTCATGGCCGACGGCTATGCCCGCGCTTCGGGCCGCCCCGGGGTGTGCTATCTGATCACCGGCCCCGGCGTCACCAACGCGGCCACGCCGATCGGCCAGGCCTTCTCCGACTCCATGCCCATGCTGGTCATCTCCAGCACCAACGCCAGCCCGGATCTCGGCATGCGCCGTGGCCGGCTACACGAGATTACCGACCAGGATGCGGTGACCAAGCCGATAACCGCGTTCAGCAAGACGGCGCCGAGCCATGCCGAGGTGCCCAACCTGATAGCCGAGGCCTTTGCCGTGTTCCGCAACGGGCGGCCGCGGCCGGTTCACATCTCCCTGCCGCTTGACGTCATTGACGCGCCGGCCGACTACGGCAACCGGGTGCGCAACCCGGCGCCGCCGCCGACGCCGCCGGCCGAGGCTATCGAGGCCGCCGCCGAAGCCCTCAGGGGCGCCAAACGCCCGGTCTTAATCGTTGGCGGCGGGACCGTCGATTGCGCCCCGGCAGTTCGCGCCCTGGCCGAAGCCATCGGTACCGTGGTCATGACGACGATTGCCGCCAAGGGCGTGGTACCCGACGGCCACCCCCTGAGCATCGGCGCCACAATGTCGCTTGAACCCACCCTCAATTTGCTGGGCACCGCCGACGTGGTGCTGGTCGCCGGCAGCGAACTGTCCGAGACCGATACCTGGGCCGAAGAGCTACAGTTCAACGGCACGCTGATCCGCATCGATATCGAGGCCTCGACGACCCAGCGCGACTACACCGCCGATGTCGCTCTGGTCGGCGACGCCGGCCGCACCCTGTCGGCCCTGTTGCGCCACCTCGACGGCCACACCGCGATGGGCGGGATCAGCGATGACGAACTCGCCGAGCTGCGGGAGAAGAACGCCGTGCGGTCTCCGCTTCAGCGCAAACATGTGAAGGTGTTAGATGCGCTTCGCGCAGCGCTTCCCGATGACGGCATTGTCGCCAGCGACGTCACCCAGATCGCCTACACCGGCAACTTCCATTTTCCCTGCTCGAATCCGCGCCAATGGTTCCATCCGTCAGGTTATTGCACCCTGGGCTGGGCCATGCCGGCGGCGATCGGTGCCAAGCTGGCGCTGCCCGACACGGCGGTTTCGGCAATTGCCGGCGACGGCGGCTTCCTGTTCACCGCGCCCGAGCTGGGCACCGCGGTAGAGCAGAAACTACCGATCCCGATCATCCTGTGGAACAACGACGGCCTGGGCGAAATCCGCGACGGCATGATCGCTAAGGACATTCCCGAGATCGGCGTCAATCCGGTCAACCCGGATTATCTCAAGCTCGCTGAGTCTTTCGGCTGTTACGCCACTCGCCCGGACAGCCTCGAAGCGTTGCAGGCGGCGATCTCCAACGCCTTCACAGCCGACGCGCCGACCTTGATCGAAGTCCGTCAGGATTCGCCTTTCCTGGAAGACGCTTAATCGCGGAAGCTGCTGTCCTCGCGGTCGAGTTCTTCGATCAGGGCTTCCCAGGCCAGGTTCTTGCCGGTGCCCGTCCGGTCCCAGTAGGACTGGGCGATGTATTCGCAGGCCTCTTCCGAGGGATGAACGATGGGTGAGCCGGTCGCCATGGCATCAAGCTGGGTCTTGCACGAAATTTCCAGGTTGAACATGGTGATAAACGCTTCGGCGACGCTTATCCCGGTGGTCAGCAGGCCGTGGTTGCGCATAACCATGGCATTGTGATCACCCAGAGCATCGGCCAATGCGGCGCATTCCTCGGACTCGTTGGCGAAGCCGCCGTAGTCGTGGTAGCCGACCCTATTGTGGAACGCCATGGCGTGTTGGCTGATCGGCAGCACACCGCATTCGAGCATTGAGAGAGCGACGCCGGCGCGGGTGTGGGTGTGGAGCGAGCATTGCACGTCGGGCCGCGCGCCCAGCACCGCACCATGGATGATGAAGCCCGCCCAGTTGGCGCCCCTCTCTCCACCGCTGACCACATTGCCCTCGAGATCCACTTCCACCAGGCTCGACGCCGTGATCCTGTTGAACAGCACGCCATAGGGATTGAGCAGAAAATGCCCGTCGTTCCCGGGCAGCCGGGCCGCCACATGGGTGTAGATCAAATCGGTCATGGCGTACTTGTGCATCAGGCGGTAACAGGCCGCGAGCTGAACCCTGATTTCGTACTCTTCGGTATCGCGGGGCGCAATCCGGGCGGCGGCGGTAGCTGACATCTCAATTCTCCTTACCAAAAAGATTTGCGCCACAATGGCCTCGGCCGTCCATGCGGCCAATGAATCACGGCCATGCTTTGTCTTTGACTAGGTGATGGCGCGGCCCGATGATGAATGCCATGGTGGCAAGGCATTGGATTATCACCCTTATAGCCGCGGCCGACGTGATCGCCGGGTCCGCTATTGCCGAGCCATGACTACGGGGGGCTTGACCTTCAGTGACGAATACGGCGGCTTCAGAATTGCCTCAGTGTCGGGCAGCGGCACGTTGGCTAACCCGTTCGTGATAGCCGAGGAAATAACCGGGCCGCCCTCGGCGGTGTTGCTTATCGAGGGACTGGCGCCTGAGTTCGGCAATCGGGTCGACACTCGTCACCACACCGGCTTCGCCCTGCGCAAGATCGTCCACAACAGCACGCCGTTCATCTGGACTTTCATGGAGTTCGAATTGCAGCAGATCTTCGGCGTTTCCAGCGACTACCTGGACGGTCTGTCGTTCGGCCAGGGTTCGACCACGGGCAAACCCTTCCGCTCGGACCAGTTCAATGACTTTCTCGAGCGCGACGAACCGGCTGATTCGATCATCTTCGACGACGGCTACCTGCGTTCCGGCCAGTCAGCCGTATTCGACATTATCGTCACCGACACCACACCGATCCCCGTGTTCTTTCTGATCCAGCAGCCCAATCGCCCCACGGTGCAGTTGTTCATCGACGACGCCAAGCACATACGACGACGCCAAGCACATACAATAACGCGGATCCTGCGATCCTGGTCGGGAATGGTGTTGCTCGTTTACCTGGCGACCCATTTCATCAATCATGCCCTGGGCCTGATTTCCCTCGACGCCATGGAAATTGGGCGCGACTGGTTCGTTGCTTTTTGGCGCCATTGGGCCGGCACCCTGGCGCTCTACGGCTCCTTGGTCGGTCATTCGGCACTGGTGCTGTGGTCGCTCTATCAGCGCCGTAGCCTGCGCATGCCAAGCTGGGAGGCCCGCCAGATTTTTTTCGGTCTGCTTATCCCGTTGCTCCTGGCCGAGCATGTTGTCGGCACCCGCTACCTCAATCAGGTATACGGCGTCGGCGACACCTATACCTATGTGATCCTGGTGATCTGGGACTTCGCGCCGAAAAAAGGCGTGCAGCAGACCGTGACCTTGATTTTCGCCTGGCATCACGGCTGCGTCGGCCTGCATTTCTGGCTGCGCATCAAGCCGTGGTATCCCCGGCTCGTCCCCTATCTCTACAGTAGCGCCCTGCTGCTCCCGACCCTGAGCCTGCTCGGTTTCGCCAATGCGGGACAGGAAATCAGCGTGTTGGCCCGTGACAGCGCCTGGTTGGAGGCGGTACTAACCGGCCTGCCCTTCCCCGACGAGGCCATGGTGGGCGACGCCTACGAGCTGCGCGACAGGCTTTACATTCTGTACGCCATATTGCTCCTGACCGTGGTCGCGACCCGTCTTCTACGCTCCATCTGGGAACACCGCAGCGGCGTCTATTATATGTCCTATCCCGGTGAACGACGGGCCCGCCTGACCAGCGGCATGACCATTCTCGAAGCCAGCCGTACCGCCGGCATTCCCCACGCCGAGGTCTGTGGCGGGCGGGGGCGCTGCTCGACCTGCCGGGTTCGCGTCGGTAGCGGGCTGGACGACCTCGGACCGCCGGATGCGGATGAACGACAAGTCCTGGACCGGGTTGGCGCCGCGCCTAATGTCCGTCTCGCCTGCCAGACCCGGCCGAGCTGTAATTTGGCCATTACGCCGTTGATGCCGCCCACGGCATCACCCGGCGACAGCCGGTTACGGCCCGGTAATCTGCAGGGCAGTGAGCAGGAAATTGC
>CAZYDR010000006.1:27606-61026 GCA_964645285.1 uncultured Alphaproteobacteria bacterium
TTGCCATTCTGTTCGCCAATCTCCGCGCTTTCACCAAGATGTCCGAGAGCAAGCTGCCCTACGATGTGGTGTTTCTGCTCAACCGGTATTTCCGCGCCATGGGCGAGGTGGTTGAGCAAAGTGGCGGCCAGATCGACAAGTTCATTGGCAATGGCGTCATGGCCCTGTTCGGCATCACCTCGGGACCCGGTCAGGGGTGCCGCCAGACTTTGGCCGGCGCCCGGGCCATGGCGGCCCAGCTTGAAGACCTCAACCACAGCCTGATCGACGATCTCGACGAGCCGTTGCGCATCGGCATCGGCATTCATACCGAGCCCGCCATCGTCGGCGAGATGGGCTATGCGGACGCGGTGTCCATGACCGCCATCGGCGACGCGATCAATACCGCCAGCCGCCTTGAGACCCTGACTAAGGAACACCATTGCCAACTCATCATCTCGGACCAAGTGGAACAGCGCGCCGGGGTTGACCTGTCGGCCTACGCAAGTTACCAGATCGAGGTGCGCGGTCGCAACGAGCCACTGACCATCCGGGTCATTACCGACGCCAGAACACTGGGCGATGCCCTCGCGGCAGACTAATATGGCGGCCATGAACAGCGACTCCATAACCATCGAGCGCGACGGCGATGAAGTGATCATCGCCCTGGCCGGGCGTTGGATCATCGAACGGGCCAACGACCTTGATCGCGCCCTGGAAGCGCTTGCGCTTGGCCCGGCCAAGGCGGTCACCATCGATCTCGGCGCGGTCGAGTCCCTGGATACCGCCGGCGCCTGGCTAGTCTACCGCACAGTCAAGCGCCTGCGGGGCGAGGGCTATACGATGGCCTTTATCAATAGTCGGCCGGAACTCGCCGTGCTGCTCGACCTGGTCGAGGCCAATGACCATCCGGTGGAATGCCGCCCACCCCGCGAGGCCGAGTGGCACGCGGTGGTTGCTCATGTGGGCCGAGGGACCCTCGAATCGATTGCCGAAGCGCGGCGCCTGGTGGCCTTCCTCGGACTGACCACGGCGACCCTGGGACGCAGCCTGGTTCAGCCCTGGCGCATTCGCCGCACCGCCCTGATTAGCCATATGGAGCAAACCGGTCTCGACGCCATGCCCATCGTCGCGCTGATTTCATTTCTCGTTGGCGCCGTGCTGGCCTATCAGGGGGCCGAGCAGTTACGTCGTTTCGGGGCCGAGATTTTCGTTATCAACCTGATCGGCATTTCGGTGCTGCGCGAAATCGCCATCCTGCTCACCGCCATTATCGTCGCCGGGCGCTCGGGCAGCGCCTTCACGGCGGCCATCGGCTCCATGAAGGTGCGCGAGGAAATAGACGCCATGCGCACCCTGGGTCTCGACCCCATGGAACTGCTGGTCATGCCCCGTTTGCTGGCGTTGATGGTTACCCTGCCCATGCTGGCCTTCCTCGCCGACATGGCGGGCCTGGCCGGCGGCATGGTGATGGCCTGGGTCGCCCTCGGTATCAACCCCGGGCAGTTTCTCGAACGCCTTGGCGACGCCATTCCCCTATGGTCATTCTGGGTGGGCATGATCAAGGCGCCGGTGTTCGCCTTCCTCATCGCCATGGTCGGCTGCTACGAGGGTTTCCAGGTCGAAGGCAGCGCCGAGAGCGTCGGCAAGCTGACCACCCTGGCGGTGGTCGAGGCGATCTTCCTGGTGATTGTGGTCGACGCCATTTTCTCTATCCTCTTCGCCTATATAGGGGTCTGATGATGACCGCTGACAACGACCCCATCATCCGGGTGCGCGGTCTGCGCAATCAGTTCGGCGATCAGGTCATCCACGACAACCTCGACCTCGATGTCGCCCGCAGCGAAGTGCTGGGCGTGGTCGGTGGCTCGGGCACCGGCAAGTCGGTGCTGTTGCGCACCATCGTTGGCCTCAACCACCCCGCCGACGGCACCATCGCTGTCTTCGGCACTGACCTCGCCTCGCTCTCCGCCGACGAACGCCGTCAGGTGGAAAAGCGTTGGGGTGTGTTGTTCCAGGACGGCGCCCTGTTCAGCTCCCTGACCGTGGCCCAGAACATCCAGGTGCCGCTCAAGGAGCACACCAGTCTGTCGGAACAGATCATCGACGAGCTGACCGCGGTCAAGATCGGCATGGTTGGCCTGCCCGTGGAAGCGGCCGGCAAATACCCGTCGGAACTGTCCGGCGGCATGCGCAAGCGCGCCGGCCTCGCCCGCGCCCTGGCGCTGGATCCGGAGATCGTCTTCCTCGACGAACCGACCGCGGGCCTTGACCCCATCGGCGCCGCCGCCTTCGACCAGCTCATTCGCCAATTGCAACAAAACCTCGGACTAACGGTGTTTATGGTGACACATGATCTGGACAGCCTCGAAGCGATCTGCGACCGTATAGCGGTACTCGCCGAGAAACGTGTTTTGGTAGTCGGGACCATAGAAGCCTTGCGACGTCACGAGCATCCTTGGATTCATGAATATTTCCACGGCCCGCGTGCGCGCGCCGCGCAGGTTGCCTAGAGCGTCGTCAGAGAATACGGGGTCATTTGATGGGACATATGAGCGTTTTGAGTAGGAGCGGCGCGCAGCGCGATGCGGCGCATCGGGCAAGCGCCGCGACGCCCGCCAAAACGCATCGATGCCCCACCCGCGGGCCGCGCCCCCTTAAATCGTGGCGGCGTTGCACGCCTTTACCGATGCGCCACATCGCCATGCGGCGTGCGCCCAACTACGGATTAAGGGGACGCGGTCAAATGGTACCGTATTCTCTGAAGCCGCTCTAGTGGAGACTAAAGCCAATCACGTAGCCGTGGGCAGCTTCGTGCTGCTGGCCGTCGCCGGGTTGATCGGATTTGTCCTGTGGCTCGGCAAGGCCGAGATCGACCGCGAGTTCGATGCCTACAACATCTATTTCACCGGCTCGGTAAGCGGCCTCAGCGTCGCCAGCCAGGTGCGCTATCGCGGTGTGCCGGTGGGCACGGTCACCGCCATCCGCATCGACCCTGACAATAGCGAGCAGGTCCAGGTGACCATCGAGGTGACCAAGGACACGCCGATCAAGGAAGACGCGGTGGCGTCCCTCGAAATGCGCGGCATCACCGGTCTGGTTGATGTCCAGATCGGCGGCGGCAGCAAGGGCAGCGCGCGGCTGAAGGTCGGGGCTGGCGAGGCCCTGCCGGTCATCGCCTCGACGCCGTCGAAGCTGGAGGAACTGTTCGAGGATGTGCCCAATCTGCTGGCCAGCGCCACGGTGCTGCTTGATCAGGCCATGTTGCTGCTGAGCGACAACAATCTGGCGGCTATCACCGCATCCCTGGATAACGTCCAGAGTTTGACCACCGATTTCGCCGAGACCGCCAAGGAGCTCAAGGTCCTGGCCGGCGACGTTACCGCCACCGCCGCCTCGATCCGCAGCACGGTCGCGGAAGTCGATACCCTGGTGGGCGACATCAGCGTCCGCCTGCCCGGCTTGCTCGACGACGTTTCGGTGACCCTGGTGGCGGCGGAGAGCACCCTTAACACCTTTGCCGGCGCCACCGACGCCCTGACCGGCGAAGCCGAGGCGACCCTGGCGCAGGTCCGCGAAGCCGCCGCCAACCTGTCGTTGACCGCCGAGCAACTGCATCTCATGGTCGCCGAGAACCGGCCGGCGCTCCATGATTTCTCGAGCGATGGGCTCTACGAACTGTCGCGCTTCCTGGTCGAAGCCCGCGCTTTGGTGGCCAGCCTGTCGCGGGTCTCGGACCGCTTCGAAAACGACCCGGCGCGGTTCATGTTCGGCGATCCGGCACAGGGGTACACTCCACAATGATAAAACGTCCGCCCGCTTCCCTCATAGTCGCCGTGCTCTGCACCCTGGTGCTGCTCGGTTGCGCCAATGTCATTCCGGGCCGCGGCACTCCGCCCAAGCTGTTCAGCTTAAGCCCCAAGAGCACCTACAGCGCCGGCCTGCCCACGGTGAATTGGCAGCTCGTGGTCGAGTTGCCGTTCACCGCCGAAACCCTGGACACCCCACGCATCGCCCTAAGCCGCGACCGCTATACCCTGGACTACTACGGCAATGCCCGGTGGTCGGAACGCACCCCGGTGATGATCCAGACCCTGTTGGTCGAATCCTTCGAAAACACCGGCAAGATCGTTGCCGTGGCGCGTCAGGCCACAGACCTGCGGGCCGACTATGTGCTCAAGACCGACCTGCGGGAATTTCAGGCCGAGTTGAGCGACGGTGGCCTACCCACGGCGCGGGTGCGGATCAACGCCAAGCTGGTCAAGATGCCCGAACGCACCATCATCGCCTCGTTCAAGGCCGAGCGCGCCGTCGAAGCCGAGGGCCCCGAGTTGCTTCAGGTGGTGCACGCCTTCGACACCGCCCTTGGCAAGGTTCTCAAGAGAGTCGTCGAGTGGGCCCTTAAGGCGCCGGGCGGCTGAGCCTCGCCTGCCGCGTCAGCTCAAAGACCACAGCCGCGCCGCCGCGCAGATCGAGGTCCGGGCGGTAGGTCATGCCAAGCGCTTCCATGGTCTTGCGCGAAGGATCATTGATCACCTTGGTCACCGCCACCAGACGATCCAGCCCGGCCCTCTCGAAGCCAAATCCAATTGCCGCCAAGGCCGCCTCCGTGGCCAGCCCCCGGCCCCGCCAGGACCCGGCGATGGCGAAGCGCAGGCGCGTCGGCAGGCCATCATCGGACAGCCGTAACCCGCATTCACCGACGAACACGCCATCGCCTTTCAGGAACAGCGCCCAAATACCGAAGCCGTGGTCGCGCCAGGTGGCGACGTATCTATCGAGCTCCACCTGGGCTTGCGCCCGGGTCTGAACCCCATCCTTCATGAGCGCCATGACCTCCGGGTCGCCGTGGTGGCGCGCTAATAGGTCGAGATCGCCCGCCGTGAAGGGGCGCATGTGAAGTCGGTCGGTTTCGATATGATGCATGGGCCAAATTTCCGGCTTGGCCAACGCGGCCCGGCTAGCCGACCCAGAAGGCCTTTTCGAGATCGTCGAAGTCGGACGGCGCGCCCTCGAACTTGTTCTTGCCAAGCTCCAGCACATAGACGTAATCAGCGATTTTCAGGGCCTGGCGAATTTCCTGATCGACGACGAGGATGGTCAGGCCCTCCTTGTCGCGCAGGTCGACAAGCATTTGGTAGACCTCCTCGGCGAGCATCTTGGAGAGCCCCGCCGTGGGTTCGTCGACCAGCAGAACCTTGGGTTCCGACATCAGGGTGCGGCCGATTTCGACCATGCGCTGCTGACCGCCGGAAAGCTCGCCGGTAATCTGCTTGCACTTCTCTCGCAACACCGGGAAGCGCTCATAATTCTGTTCCATCTTGTCGCGGACCTGCCGCTTGTCGCGGCGGAAGGTCCAGCCACCGAGTTCGAGATTCTCCTGGACCGACATGTCCTTGAACACGCCGGGCTGCTGGGGAATATAGGCCAGCCCCTTGAGAATTCGTTTGTAGGCGGGGATATCGATGATGTTCTCGCCTTCGAGCAGCACCTCGCCCTCGTTGGGACGAAGGAAGCCGAAGATCGCCTTTAGGGCGGTGGATTTGCCGACCCCGTTGGCGCCGAGCACCGCGGTGATCTGATTCGACCGCGCCCGGATGGACAGATCCTGAATGATGTTTAGGTCCTTGTAATAGCCGACGTAGAGATTGTTGATTTCGAGCATCCTTCTCACGCCTCCGGCTGGTCAGGGGCACGGGCGGGCGGCGGACCGTCGTCCTCGTCCTCGACGCCGAGATAGGCCTCGATGACGTCCGGGTCGCGCTTGACGTCGTCGGGCAGGCCATCGGCGATAAGGTCGCCGTTGTTGAGCACTAACAGTCGCCGGCACAGGGTAAAAATCGAATCCATCTGGTGGCTGATCAGGATGATCGCCGTGCCGTCCTTGTTCACCCGGTCGATGTATTTGTAGATGATATCCATGAGCCGGGGATGAACTCCAGCGAACGGTTCGTCGAGGATGATGACTTCGGCGTTGAGCATCAGAAGCCGGCCCAACTCCAACAACTTCTGCTGGCCGCCCGACAGCGCTTGGGCAAATTCGTTGCGCAGGTGATCCATGGTCAGGAACTCGAGGACTTCTATGGATTTTTCTTCGAGTTCCGCCTTATTGGCAACGTTATCGAGCGCCAATGACGGCACATAGAGGTTTTCCAGCACGGTCATGCGGCGGAATGACCGGGTGACCTGGAAGGTGCGGCCCAGTCCAGCCCGCGCCACTTCGTAGGGCTGCAGCTGGTCGATGCGCTGGCCGTTGAGATAGACCGTGCCGCTGTTCGGCTTGATCGCGCCATCCAAAATATTGGTCATGGTCGTCTTGCCGGCGCCGTTGGGGCCGATCAGGCCGATCAGCTCGGGTCCGTCAATCTCGAAATTAACGTCCTTGAGGACATGAAGCCCGCCAAAGCGCTTGTTCAGGTCGTGGACCACGAGATTTGTCATGTCTCAGCCTCGGCATCACCCATGGCGGCCGTGCGTTTGGCCACGGTCTCGGCGGCCACATGGCCGCGCAAGAAATAGTTGATGGCTGGCGCGATCAAGCCGTTGCGGAAGAACCTCAGGGTTATCATCAGCAGCACGCCGAACACCACGAGACGCCAGATTGTCATGTCGACTTCGATGGGGCCGATCTCGAAGCTGTTGCGCAACAACTCAAGCACGAAGTTGATGGCAATAGCGCCGATCGCCGCGGCGACCACGCTCTCGACGCCGCCGATCACCGCCATGGCGACCACCAGGCTCATCTGCAGGATCATCAGGTTATTGGGCGTGATGATGCGAATGTAATGGGCCATAACCGCCCCGGCCGCCGCCGCCATCATCGAGGTCAGAACAAACACCAAGATCTTGTAGCGGGTGGTGTTGACGCCAAGCGCCGCCGCCGCGTCCTGGTCCTCGCGCAACGCCCGCACGAACAGGCCGAACTTGGATTTCGCCAACCACACCATGATGGCGAGGCAGGCGAGAAGCAGGAAGAGCATGACGAAATAGGGCGGCAGCTTGTCGGTCTTGTCGAAATGGTGGCCGAACAGGGTGATGCCGGCATCGAACAGGTAGGGCAGTTCTATGCCCGCCTGGCCGCGGGTGATGGCGATCTCGGCGCTGATAGCGGCGCGCAGGATTTCCGAGAACCCCAAAGTGAACAGCGCCAGATAGGCGGCCCGCAGGGGCAACACCAGAAGCCCGATTAGCAGGCCGAACAAACCACCCATGAGCGTACCGAGGGTTATGCCGAGCCAGACTGGCATGGGGGTGATCTCGACGCTGCCGTTCCAGATGGTCATCGCCTGACGCAAGCAGTCCTGGGTCAGGGTCGACGAGGTGACGCCGATGGCGTCGACGACAACCAGGTACTGGTCGCCGAATTGAAACTCCGTGCAGAGCTCTGTCGGCACCGGGGAGAGATAAAAGTAATGGCAGAACAGAGCCGTGGTGTAGGCTCCGATGCCAGTGAATCCCATGTGCCCAAACGAAAACTGCCCGGCGTAGCCTGCCAGCATCGACCAACTCGACGCCAGGACGGCATAGAAGAAGCAGGCGGTAAGCACATGCATGACGAACGGATAATCGTTCGCCGTATAGACGAACGGAAAGATCGCGAAGAACCCGACCAGGATCAGCCCCGCCGCCTGGAGTATGCGTTCGCGGGTCAAAACTTACCGTGGGCGCCGCTGGCGAAGCGCCGGCCGAACAGACCGGTGGGACGCAGCAATAGGGTGAGGGTGAGGATGATCATGCCGTAGGCTGGAATATAGGAGGCCGCCTTCTGGGCGTCCGGCAAACAGCCGGTGCCCGCCGCCTCGAACAGGCCGACGATGACCCCGCCGACGAAGGCCCCCGGTACCGAGCCGAGGCCGCCGAGAACCAGTATGACGAACGAGCGCATGGCCGGAATGGCGCCGACCTGGGGCAGCCAGGAAAATGCCTGGACCAGCATGGCACCGGCCAGGGCCGCGATCATGCCGCCCAAGGCAAAGGCCAGCATATTCATGCGGTCGGGATTGATGCCGGCGATGGCCGCCGCTTCACGATCCTGACTGACCGCGCGCAGGCCCTTGCCCTGCCAGGTGCGATGCAGGAAGAGCAGCAGCAGGCCGAACACCACAATGCACATGACCGCCGCCGTGAAGCGCGGGTTGGATATCGACACCGTGTCGAACAACTCCATATTGCCCCGGCTGGTCTTGATCAGCCACGGATCGGCACTGGTCGGCAGGCGGATGCGGGGAAAGTCGAAATAACGGGCGGCCTTCAGCGGGTTGGCACCGGCCGTGGCCTGGACGAAATACTGGATGGTGAAGGCCAGTCCGAAGGTCACCAGGATGCCGTATTCCACCGGCCTATCGATCTTGCCCCCGTACATGGGCGTCAGGAACATGCGCTCGAACACCGCGCCGAGCACGAAGGCGGTGAGGCAAGCCAGGGAAATGGCAATGACCGGGTTCATGCCGGGAAACCACACGGCGGTCAGGAAGTAAGTAATCATGCCACCTATCATGTAGAACTCGCCGTGGGCGAAGCTGACGACGCCGAGGATCGAGAAGATCAGCGTCAGGCCGAGCGCCATGAAGCCGTAGATAATGCCGATGATCAGGCCGTTGACGATTTGCGAGGCGATGAACGAGCCGTTGGAGACGCAGAAATTTTCCGGATCGGCGAAGCCGAAGGCGATCATCAGCACCGAGACCGCGGCGAGAGGCGGCGCCACCATCAATCGGGTGGTGATGGTCGGCGTGTTGAGGTACAGCGGAATCAGGCCCAGGGGACCGGACGCGGCGCCCAGCATAGCGCCGACGAACGGCGCGTTGGACGTATCGAGATCGCGGCGCAGATAAGCGTGCCGGATGGCGATGCTTCCGGTCACCGCCCAGAACATCATCCAGGCGAACGTCCACCAGAAAATGTGCGGAAACTCCATGCTCTACCTTGCCCCCATCAAGGTCATGGAAATAACGAAAAAGCTAAAAAATCAGCCGGTGACGACCCGCGAAACGCGGGTGCCACCGGCGGTATCTCGTTGCTTCGGCTAGCGCCGCCTACTTGACGTAGACCGCGTCACCGGTCTTATAGGCATCGGGCCAGACGATCGGTGCATCGACCGAGCTTTGACCTTCTTCCTGATACTGGATCATGGTCAAGGCGGGATCGGGCCACTGGTGCCACCACTCATCACCCTTGCCGTCCGCGCTCGGATCCTTCTGGGTCCCGTAGGGGAAGTAGATACGGCCCAGGGTGCCTTCGTGGCTGATGTTCTCCAGCGCCATGACGATGGCTTCACCGTCGGTGGAACCAGCCTCGTTCATGGCCTGGGCGAGAATTGCGATCGAGTCATAGGCTTCCATCGAATAGCTCTCGATGACGCCCCTGCCGGTCGCCGCGATATATTTCTCGTTCAAGGCCAGGGCTTTCTCACTCCACAGGTTCGACGGCGTGCCGATGCGTTGCACGAAGGCGTAATTGCCGTCGGGAACGTTCTCCCAATAGGCCTTGCTTTCAAGCGACACCTGACCGGCCTGGAATGGAACGTCCAGGGGTCCCATGCCGGCGTCGGCCGCCTGCTGGGTGAAGTTATAGCCGGCTTCGCCGGTCGCCAGGACGACGATGTAATCGGGATTTTCGGCCTTCATACGCTCGACGATGCCGGCGTAATCCTGGGTCCCGATATCGACGCTGAAGGTCACCGCCTCGACGCCGCCGCTCATCAGACCCTTGGCGGTCTCTTGGGCGGCGGGAATACCGTAGTCGGTGTTCTCGGTGAGGATACCGACCTTCTGAATGCCCGGCACTAGAAGCGCGGCACGCCACAGGGTGGCGGAAGCCCACGAGCTCAACGGCGCGATGCGGAAGATGTATTTCTGCTTGTCACCGGTGATGGTGTCGTTCCAGGTCTCGGCGAAGACCACGGGAATGTGACGGTTATCGGCAACGTCCTTCGAAGCGACGCCGACCGAGCTGTGATAGCCGCCGCCGACCGCGACCACGCCGTCCTGGGTGATCAACTTCTCCATGATGGCCGATGCCTTCTCGGGCAGACCTTCCGTATCGGCGATAACGACCTTGAGATCGCAGCCCAGAATGCCGCCCGCCTCGTTGATATCCGACTCGGCAATCAACATAGCGGCGCGCATGCCTTCGCCGCCACCGACAGCGCCCGGCGCCGACAACGGCGCAAGACCGCCGATCTTGATCGTACACGCCGCCACGGCGGCGGCGCTTGACAGTGAGACGGCGGCGACAGCAACGACGCCGGCCATCAGAACTTGTTTGAATTTCATTAGTGAAGCCTCCCATATGTGAATTGGTTAACAATCTAGCTCCACGCAACGACGAGTCAAACGCTAATCCATCCCTCGTGGTGGGTACTTACGCAAAATGGCCCGTCCAAAAAAACCGCCGCCCGGTCACCCGGAACGGCGGTCTTCGATTTCGCTATGCGGCGAAACTACTGGGTATTTTCCATGACGTAGGCGACCACGTTTTCGGACTGGCCTTCTTTCTTAAGACCGGGAAACGCCATCTTGATCTTGGCCTTCTTCTTGCCGATGAAGCTGCCGATATAGGCTTTGCCGCCACCCTTCTTGCGCAGGTACGTGGTCATGGTCTCTTCGCTCCAGACCAGCCCGGCTTCGCCGGCGGCGGTCATGTCCTTGGAGAATTTGAAGCCCTCGACGCTGCCCGCCGCGCGGCCAAAAATGCCCCACAAATTCGGGCCGACCCGATTTTTGCCGCCCTCTTCGAGGGTGTGGCAGGCCTTGCATTTCTTGAAGACCTTTTTGCCCGCCTCGGCGTCACCGGCAGCCCAAGCGGCGCCTGAGAAGCCAATGATCAAGGCGGCGGCAAGACCGACCAAACTAATTTTATTCATCAAAACTCTCCCACGGGGGTTGGCGTATCAAATCTAAGGCGGAACATAACCATCCGCGCCCCCCTATGCAACCGGCGTAAGGCCCGCGCGCCATGTTTCATGCGCGCGGGCCCCGGGCCGTTCTTTCGAGCGACGTCGGCTTAGAACGTCGCGCGGTATTCCTCGGGCAGGAACATCATGGAATCCGTGTCCTCAGCCGCCATGTGGCAGCCGATACAGAACTCCACATTGTTCGAACCGGCGCCGTTGGTGATGCCGATGACCTTGCCGCCGGGCATCACCAGGGTATAGCGCCAATTGCCACTGTCGGCATTGAAGCCGGCGGCCATCTTCTCCATAACGAACAACGGGCCGGCGCCCCGTTTGCCGTGGCGGACCACAAAACTGTCCTTGGCCAGTACCGCGCCCACCGGCATGGTGCCCGCGTCCTCAAAGTTACCGTAGCCGCGGGCCGCTTGGTTGCCATAATTATGGACGAACCGCCCGCCATGGGTGGAGACATAGGCCCGCATGGTGTAACGGGTCCAGCCTTGATAGGCCGTGGCGATGGCCAGGCCCATATTCGACGTCAGTCCTGACTTGGCGTAGCCCGACTGCATGGTGTCCTTGAAGCAGCCGTAGGCCGCCTGGGCTTCGGCATCAGTCAACTCGACCGGCTCCACCGCGCCACAGGGATTGCACGGATTGCAGGGATTACAGGCCGAAGCCGCGCAGGCGCTACAGGCGCCGCAAGCACTACAGGTTGCCGCCGCCGTGCAGCCGGCATGAACCGCCGCCGGCAATGACGCCACAGCAAAACCGGCAATGCCGGCCGCCGCCAGGATCTTGTGAAGAATATTTGCAGCCATGAGAACCTCTCCTTACCCAATTTGATTATCCGACCATCGCTCCCGGCCTTGACCTTTTCGGGCCGCGGGTCGGTGTGACGGGACTTGGTACAATCATCTCTACGCAGATTTCCGGGCCGGAAAAAGCGTGCCGGGGTGTTTCTATCAGCATTGTGAAACCGCGTGATCTCCAGACACTTTTCCGTGATCGGAGACGTCCTGTCAGCAGCATGAATATTGCACTGCAACTTTAGCCGGTAGCCGCGAAATCATTGATTTCACCACCCACTTATGCTGCACTGCCGCGAACTATTTCTCTTTTCTGTCCAGCCGAGGACCAGATATGCCAAACACCAGACTGCCACGGCGAATCAGCGTCAGTGATATTGCTTCGAGCAAGGGCCGCACACCGATCGTTTGCCTCACCGCCTATACGGCGCAAATGGCCAAAATTCTCGATCCCCATGTGGACCTGCTGCTGGTTGGCGACTCCATCGGCATGGTGGTCTACGGCATGGACGGCACCATTGGCGTCACCGTTGACATGATGATCAATCATGGCCGCGCCGTGGTGCGAGGCGCTGCCCGTGCCTGCGTCGTGGTCGATCTGCCGTTCGGTTCCTACGAGTCGACACCGACCCAGGCCTTCGAGACCGCGTCCCGGGTTGTCGCCGAGACCGGCGCCACCGCGATCAAACTCGAAGGCGGTGTCATCATGGCCGATACCGTGCGCTATCTCAGTGAGCGCGGCGTGCCCGTGGTCGGCCATGTCGGACTGCGGCCCCAGGCGGCCCGCGCCACCGGTAGCTTCCGGGTTCATGGCCGTAATGATGACGAGGCCCAGCGTATTCGCGAGGACGCCCGCGTCGTGGCCGAAGCCGGCGCCTTCGCCGTGGTCCTGGAAAACGTCGTTGAGCCTCTGGCCCGCACCATCACCGACGATATCGCCGTGCCGACCATCGGCATCGGCGCTTCACCGGCCTGCGACGGGCAGATTCTCGTGACCGACGATCTCGCCGGCCTGTTCACGGATTTCAAGCCGCGTTTCGTCAAGCGCTATGCCGATCTGGCAGGCACGCTTGAGACAGCGGTGACAGCTTATGCCGACGATGTCCGGACCCGCCGCTTCCCCGGCCCCGAGCATGTCACCACGCCCAGTGACAAGGTGCTAAAGCTCGGCTGAGCGGTTTTCTTTCAGCCCGCCCCGGCCCATACTGGCTCCCTGGAAACGCTTGAAGGGGACTGTCATAGCCGGCAATGTTCGCGAAGTACGCGCGCCGCGCGGCACCGAGATTACCGCCAAGAGCTGGCTGACCGAAGCCCCGCTCCGCATGCTCATGAACAACCTCGACGGCGAGGTCGCCGAGAACCCGGAAGAGCTGGTGGTTTACGGCGGCATCGGCAAGGCGGCGCGCAATTGGGAGTGCTTCGACAAGATCGTCGAAACCCTGCGCACCCTGGATAGCGACGAGACCCTGCTGGTCCAATCGGGCAAGCCGGTGGGCGTCTTCAGAACCCATGCCGACGCCCCCCGGGTATTGATCGCCAATTCCAATCTGGTGCCCCACTGGGCCAACTGGGAGCACTTCAACGAACTCGAAAAGCAGGGCCTGATGATGTACGGCCAAATGACCGCCGGATCGTGGATCTACATCGGCAGTCAGGGCATCATCCAGGGCACCTACGAGACCTTTGTCGAGGCCGGCCGCCAGCACTACGGCGGTGACCTCACCGGGCGCTGGATCCTGACCGCCGGCCTCGGCGGCATGGGCGGCGCCCAACCCCTGGCGGCGACCATGGCCGGCGCCTGCATGCTGGCCATCGAATGCCGCCCGAGCCGTATCGACCGGCGCCTGGAGAACGGTTATCTCGACCGCCGCATCGACGATCTCGACGAGGCCCTGGCGGCCATCGACGCGGCCTGCGCCAAGGGCGAAGCCGTATCCATCGGCCTGCTCGGCAACGCCGCCGAGATCGTGCCCGAGTTGGTGCGGCGCAACGTACGCCCGGACATCGTCACCGACCAGACCAGCGCCCACGATCCGGTCAACGGCTACCTGCCCGCGGGCTGTACCCTGGAGCAATGGGAAGAGCGCATCGAAAGCGACCCCCAGGGCGTCGCCCGGGCGGCGTCGGAATCCATGACGATCCATGTGCGCGCTATGCTCGACTTCAACGCCCGTGGCGTGCCGACCGTCGACTACGGCAACAACATCCGTCAGGTCGCCCTTGATGAAGGCGTCGAGGGCGCCTTCGACTATCCCGGCTTCGTGCCGGCCTATATCCGGCCGCTGTTCTGCCGTGGCGTCGGGCCGTTCCGCTGGGCCGCCCTGTCCGGTGACCCCCATGACATCTATCGCACCGACGCCAAGGTCAAGGAACTGATTCCCGACAATCCCCAACTCCACCGCTGGCTTGACATGGCCCGTGAACGCATCCCGTTCCAGGGCCTGCCGTCACGCATCTGCTGGGTCGGTCTCGGCGAGCGCGCCCGCCTCGGCCTCGCCTTCAACGAAATGGTGGCCAGCGGCGAACTCACCGCACCGGTGGTGATCGGTCGCGACCACCTGGATTCAGGCTCGGTAGCCAGCCCCAACCGCGAGACCGAAGGCATGAAGGACGGCACCGACGCGGTATCCGACTGGCCCCTGCTCAACGCCCTGCTCAACTGCGCCTCGGGCGCGACCTGGGTGTCGATCCACCATGGCGGCGGCGTCGGCATGGGCTTCTCGCAACACGCCGGTATGGTCATTGTCTGCGACGGGACCGATGACGCGGCCCGGCGTATCGAGCGAGTGCTGACCAACGATCCGGCCAGCGGCGTCATGCGCCACGCCGACGCCGGCTACCAGGACGCCATCGACTGCGCCCGCGAGCACGATCTCAACCTGCCGATGTTAGGCGAGTAGCGGGGCAAATAATTGGTCAGCCTCGGACTCGTCGAATGACGATCCGATAATCACAACCTGTCCCGCCGGCTGATTGTCGGACAAGTGGTCGAGCGACTGAGGTCGGTGGCGTACATGCTGGACCACATGGACGGCCAGGGCGCGGTCCTCGCCGACAATACGGAAGATGCCCTTGAGCCGCAGGATACGCTCGCCGTAATGCGCGACCAAAAAGCTCAGCCAGGTCTCAAGCTGTTGCTTGGTGAACCGCTGATCGAAGGTTCGGGCGATGGTGATGATCCCTTCGCTGTGAGCGGCGCCGTCGAAACTTTGTTCCCGTGGCTCGTCCGGCGGGAAGTCGAACAACAAGGCCGGGTCCGGTACACCGCCATCAAGAATGGTTGTGGGCGCCAATTCGCTCAATGTCACCGCGAGATCCTTTACCGCCGCGAGATCGCCCTTGGATATCAGCAACCGGTCGGCGAGCCGGGCCGGCCTCTCCGCCTCGCCGTAGGTCGCCAGAGTTTTCTCGCCGACCACCCCGTCGACTACGGTGACCAGCCCGGCCAAATGGTAGCGGCTGAGCCGCAGGGGGTCAGACATGAGGGTCTGCAGAATCGGTCCGGGATCGGCCAAGCCGCTGGTCTCGACGATGACCCGCTCATAAGCCGGCAGCTCGCGCCGTTCACGGCGATCGAGTAGGGAGCGCAGGGCCTGCACCAGATCGCCATGGGTGGCGCAGCACAGACAGCCGTTACCGAGCAGCACCGTGTCCTCCTCGGCGGTCTCGACCAGCAGATGATCGAGACCGACTTCGCCGAACTCGTTGACGATGACGGCGGTGTCGCGGGCAGTCGGATTGGCCAGCAGACGGCGGATCAGGGTGGTCTTGCCGCTGCCGAGAAAGCCCGAAAGAACGCTGACCGGAATCGGCGTCTGGGGCGCCAGATCGACCGACGCTGGATCGGGCAGGCTAGTCGCCAAAATTGGTAGTCTCGGTCCAGGTGGAATCCCAGAAGCTTTCCGGGTTCCGTGTGAAGGTTTGATACGCGCCGTAGCGCGCCGGCGTCAGGGCGGCGCCGCCGACCCGCTCGGCCAGTTCCGCCTTGGCTTCATCTATGACCATCGGCTCAAGACACAAATCAACTGTGGCCAGCGCCAGCGCCTCGGACGCCATGAGCGGGCCGGGATCACTGGCGGTGTGGCCGGTCAGAGCCGTGTAGGCCCAGTTATGATAGGGAATCTGGTTGGGCGCCGCCCAGTTGGCCCGGGCCAGGGGAATGCGCCAACTGACCTCGCCGTCGTCCTGACCGTAAGGATCGACACCGTCCGTGTGGAACGCCAGACCCCGGTCGAGATCGAAGCCGCCGCCGGGACGAATGGCGCTGCATAGTTCCGCCATCCAGGTTAGATCATCGGCCGACCATTGCGGCGGCCCGACGATTTCAAGGTTGCGCTGAAGCTTCCGGCCCAGGGCGTGGTTGGGCAGGTAGCCCCGGGTCGAAGCGATGAACTGCTCGCGCATGGATGTCTCGGCGCTGTCGGAGGCGCGCTGGAAAATTTTGGCGGCGAAGCGGTAGACCTCGCCGGCGCAGTCGAAGTCCTCGTGACGCACCACCAGCCAGACCCGCGCCTCGTCGGTGGTCACCGACGGCATATGGCCGCCGACCCGCAACACATGCTCCACACTGGTGTCGGGGAAGTGATGGGCGCGCAGGCGTTCCATGGACTGGACCGCCAATTCGGCGGCATCGAGGGCGTTGTTCTTGGGCGGCCGGCCGCCGTGCCCCGCCTCCCCCATGAACACGAACTCGCTGCTCCACACCGACTTGCAGGGCATGGACGCGGCGCCGTTGCGGCCATCGCCATGGGAGGTGAGGATGACGTCCATGCCATGGAAGGCACCGCGTTCGAACATCACCACCTTGCCCCAGACGATCTCCTCGGACGGGCAGCCGTATACCACGATCTCGCCGCCAATGCCGAGCTCGATCATGGCCGCCTTGGCGGCGATGGCGGCGCCGGCGTTGGCGGCGCCGATCTGATTGTGGCCGCAGGCATGGCCGGCACGCTCGCCCCGTACCTCGCGGCGACTGACGGCGGTATTGTCGGTGCCCGGCAGGGCATCGTATTCCAGCAGCATGGCGATGCGCGGACCGTCACCCTGACGCCAGCGGGCAATGAAGGCGGTGGGCACGCCACAGGCGCCGCGCTCAAGTTCGAAGCCAACGCCTTCAAGCCAGTCCGCCAGACGTCCGGCGGCCACGGTTTCCATGTTGGGCAACTCGGGATGCTCCCACATGAGGCGCATATGGCGCTCCACATCGCCCCGAACCTTGGCCCACTGGGTCCGAATGGCCGCGATCTGTTGGTCGTTCATGCGGCCTCCGGACACTGCACGGCCATCATACGCTGGACCGCCGGGCGTTCGGCGACAAGGGCGGCGCAGCGGGCGGCGTTGGGAAATTCGTCGAAGGCGGGAAAGCCGGTTGGCTGCCAGCGCGACAGGGTGTGGAGGTAGAGGTCGCAGACGCTGAAGTCCGCGCCGAGGAGGGCGAGCCACTGGTAACACAAGCGCCGACCACGGCTGCCCGGCGGCGGCGCCAAAGCCGCCTCGGGATGGCGGTCGGCAAGATAGAGCAGGATACCGCCGGACTGGAACATCATCAGGCGTTCGCCGTCGTCGCGCTCGTCAATCAGGGTCGGCACCTTGCCGTTGGGATTGAGCGCCAGGTATTCCGGCGGTCGCGGGTTGACCGTATCGACGGGGTGCAGCTCGAACGGCGCGCCGATTTCCTCCAGCGCCGCGTGACAGCCCATGGCCGTCGATTCCAGCGTGTAATAAAGATGAAACATTCCCTTAATCCCTCTTGATGTCGACCTCGGCCCCATCCTTGACCACCCGGTAACAAGGGTTGGCGCCGATACGATAGGCCAACTCAGCCGGCTGTTCGATATCCCACAACACGAAATCCGCCACCTTGCCTGCTTCAAGAGTGCCGTGACTGTCCGCCAAACCCAGGGCCCTGGCGGCGTTGCGGGTGACCCCGGCCAGAGCTTCCTCCGGGGTCATACGGAACAGGGTGCAGGCCATGTTGACCATCAGCAAAAGCGAGCTCACCGGCGACGAGCCGGGATTGGCATCTGTCGATATGGCCATGGGAACGCCATGGTCACGAAAGGCGTCCATGGGCGGCAGTTGAGTTTCGCGCAGGAAGTAGAACGCGCCGGGCAACAGCACCGCTACCGTGCCGGCCTCGGCCATGGCGCGGACCCCGCCCGGGAAGAGAAACTCGAGATGATCCGCGCTTAGCGCACCATGAGCCGCGGCGAGTTGAGCGCCGCCCATATCCGATAGTTGCTCGGCGTGGAGTTTGACCGGCAACCCGAGATCGCCCGCCGCCTCGAATACCTTCTTTGTCTCGGCTAGGGTGAAGCCGATGGTTTCGCAAAAACCGTCAACCGCGTCGGCCAAGCCTTCGCCATGAACCGCCGGCATGACCTCGCGGCCGACGAAATCGATGTAGTCGCCCGCGCGTCCATCGTACTCGGTCGGCAGGGCGTGGGCGCCGAGAAAACTGGTGCGCACGGTAATCGGCAGCACCTCGCCCAAGCGCCGGGCGACACGCAGCATTTTGATCTCGGTATCGAGGTCGAGGCCGTAGCCTGATTTGATCTCCAGGGTGGTGACCCCCTCGGCCTGGAGGTCGGCGATGCGCCGGGCGGCGCTGGTGAACAGCTCGTCTTCGCTGGCCGCACGGGTCTGAGCCACGGTCGAGACAATGCCGCCGCCGGCCCGGGATATCGCCGCGTAGCTGGCGCCTTCAAGCCGCAATTCAAACTCGCGCGAGCGCTCGCCACCATGGACGATGTAGGTATGGCAATCGACCAGACCCGGTGTAATCCAGCGCCCACCCGCGTCGTGGACCGTATCGGCGGTCTCATAGGGCAGATCGGCGCTCGGTCCAACCCAGGCGATGCGCCCATCGGCGACAGCTATAGCACCATCAGAGATGGCCCCGTAAGCGGCGCCGCCACTAACCATGGTCGCCAACCGGGCATTATTGACCCACAGTCCGTCCCAACGTTCATTTACGCCGCTCATGGTCGATCTCCCTCGCAGCTCAGGCTAAGCGGCGAACGCCCTCGGGCGCAACCGGCCTTGCAGCTCGACCGCACCTCGAAAACAATCGCTGACGGCCGGTTTGTAGAGGGAGATTGCGATGACGAAGACGCAAAGTGGCGGGTGCCAATGCGGTCAAGTGCGGTACCACCTGGGTGACGACCCAATGATGATCTACGCCTGTCATTGTACAAAATGCCAGTCGCAGTCGGGCGCCGCCTTTGGCATGGCGCTGGTCATCGGGCGGGAGGCGTTCACCATTGAGCAGGACGATCTCGACCATTTCATCAGGCCGGGGCACGGACGGAAATTTCGCTGTTACTTCTGCTCCGCCTACGGGTCACGCATCTATCATCAATGGTTCACCGCCGACGGCGATGTTCCATTCGTGAACATCAAACCCGGCACCCTGGACGACACCAGTTGGCTGCGTCCCGGCTGCCACGTCTGGACATCGAGTGCACAGCCCTGGATGACGTTTGGTCCCGATGAGGTTTTGTTCGACGAACAGCCGGACCTGGACGAATTTTTCCGCTACCGACCGAACTAGCCGTCCGACTGCATATAGACAGTCCGAGTCGGGAAGGGAATTTCGATGCCGTCCTTATCGAAGCGTTCCTTGACCGCCTTGGTCAGATCTAACTTGGTCGCCCAGGCGTCACCTGAATCAGTCCACACGCGGGCAATGATATTCACCGAACTATCGCCAAGTTCGGATACCGCGACAAACGGCTCGGGGTCGTCGTGGGTGCGTTCGTCACTGGACAGCACGTCCAGAATGGCGGCCGTAGCGGCATCGAGATCAGCGCTGTAGGAAACCCCGAAGACCCAATCCACCCGGCGCGTCGGGTTGACTGAATAGTTGCGGATCGAGCCACCCCAGATTTGCGAGTTAGGTACTGAAATCTGAATATTGTTGGGCGTCGCCATCAACGTGAAAAACAGGTTGAGCGCGCGAACACTACCAGCATAGCCCGCCGCCTCGACATAATCGCCGACCTTGAAGGGGCGGAATATAAGCAGCATTACCCCGGCCGCCACATTGGACAACGTCCCCTGGAGCGCCAGACCAATAGCCAGGCCGGCGGCACCCAATAGGGCGATCAGACTGGCGGTCTGGACCCCGAACTGGTTGAGAACCGCGATGCCGACGAACGCCAGGGTGACGTATTTGGTGGCCGAAGAAAAGAAGCTGATCAGCGTACTGTCAATCTTGCCGGTGCGGGCCAGCGCCGTGGCGACAATTCGGGACACCCAACCGGACGCCTTGATGCCGACAACCAGCAGAATAATGGCGCCCAGCACATCGAGACCGTAAACGGTCACCACATCGATAACCTGATCGACAATCGACTGCAGGGTCACGGCGGCGTTTTCAAGCCCCGATGGGCTGGCGGTCTCTGTGCTCACGGCTGTTGGTCTTTCGGGTACTGGTTAGTGAAACGCGGCGCGAATTTTATCCAGTTCGGCAGCGCATTGAAATAGTCTTATGGCAACACGCGATTCTGAACGCCCGGCCACGGAGGGGCTCAACGGTTCATGTCTCATCTGTTAATCATCGGCGGCGGCTATGCCGGGATGTGGGCGTCACTGGCGGCGGCGGCCCAGGCCGACCGTCACGGCGGCGATTTGGACATCACTCTGGTGTCGCGCGACGGCTACCTGACCAACCGGCCGCGCCTGTACGAAGCCAGTCCGGCGACGCTGCGCGATGCCCTGGAACCCAGTCTGGATCCGGCCGGCGTAGGCTTTGTGGAAGGTGGCGCCGAAACCATTGATACCGCCAACCGTGCGGTGACCCTGGCCGATGGCTCAACCTTAGCCTATGACCGACTGATCCTGGCGGCCGGAAGCGTACTTGGCCCCCTGCCCGTACCAGGGTATGGCGAGCACGCCTGGAATATTGACAGCTACGACGACGCCGTGGCCCTCGACACCCATCTTGCCGAGGCTCTTGCCAGGCCGGCGCCTCATTCAATTGTTATCATTGGCGGCGGGTTCACAGGTATCGAGTTGGCCACAGAAATGCGCCAGCGCATCGCCGCCCACGAGGGTCAGGCAACCGCCGACGCCGCCCGGGTGGTGCTGGTCGAGCGGAGCGACGCCGTGGGTTCCGAGCTTGGCGACAATCCGCGGCCGATTATCGAGGCTGCCCTGGCCGAGGCCCGGATCGACGTCATGCTGTATTCCACGGTAGCCGCCATCGACGGCGATGGCGTCACCCTGGCCGACGGCGCCCGCATTCCGGCCCGCACCACCATCGTCACCACCGGCATGCGGGCCAGCGGACTGGCGGCGGCGCTCGGCGTAGAGACCGACGAGCTCGGCCGCCTGTCGACGGACGAGACCCTGCGCGTCACCGGGGTCGATCACGTCTACGCCGCCGGCGATGTTGCCCGCGCTTATGTGGATGACGACAATCTCGCGCTGATGTCATGCCAGCACGCCCTGACCATGGGCCGCTTCGCCGGCTACAACGCGGCCCGCGACCTCATGGGCCTGAGCCTCGAGCCCTATCGCCAGCCGCGCTACGTCACCTGCCTCGACCTGGGCGCATCGGGTGCGTTGTTCACCCAGGGCTGGAATCGTAAGATCGATCTCCAAGGCAGCGAGGCCAAGGCCCTCAAACGATCTATTGTAACCGATGGCATCGCGCCGCCCCGGGGTAGCCGGGCCGAAATTCTTGCCGCCGCCGCAATCGACGCCGAGTAATCCTGCCATGACCACCCTGTTCGCCGAGACCGCGCTGTTGCCCACCGGCTGGGCCGCCAACGTGAGCTTCGACATTGCCGACAACGGCGATTTGGCGGCGGTCACCGCCAACAGTAAACCGGGCCATGCCGAGCGCCTTTCCGGGCCGGTGATCCCCGGCATGGCCAATCTGCACAGCCATGCCTTCCAGCGCGCCATGGCCGGTCTTGCCGAGCGTGCCGGGCCGTCGGACGACAGTTTCTGGACCTGGCGTCAGGTGATGTACGGTTTCGTCGACCGCCTGTCGTCGGACGCGATGGAAGCCATCGCCGCCCAGCTTTACGTCGAGATGCTCAAGGCCGGCTACACCGCTGTCGGTGAGTTCCATTACCTGCATCACGGCCCCGACGGCAGCCCCCACGACGATCCGACCGAGACCTCGCGGCGCATCATCGCGGCGGCCCGGGCCACCGGCATCGGCCTCACTCATCTGCCGGTACTCTACGCTCATGGCGGCTTTGGCGGCGAGCCGGCGGCCGCCGGACAGCAGCGTTTTCTCCACGGCGGCGACGACTTCATGGCCCTGGTCGAGGGGCTGACGAGGGATCACGCTCACGACCGCCAGATCCGCATCGGCATGGCGCTGCACAGCCTGCGCGCGGTGACACCGGAGCTCATGGCCGAAACCACCACCGCCCTCGACGCTCTCGACGGCGCGGCGCCGATCCACATTCACATCGCCGAGCAACAGCGCGAGGTCGACGACTGCCTGGCTTGGAGCGGCGCGCGGCCGGTCCAGTGGCTGCTCGACAATGCCGCGGTGTCGCGGCGCTGGTGTCTGGTCCACGCTACTCATATGACTGGCGATGAAACCCTGGCCCTGGCGCGATCCGGCGCGGTTGCCGGCCTCTGCCCGACCACCGAGGCCAATCTCGGCGACGGCCTGTTTCCCCTGTTCGCCTATGTCGCCGCCGGCGGCGCCCTGGGCATCGGCTCGGATAGTCACGTCTCGATCAGTCCGGTGGAGGAACTGCGCTGGCTGGAATACGGCCAGCGGCTGAAAGTCGAGCGCCGAAATATCATGCCTGTCGGTGAAAGCGGCTCAGTCGGCGCGGCCCTGTGGCGGGCGGCCCTAGCCGGCGGCGCCCGGGCCCTGGCCCGGCCCATCGGCGCATTGGAGCCCGGTGCTCGCGCCGATCTCCTGGTGCTCGACGGCGATCATCCGCAACTCGCCGGGCGTCAGGGGGATGTACTGCTCGATTCCCTGGTGTTCTCGGGCAATACCAACTCCATCGACCACGTCATGGTCGGCGGCCGCTGGCTGGTGCGGGATGGCCATCATCATGACGAAGACAAAATTGCCGAAAACTATCGGAAAGCGATCGCCGCGTTAGCTTAGGCTGGGGAGAATTCCCGACGGCATCATGTGGTTGAACGCACCGGCCACGACCAGGGCCTTGATGGCCTCAAGGTCGGGGGCAAAATGGCGATCCTGGTCAAGCGCCGGCACCTCCGAACGGATCGGGGCGTGGGCCTCCTCCAGAGTTTCCGACGAGGTCAGCGGGCGACGGAACTCGATGCCCTGGGCGGCGCCCAACAACTCAATGGCGACGATTGCGGCGGCGTTGTCGGCCATGTCAGATAACCGCCGCGCCGCGTAGGTCGCCATGCTCACGTGGTCCTCCTGATTGGCCGAGGTCGGCAGACTGTCGACGCTAGACGGATCGGCCAGTGCCTTGTTCTCGCTGGTCAGGGCGGCGGCCACCACCTGGGCCTCCATAAAGCCCGAGTTGAGGCCCGGCTCGGCTACCACGAACGGCGGTAGCTGGCTGAAGTTCTCGTCGTTCATGAGGGCGATGCGGCGTTCGGACAAGGCGCCGGTCTCGGCGATGGCGAGGGCCAGGGTATCGGCCGCCATGGCCAGGGGCTCGGCGTGGAAATTGCCGCCGGACAACACCTCGTCGCTGTCCACGAACATCAACGGATTGTCGGTCACCGCGTTAAGCTCGCGGCCGAAGATACCGGCGGCGAAGCGCAGATGGTCGAGACAGGCGCCCATGATCTGCGGCTGGCAGCGCAGGGAATAGGGGTCCTGCACCCGCTCGCAATTGACATGGGAGTCGCGAATTTCGCTGGTCGACAACAGACCATGATAGGTAGCGGCGCTATCGATCTGGCCCTGCTGGCGGCGGATTTCATTGATCCTGGCGTCGAACGGCACGTCGCTGCCCAGCGTCGCGTCGATGCTCAGGGAGCCGGCAACCACGGCGGCGGCGAACACGTTCTCGGCGGCGAACAGGCCGTCGAGCGCGAGGGCCGCTGATATCTGGGTGCCGTTGAGCATGCAAAGCGCCTCCTTGGCGCCGAACACGGTTGGTTCAAGGCCGGCCCGGATCAGACCTTCGGAGGCGCTAATGATTTCGCCGCCCGACCGCGCGTCGCCGACGCCGAGCAGAATCAACGCCATATGGGCAAGCGGCGCCAGATCACCACTGGCACCCACCGAGCCCTTGGCCGGAATGCACGGCAGGACGTCGGCGTTGTAGAGCGTCAGCAGGGCGTTGATGACCTCGCGACGCATGCCCGAGTATCCCAGCGCCAGAACATTGATCTTCATAATCATGGCCCGGCGCACGGTGGCGTCGTCGAGCAAAGGCCCGGTGCCCGCCGAATGAGACACTATCAACCGGCGCTACATCTCGCTGGCCATCTCGGCCGAGATGGCCTGATTGGCCAAACTGCCGACGCCGGTGTTGACGCCATGGACCTGGGCGTCGCCGGCGATGATGGCGTCAACCGCAGCACTCGCCTTATCGACGATTGCATAGCAGGCCGGATCGAGAGTTACCTGGGCCGTCTCGCCAAGGCCGCGCATATGGCCGAGGGCGAGTTGACCGGGGGTCAGAGCAATGGGCGCGGCATAATCGTCAGACCCAGGGGCAGTTGCTGTTGCTGGCCCCGAAAGTGCGGCCTTCGGCGAAACGGCTGAAGGCGAAGGGTTCAAGCTCGGCGACCTTGCTGTCGCCGGCCAGCAGGCGCGATACCAGCTTGCCAACGCCGGTCATCTTAAAGCCGTGGTTGGAGTCGGCGATCATGTAGACGTTGGGCATGATCCAGTCGAATATCGGCACGTTGTCAGGCGTGAAGGCGCCGATGCCACCGTTGCGGCGATCCCGAAACTGGCTGCGCTGGCCCTCGAAGCGGCCCATGAGCTGGGCCATGGAAGCGCACATGTAATCGGCGAACCACGGCTCGGCCTGATATTCGTCGTTGGCATGGCCGTAGGGATCAACCGTGGCCTTGGGGCCGATTTTGATTGGAATGGTGCCGCCCTGAAGGCCGGGCTTGTCCATGCGCTCGGCGCCGTTCTTCCAATAGATATAGGTATGGTCGGCAAGCTCCTTGGCGTTCTCGTCAACCACCGGGGTGGTCATCAACTCGACGTGGAGAACCGGCGGATCGCGGCCCTCATCCGTGCGGTAGGGCTGATCGTGGTAGAGCTCGCCTTCAAGCAGCCGCCAGTAGGTCCACATATCCTGGCCCTCGGTGACGCCGCCGTCCGCATAGTGCATGTCGAGATGGTCGGGCTTACCGAGCATCTCCCAATGTTTCGGCGTCCAGGCGCCGAGCGCCAGCACCACGGAATCGCAGTTGATGTCGCCGGCGTCCGTATGCACCGCCTTTACGATGCCGCCCTGGGTATCGTAGCCGGTAACCTCGACTCCGGTGATCACCTGGACACCCTGCTGGCGACACTTTTCAGCCATGCCATTGCAGACCTGCATGGTGCCGGCGTAGCCCGACAGGCGCTCGTGAATGGCGACCTCGATATCGTCGGTCTTGAAGTCGGGCCAGGTGCCCTTGAGGAAATTCTTGGCGTCCTTGCCGACGTAGACGTCGGAGGGATAATCGACGGCGTTCTGGCTCTCGCCGATCTTGGCGTAGTCGTCAATCTGATTGGCTTCGCCGCAGGAGATATAGCCGACCTGCTGGAAGCCGAAGTTGACCGGGTCATGCATCCAGACATCGACCGAATGGCGCAGGATCGCGTGCAGCGGCTCGGTCATGTAGAAGTTGCGCACGCAACCGCAGGCGATGCCCGTGGCGCCGGCGCCGGGACCGGATTTGTCGATCAGCACCACATCCCTGCCCGTTCCCTTGCCCCGCGCCTTGAACTCCATGGCCAGGTGCCAGGCGGTGCTGAGGCCGTGAATGCCGGCGCCGACCACGACGGTGCCGGTTGATGAGGGAATAGGGGACATGGTGGCCATCCTGCTGCTTGAGAATTCTGGGATCCGGCGGCCTGAGAAATACCGCGCTGGCCCAGCCAGAATTCAAATGACACTAGGGCCAATTCGAAGCTCCGGCAAGTTCGATTAAGTCGCGTTTACAAAGCCCGGAAGCACGCGTACCGTGCCGCTTCAAAGGCGATCGAAAAGGCGGGAAAACATGGCGCGAAAAGCCGGCGGACGTGTGATAGCGGCGGTCTCAAGCAACTACCGTGGCGCAATCTCAAGAACCCTTATAAGCCGATCGAAGTTCTGAGCGCCGATCAGCTCGAGGCCATTCATCTGGCCTCGCTACAGGTCCTCGAAGAACTCGGCCTCAAGATATTGTCCGACACCGCCCTTGACCGCCTCGAGGCCGCCGGCGCCGATGTCGACCGGGCGAGCCAGATGGTGCGCTTCGACCGTGGCTTGATCGAAGAATACATCGCCCACGCCCCGGCCGAATTCATGCTTCACGCCCGCAACCCGGCCCATAGCGTGGTGCTGGGCGGCAACAACATCAATTTCTGCCCCGTCGCCAGCCCGCCCCACGTATCGGATCTGGACCGGGGACGGCGCACCGGCACCTATGAGGATTTCTGCGATCTGCTGCGCCTTACCCAGAGCCTCAACGTTCTCCATTTTATTTCCGGTTATCCGGTCGAGCCCGTGGACCTGCCACCGGCGACCCGCCATCTGGACGCCCACTACGGCTATATCACCCTGACCGACCGGGCCTGGCACGCCTATTCCCTGGGCCGCCAGCGCATCAGTGACGGTATCGACATGCTGGCCATCGCCCGCGGCGTGAACCGTGAGCAACTGGTCCGCGAGCCGGGTCTGCTGTCGGTGGTTAACGTCAACTCGCCGCGGCTTGTCGATGGCCCCATGCTGGAGGGACTAATGGAAATGTCGGCGGCCGGCCAGGTGGTGGTGGTAACGCCGTTCACCCTGGCCGGCGCCCTGGCCCAGCAGAACGCCGAGGCCCTGGCGATCAACGCTTTTACCCAGATGATCAAGCCCGGCGCGCCGGTGATCTACGGCGGCTTTACCTCGAACGTCGATATGAAGAGCGGCGCACCGGCCTTCGGTACACCGGAGTATGCCAAGGCGGCGTTGGCCGGCAGCCAGCTTGCCCGGTGCTACAATCTGCCCTACCGGTCATCCAACGCCAACGCCTCCAATGCGCCCGACGCCCAGGCGGCCTACGAGTCCGAGATGTCCACCTGGGCCGCGGTCATGGGCCATGCCAACATGATTCTTTACGGCGCCGGCTGGCTAGAAGGTGGGCTCTGTGCGTCCTATGAGAAGATGATTATCGACGCCGAAATCCTCCAGATGATGGCCGCGTTCCTCCAGCCTATCGAGGTCAACACCGACACCCTGGGTCTCGACGCCATGGCCGAGGCCGGTTCCGGCTGCCATTTCTTCGGCACCGCCCATACCCTGGCGCGCTACGAGACCGCGTTCTACGAACCCCTGGTCTCCGACTGGCGCAACTTCGAGACCTGGGAGGAACACGGCGCCCTGACCGCCACACAGCGGGCCAACGGCATCTGGAAGCAGATGCTCAAGGACGACGAGCAGCCGCCCCTGGACTCGGCCATCGACGAGGAACTCCAGGCCTTCGTAGCCCGGCGCAAGGAAGAAGGCGGCGCCACCGACACCTAGATCATTGCGCGATAGGTGGCCTCCAGGTCGCGGACCAGGGCAGCGGTGTCGAACAGCGGGCAGGTTTCGCGGGTTTCCATCAGGCGCTGGCGCAGCGCGGCCAGGCGCTCGGGATCTTGGGCCAGGGCCACGGCGGTTTCTTCGTAGTCATCGGCCGATGAGCAGACCAGTTCGGCAAGGCCGGCGGCGCTGACGATGCTGGCGGCGACCCGCGAGGCGAAGGTCTCTCCGGGGTATGTGAGCACCGGCAAGCCGCTCCACAAAGCGTCGCTGGCGGTGGTGTGAGCGTTGCAGACGAAGGTATCGAGGAACAGGTCCGCCAGAGCGCCGCGCGATACATGGGTCAGCGGGTCGGTACGCGGCACAGGGATCAGGCGGGCCGGCTCGATGACGTGTTTGGCGGCCTCGATCCGCAGGGTGGCGAGCACCTCATCGCTATCGGGCAGCAGCCACAGGACACTGCCCTCGACCCGGCGGAGGATGGCCATCCTGCGCCCGAAAGTGTCCGAGTCGATCTTGCGGGCGACGCTCTTACACCAACCCTCGGGACGTAACCATAAAACGCCTCGGCATTTCTCGGAGCGCCTTGCTTGGCGGCGGCGCGGCGTTGCTTGCGGTTCATGGCCGGCTATCTTGCCGTCAACCGCCCCGGAACACGAAGCATTGTTTGCAAAGCAACTGGGGCAGCCCTAGGTTTCGTCGAAGATTAACGTTGGAGCGAGGAAGTTTCATGGCGCGGCGGGTTGTTCTCATCACCCATAGTGATTCACCGAAGGATGACCGGGTCTCGGCGAAGTTCGCGGCGCTCGGCTATGACCTGGATTGGCGCCAACCGTTCAAGGGCGACGACCTTGGTGAGCCCGACGACAGCGTCGCCGCCACCGTGCTCTACGGCGGCGGCGAACCGTCGGATGCGCGCGACTGGCATACGGACAGATTCCCCTGGCTCGCCGCCGAGACCGCCTGGATCGAGGCCTGCATGACCAAGGGCGTGCGCACCATCGGCATCTGCCTGGGCGGGCACATGATTACCCATGCCCTGGGCGCCGCCATCGGACCGCCCGATCATGGTCTACACGAGTTTGGCTATTACCGCCTCGACGTGAGCGCGGCGGGCCGCGACATAATCCCCGATGGCCTGATCGTCACCGAGGACCATTACCACGCTTTCGACCTGCCCCATGGCGCGGTCCATCTCGCCCGCAGCGAAGCCTATGCGAACCAGGCCTACCGCTACGGCGATACCACCTACGCCTTCCAATTCCATCCCGAGGTCACGCCCATCGGCTTCACCCGCTGGCAGGACAGCAAGCCGTCGCGGTGGGACAAACCCGGCGTGCAATCGCGCGAAGAGCAGGACGCCATTCGCGCCGCCCATGACCCGGCCCAGGCCAAGTGGATCGCCGGGTTCCTGGACAATTTCATGGCCGGGGCGGCGTAGCAACATGGCCCGCGATACCACCCGACGGCGCAAAAAAAAGAAACGCGGCAGTGCGCGGCTGAAGCAGCTTTCCCGGCGCATCATCACCAACCCCTACCCGCCCATCGCGGTGTTGAGCGACGATCAGATCGAGAGCATCCACGAAGCCTCTCTCGAAGTGCTTGAAAATCTCGGCATGAAGGTTCTGTCCGACCAGGCCCTTGATCTGCTGAAAGCAGCCGGCGCCGATGTGGACCGCGCCACCGGCCAGGTTCGTTTCGATCGGGGTTTGATTACCAAGTGGGTCGCCAAGGCGCCGTCGGAATTCACACTCCACGCCCGCAACCCGGCCAACGACGTCCCCATCGGCGGCAGCCGCATCGCCATCACGCCGATCTCCAGCACACCCAACTGCTCGGACCTGGACCGTGGACGGCGGCCCGGTACCTATGACGATTTCTGCAACTTCCTGCGCCTCGCCCAGGACCTCAACATCATCCACTTCCTTGGCGGCTACCCAGTGGAGCCCCAGGACCTGCCGGTGCCGACCCGCCATCTCGACGCCTATTACGCCTTCGCCACTCTCACCGACATGGCGTGGCGGACATATGCCCTGAGCGTCCAGCGTTGCATTGACGGCATCGACATGGCCTGCATCGCCCTCGGCAAAACGCGCGAAGAACTGGCCTTTGAGCCGGCCATCATGACTATGATCAACACCAACTCGCCGCTGCTGCTCGACGGCGCCATGGCCGATGGCATGATCGAGATGGCGCGGGCCGGCCAAGCGGTGGCGATCACCCCGTTCACCCTGTCAGGGGCCATGGCGCCGGCGACCATCGCCGGAGCGCTGACCCAGCAGAACGCCGAGGCCCTGGCTGCCACCGCCGTGGTCCAGATCGCCGCGCCCGGCGCGCCCACGGTCTATGGCGGCTTCACCTCGAACGTCGATATGAAGACCGGCGCGCCGGCCTTCGGCACGCCGGAATGCACCCAGGCGGCCCTAGCCGGCGGTCAACTCGCCCGGTTTTACGGCCTCCCTTACCGCTCATCCAACGTCAACACCTCCAACGCGGTCGATGCCCAGGCAGCCTATGAATCCGAAATGTCGATCTGGGCCACCATGATGGGCCACGCCAACGTCATCCACCAGGGCGCCGGCTGGCTTGAAGGCGGGCTAACCGCGTCCTTCGAGAAGATGATCATCGACGCGGAAATGCTCCAGATGATGGCCGAAACGCTTCTCCCCATCGAGGTCAACACCGACACGCTTGGTCTCGACGCCATGGCCGAGGCCGGGCCCGGCGGCCACTTCTTCGGTACCGCCCACACTCTGGAACGCTACGAGACCGCGTTCTACGAGCCCATGGTGTCGGACTGGCGCAACTTCGAATCATGGGAGGAAGCGGGCAGCGCCGACGCCACCCAGCGGGCCAACGGCATCTGGAAGCAGATGCTCAAGGACTACGAGCAACCGCCCCTGGACCCGGCCATCGACGAAGAACTCAAGGCCTTCATCGCCCGGCGCAAGGAAGAAGAGAAAGCGGCGGCATAGGCGTCGCTACCCCTCGTCTTCCGTCTCCTCTTCGTCTTCCCAGTATTCCTCGGCGCCCTCGTCGTAGTCGGGCTCGTCGGGGCCGCGCGGGTCCATCTCGGCGGCCACCGGTGTGACCCAGGAGGCGGGCCAGAAATCGGTCTGCTCCTCGACCGGTTTCGACAGACCCTTGACCACCCGGTAAAGCGCGAACAGCGCCAGCGCGGCCAAAGCGGCGGCGGCGAAGACGAACAGGCCCGCTGATCCATGACCACGGACGCCGCCAGGGGCCCGATGCTGGCGCCGATGCTGTAAGCCAGAACCATGCCGGCGCCGGCGGGAACCAACTCGTTTTCTTCGAGCCAATCGTTGGTTTCGGCAACACTTAAGGGATAGAGCGGGCTCGACAGACCGCCGACCACAAAACCGAGGCCAAGCAACATTCCATAGCCGGGGGAGCCGACGATGGCGATCAACGCCGCCGCCAGGGCCGCGGTAGCGGACACAATCAAAATGATCATTTCGCGGTCAAATCGGTCCGACAGAGCGCCGATGGGATACTGCATGACCAGCACGCCGCCCACGGTGACGGCGAGGAACACCGAAATGAGCGACGCGTCGAGGCCGATAGCATTGCCATAGACCGCGCCGAGACCGAACACCGCACTTTCCACCAGGCCGATAATCAGCACCCCGAGTACCCCGAGGGGCGAGAGAAAAACAGCCGGCCGATGCCGAGCCGCGCCTGTTCGCCAATCTCGGGGTTGCCGGTGCGACCCAGAGCCACCGGTAACAGCGACGCGACAAACAGGATGCCGGCGACCACCAACAGGCCGCTGCCCGCCGCGTCGCCAAAATTGAGCAGCAGCGGTCCGGTAGCGAAGGCGGCGTTCATGACGATGATGTAGACCGACAGCACCCGCCCCCGGGTGGCGTTGGTCGAGCGGTGGTTGAGCCAGCTCTCGGCGACCATGGTGAGGCCGGCCATGCAGTAGCCGGCGACCAGGCGCAAGGCCATCCAGGCAATCATGGAATCGCCGGCGAACACCAGCAGCAGGATAGCGATGGCGTCACCGGCGGCGTAGACCGCGAAGGCGCGAATGTGGCCGACCCGATCGATCACCCGGGCACCGAATACCGAGCCGCCGAGCAGGCCGACGAAATAAGCTGAGGTAATGGCGCCAATGACCAGACTGCTGGCGCCCTCCGCCGACAGGCGAACGCCGACGATGGCCATCAGCGCGCCCGATCCGATATTGAGAAGTAGCAGGGCGCTGGTCGCCTTTATGACCGCGCCAAGACTGACGTCGTGACCGCTATCGCTGGCCGTGGTGCCGGGACTATCCATCATACGACGCCTAATGTTCCGGAAGAGCAGTCGCGGTCCGGTTTCCGGCGCGTACCCTCTTCCACCTCGGGTTGGGGCAACGTATAAGGCTGATCGGACAACGCCGCAAGACAGCCGGCGAGCGCCACTGAATTCCGGGGATCCGCCATGGCTCGTAAAAAACCCCGCCGCCGCACGCGACGTACGCCCGCCGGACCGGTGCAGCGCCCCTGGCGCCGCACCCAAAACCCATACCCGCCGATCGAGGTGCTGAGCGCCGACCAGATCGAGCACATCCACAACGCTTCTCTCGACGTGCTGGAAAACCTCGGCCTCGACATGTGGTGTGACGAGGCCATGGATTTATTCCAGGCAGCCGGCGCCGAAGTCGACCGCGCAGAACGCCATGTGCGCTTCGACCGGACCATGATTGAGGAAGCTGTCGCCAAGGCGCCGTCCGAGTTCACCCTGTCGTCGCGCACCCCGGAGCGGTCGATCACCTTCGGCGGCAACAACATAAATTTCGGCATCGTCGGCGGTCCCGGTTTCAGCAGCAATCTCGATCGCGGCAGGCGCGGTGGATCATTCGAGGACGCCTGCGACCTGATGCGCCTGGGTCAATGCCTCAACGTCGTTCATACGCTTCATGGCGGCCCGGTGGCGGCCACCGATCTCGACCCCACAACCCGCCACCTGGATACTCTGCGGGCCTCTCTTACCCTGGCGGACAAAGTGACCGGTACCGGGGCGTTCGGCCGCCTGCGCACCAACGACGGCATCAACATGGTGTGTATCGTCCGGGGCATCAATCGCGACGAGCTGGCGGCCTCACCAAGCGCTCTCGGCAATGTCAATTGCAACTCGCCGCTGCGCTATGACGGGCCCATGTTGGAGGGCGTCGTCGAACTGGCCCGCGCCCGCCAGCCGGTGACCATCACGCCGTTCACTCTGATGGGCGCCATGGCCCCGGTGACCCTGGCCGGCGCCCTGGCCCAACAGAACGCCGAAGCCCTGGTCGGCATAGCCCTCACGCAACTGGTCAATCCGGGGACGCCGGTGATGTATGGCGGCTTTACCTCAAACGTCGACATGAAGTCCGGTGCGCCGGCCTTCGGCACCCCGGAATACGCCAACGCCGTGTTTGCCGGTGGCCAGTTGGCGCGGCGCTACAAAGTGCCCTACCGGTCATCCAACACCAATGCCTCCAACACGGTGGACGCCCAGGCGGCCTATGAATCCGGCATGTCCCTATGGCCCACGGTGATGAGTCACACCAACATGGTCCAGCACGGCGCCGGCTGGCTTGAGGGCGGGCTCACCGCGTCCTACGAGAAGATGATTATCGACGCCGAGATGATGCAGATGATGGCCGCCTTCCTCGACCCCATCGAGGTCAACGGCGACACCCTGGGAATTTCCGCCATGGCCGAAGCAGGCCCGGGTGGCCACTTCTTCGGCACCGCCCATACCCTGGAGCGCTATGAGACCGCGTTCTACAAGCCCCTGGTGTCGGACTGGCGCAACTTCGAGACCTGGGAAGAACACGGCTCTCTGACCGCCACCCAGCGGGCCAACGGCATCTGGAAGCAGATGCTCAAGGAATACGAAGCGCCGCCCATGGACGCCGCCATCGCCGAAGAACTCGACGCCTACGTGGCCAAGCGCAAGGAAGAGGGCGGCGCACCGATTTAATCCCGCATTGCCCAGATAGGCTTCTGATTTGACGACGATACACTCGGATTCTGCTATAAGAATCATTACGTTATAGGCGGAATCGTCACCAACCTGTCGCGGCCGGCCGAGCGGGTGGTGGCCTTCTACAATCAGC
>CAZYDR010000007.1:0-59344 GCA_964645285.1 uncultured Alphaproteobacteria bacterium
ATTGAATCAATCTATCCCAATTCATACAATCAAATTAATAGGTCCTGAGCCTAATGTTTCGTTTGTCTTTGCTAAGACTTCGTTAGCATTGAACACATCGCCGAAACTGGCACATTTGTTGCGGCTATTAACACAGGATCATGCCTCCCCAAATGGAGGGTAAGCAAATGTATCGCGTTGGATTGTTACTCACGTCGTTGGTTATTGTGCTCTGGTCGTTCCCGGCCACGGCGCAGCAGCAACCGCCCTGCGTTGACCGGGCCAATTTTCTTGAACATCTCTCGTCCAATTACGAGGAAGCGCCGGTCGCCATGGGCCTTACCACCGGCGGTGGCCTGCTTGAAGTCGTCGTGTCGCGGACCGGCTCGTGGACCATCATCGTGACCACGCCCAACGGAATTTCCTGTGGCGTCGCCTCGGGCGAAAGGTGGGAGAGCACCTTCGACACCCTGTACCAGGAACCGCAGGCCTAGGAAGAGGTTGGGTCGGCAAGTATTGCCGGGGGTCGGCAAATTCGGCCTACCGGCGTCAGGCAAGGCGCCTTTGATACGGCGGTATGCCTGTCGTTAACTCGTTGTTAAGCAATATTTGTTCTTTAGACATAGATGTCCGTTTCGGTGGCCCCATACAGTCGTCTTCATGGTCAGGGAACGTCGGAAATACGTGACGTTTCGCGATTCAAAGCATAGAGATGCAAAACCAGCCGCGATTGCTGGTCAGCCACCACGTCTTTTCTTCAGGGTATGGACAGGCGCAGAAATATTAGCTAGCCTCTGCCCGATTCGCCTTTTGAAGTCTATGATTAGCGCGAATAATACAGCGGCTCATTTTTTGGACCGTCGCGCGATCGAGTGGTGCACAAGCGAATGCGTATAGGGGTGGCAACGGCAATCAGGGGAACGATCGCGGCAATTTGCCTGGCGGTCGCGGTGATCGTCGTTTCGTCATCGCCGGTCCGGGCAAGCCCGGCGGCCGTGGTCATAGACGGTAACACCGGCGCCGTGCTCTATCAAAGCAACATAAATCACCGCCATTATCCCGCGTCATTGACTAAGATGATGACTCTCTATCTGTTGTTTGAGGCCATCGACCGGGGGCAATTGACCCTGGAGACCAAGCTGTTCGCTTCCAAGCGCGCCGCCGGCCAGCCCAATTCCAAGCTCGGTTTGCGCAAGGGCCAAAGCATCCGCGTGCGCGAGGCGATCCTGGCCCTGATCGTCAAGTCGGCCAACGACGTGGGGACGGTTGTCTCGGAAGCCCTGGCCAACACCGAAAGCGAATTCGCCGACGTTATGACCAGGAAGGCCCTGGCCCTGGGAATGACGAAAACCCGGTTCCGCAACGCCACGGGCTTGCCCAATAAAGGCCAGCTCAGCACCGCCGGTGATCTGGCCAAGCTGGCCTTCGCGCTGTATCGCGATTTTCCCCAGTACTATCACTATTTCGGTGAGACCAGTTTTGTCTATCGGGGCAAGACCTATCGTGGCCACAACACCTTCGTTGCCGCCTATTCCGGCGCCGATGGCCTGAAGACCGGCTATATCCGGGCCTCGAAGTTCAATCTGGCGGCCTCGGCGGTGCGCGGTGACCAGCGCCTGTTCGCGGTCGTGCTGGGCGCCTATTCGCCGAAGAAGCGGGATCGTCAGATGGCCAAGCTGATGGATCAGGTATTTGGCGATGTGGGCGCCCGCCGGGTGGCCGATTCAGGACAACCGCCGCCGCCGGCACCGGAAAAACCGGTTATCGCCGCCAAGGGTCCCTGGGCCATTCAGGTCGGTGCGTTCTCTCGTGTTGAGGCCGCCTATGCGGCAATCAGCGAGAGTCTCAAGCACATCCCCGGCATCGTCACCAACGCAGCGTCTCTGATCACCCCGGTGGAGCAGGGCGACGGCGATCTGTTCCGCGCTCGTTTCGTCGGCGTCAGCTGGCGTGAAGCCCATCGGGCATGCCGAATTCTCAATCGCAAGCAGCTTGACTGCGAAGTCGTCCAACACCTGTCGAGCACCCTGGCCCTGGCCAACTAGGCGCTTCAATAGCGCCATGAGCGAATCCGAACAGCAAGATCCTTCCTCCGACGCCTTCGTTGAATGGGCGCGGGGACAGGCTGTCTCCCTGTCCATTCCGCGCCGCGACGACGACTACGATGACCTCGGGTTCATTGCCGACGTAATTGGTAGAAAGCGGATCGTCACCGTCGGTGAGAGCGCCCACTATCTCCACGAGTGGAACCGCTGGCGGGCCCGGTTGTTCAAGTACCTGGCCCTTGAGCATGGCTTCAGCACATTTGTGCTCGAATTAGCGCTGGTCGAGGGCCGTCTGGTGCACGACTACGTCGCCGGCGCCGATTGCGACTGGGACGATGTCGCCGCCGCCATCAACAACGTCTGGGGCGTTTGGGCCGAGATCAACGACCTTGTCCGCTGGATGCGCGCATGGAACGCCAATCCAGACCGGCCGCGAGAGCTCCGCTTCTACGGCATGGACGGCACCGGCAATTGGGGCCATGCCCGGTTCGTCTATCGCGCCGTGCACGACTACGCCAGCCGGGTCGACCAGGCCCTTGCCGACGATATCGCCCGGGACTTCGAGCAGGCCGTCGAGGACGTAACCGTCGTGACCCGCGCGAGCGTGTCGGCATCCAGGTTCAGGGAATTGATCGGCGCGGCATCCCTGGTGCTGAGCCGGATAGAGCAGGCGCGAATTCCCTACACCAAGGCCACTTCCCATGACGATTACGATTGGGCGCTGCGCTGCGCGCAAATTCTTCGCGACGTGTTCCAGGCCATCGCCCAAACCGACATCGATTTCGATATTGGCGTTCGCGAGTTCTGGAATGTGCGCGATGTCTCCATGACGGAATCGCTGCGCTGGATTCGCGAGCGCGAAGGCGCCGATGTGGGCATGGTGATCGGGGCCCACAACACCCACCTGCAAATGCACCCGGTTCGTGACCTGAAGGCGACCTCCATGGGCTCGTATTTCACCAACCGCTTCGGGCGCGAGGACGTTCTTCACATTGGCAGCGCGAGTGAGCGCTCGTTGAAAGGCGAGCCGGCGCAACCCGACAGCAATCAGGCCGCCTATGGCCGTATCGGCCCGGATTGCTTTTTCCTGGATTTACGCGCCGCGCCGACAAGCGGTCCCGTGGCGGACTGGCTCAAGGTCGAGCGCCCGGACCGCTCGAACCTGCGATACCAGCCGGTATGCGCCGGCGATGCCTGGGACTGCCTGATTTTCCACCGGACCCTGTCCCTTGGCGAGGTCGATCTGCCAGGTTTTCTACACTCGCCGCTGGCCGAGCCTGCCGTCGACGAGCTTGAGCGTCTCAGCGGCCGCTACATAATCTATGGATTCCTTGCCGCCGTAAACACGCTCGACTTGTTTTTCGAGGACGGGACCCTCTTCACCGACGGTCAGGACGACACCAGCGGCGAAGTGTTTCCGCCGTTCAAGACGCCGATCCATTTCTGTCAGGACGGCCGCTTTCGCTGGTCGGTCTGGCCGTCCATCATCGAGTTTCATCCGGGCGAAGGCCCGGTGGCGGTGTCCGTCACCACGCCGGGCGGCGCCCTGTATCACGGCGAGCGGATCGGCGATGCCGTCCGGTTAGGCGGCGCTTAGCACCCGCCGGGCGATGTCCTGAGCGTCCGCAAATTCCACATCGCGACAATTGGCGGCCCGCATGGGACCGTTTTCCGGCGCCATGGTCAGTTCGGCGAGGTGATCTCTATCCCCTTCGCCGAGGCCTGCATCCGACAGTGACACCGGCAGGCCCGTGGCCTTGAGCAGGGCGGTAAAGGTCGGCCCCGCCAGAGCCGCCGCCGCGCCATCATCGAGACCGTCGCAGGGCGCGCCCAAGGCCCGCGCCACGGCGCTGTGAGCGGCCGGCGCGGCTTCGGCGTTCCACGCCAGTGCGGCGCTGAGGCACAATCCGACGGCGCGGCCGTGATGGACGCCGGCCAAAGCACCCAGGGCGTGACCCATGGCATGGGCGATGCCGGTGGCGGTGGCGTCGAAGCCGATGCCGGCCAGGGTTGCCGCCAACATCACCGCGCCCCGGGCCTCCAGGTCGTCGGGCGCCGCGACGGTGCGTACCAGGGCGCCGTCGGCCAATAGGCGAATGGCATGCAGGCAATAGGCATCGGCCATGGGGTTGGCGCGGCGCACGGTGCAGCCCTCGATGGCGTGGACCATGGCGTCGATGCCCGTAGCGGCGGTCAAGCCGGCCGGCAACCCGACCGTCAGGGCCGGGTCGAGCAGCGCCATGGTAGCGCGCAATCCTTCGCTCCAAACCCACAGCTTGCGCCCGTCATCGCTGGTAATCACCGAGGTCCGCGTTACTTCCGAGCCGGTGCCGGCGGTGGTCGGGATGCAGACCCGGGGCAGGCCGCCCCGGGGCAGGGGATTGACGCCGAGGGCAAAGTGTTCGGCGTTTTCTTGCGCCGGCACCAGGGCGGCGGCGAGCTTGGCGGTATCAAGCGCCGAACCACCGCCGAGACCGACCACGGCACTGGCGCCCCGGCTGCGCGCCAACTCGGCGGCTTCGTCGGCCGAGGTCGCCAGTGGGTCGCTCTTCACATCGGTGAAGCTGACGACCGTCAGGCCGGCGCCTTCAAGGATGCCCTGAACCTGCCCGGTCAGCCCGGCATCGGCGACACCCGGGTCGGAAACCAGCAGTACTGCGGCGCCATCGCCGCCGAGTCGGGCGACATCAGCGCCCAGCTTGTTGACGCGGCCGGCGCCGAAAGCGATACGGGTTGGCGTGTTGAAATTGAAGTTTTGCGGCATGACAGGCCCTGTAAGTGGCGGTATGAAGGGCGCATAGAGGGCGCGAGAGGCGGCCAAAGTCAAGGAATGAAGCGGCTTTCAGAGGCATTTACCCCTTGCCCCTTTTATTGCCACCCCCAAATCCGATATTATAGGTAGAACAACGATCGACCATGACCGGACTTTGACTGCATATGAGCGATAAGCGATACGGCGGGAGCGGTCCGACCACCTCGGTGGTTACCAAGACCAAACCCAAGATCAAGAAGCCGTCCCTGTACAAGGTGCTGCTGCTGAAC
Organism: uncultured Alphaproteobacteria bacterium; assembly: GCA_964645285.1. Taxonomy (GTDB): domain Bacteria; phylum Pseudomonadota; class Alphaproteobacteria; order JAAXGF01; family JAAXGF01; genus JAYZAP01. The sequence continues at coordinate 5,067 of CAZYDR010000007.1, forward strand.
GACGACTACACGCCCATGGAGTTCGTCGTCATGCTGCTGGAGAGCGTCTTCCGCAAGAGCCAGGAGGAGGCGACCCGCATCATGCTTCACGTGCACCAGCGCGGCGTTGGCATCTGCGGTGTTTTCACCTATGACGTGGCCGAGACCAAGGTGAACCAAGTGATGGACATGGCCCAGCGTCACGAGCACCCCCTGCAAGTCACCATGGAACGAGAGTAAGGCGGCAATTTACCCATGCTTTCCCCCACCCTTGAGCAGACCCTTCATCACGCCCTGGCGTTGGCCAACAACCGGCACCACGAGTATGCGACCCTTGAGCACCTGTTGCTGTCGCTGACCGAGGACCAGGATGCGGTGGCGGTGATGCGCGCCTGCAATGTGGAAATCGATCCGTTGCGCGAGATGATCGAGGACTATCTCGATCACGAACGCCAGGGCCTGGTCATCGACGAACTTGTCGACGCCAAGCCGACTGCCGGGTTCCAGCGGGTGCTGCAGCACTCGGTGGTCCATGTGCAATCGTCCGGGCGCAGCGAGGTCACCGGGGCCAACGTGCTGGTGGCGATCTTCTCCGAGCGCGAATCCCACGCGGTCTATTTCCTCCAGCAGCACGAAATGTCGCGGCTCGACGCGGTCAGCTACATCTCTCACGGAATTTCCAAGGCTCCCGGCGAGGACGATAGCAGCACACCGCGCGGCGCCGACGAGGACATCGACGGCGAGCCGACCAATCAGGCCGGCCCGGAGGCGCTGGAGGCCTACTGCGTAAATCTCAACCGCAAGGCCACGGAAGGCAAGATCGATCTTCTGGTGGGCCGCGCCGACGAGGTCAACCGGACCATTCAGGTGCTGTGCCGCCGGACCAAGAACAACCCGCTCTATGTCGGCGATGCCGGGGTCGGCAAGACCGCCATCGCCGAAGGTCTGGCCAAGCGCATTGTCGAGGGCGAAGTGCCCGAGGTGCTGAGTAACGCGGTAATTTACGCCCTCGATATGGGCTCGCTGCTGGCCGGCACCCGCTACCGCGGCGACTTCGAAGAACGCATCAAGGCGGTGATGACGGCCCTGGAGGACGAAGACGGCGCCATCCTGTTCATCGACGAAATCCATACGGTGATTGGCGCCGGCGCCACCAGCGGCGGCTCGCTCGATGCTTCCAACCTGCTCAAGCCGGCCCTGGCCGGCGGCAGCCTGCGCTGCATCGGCTCGACCACCTACAAGGAATACCGCAGCTACTTCGAGAAGGACCGCGCCCTGGTGCGGCGCTTCCAGAAGATCGACGTCAACGAGCCCAGCATCGAGGACGCGGTGAAGATTCTCAAGGGCCTCAAGCCCTATTACGAGGAACACCACAAGGTCCGCTATACCGCCGGTGCGCTGCGCACCGCCGTTGAATTATCGGCGCGCTATATCAGTGACCGACGCCTGCCCGACACGGCCATCGACGTGATCGACGAGGCCGGCGCCTCGCAGATGCTGCTGCCCGAGTACCGGCGCCGCAAGACCATCGGCGTGCGCGACGTGGAATCAATCGTCGCCATGATCGCTCGCATCCCGCCCAAGCGGGTGACCAGCGACGACAAGGACGCCCTCAAGACCCTGGCCGACGACCTCAAGGCCGTGGTGTTCGGCCAGGACACCGCCATCGAGGCCCTGTCATCAGCCATCAAGCTCAGCCGCGCCGGCCTGCGCGAACCCGAAAAACCCATCGGCAACTACCTGTTCTCGGGGCCCACCGGCGTCGGCAAGACCGAAGTGGCGCGCCAGCTTGGCCGCATTATGGGGGTCGAGCTGATCCGCTTTGATATGTCGGAATACATGGAGCGCCACACCATTTCGCGGCTGATCGGCGCGCCACCGGGCTATGTCGGCTTCGACCAGGGCGGCCTGCTGACCGACGCGGTCGACCAGCACCCCCACGCGGTGCTGCTGCTCGACGAGATCGAGAAGGCCCATCCGGATCTGTTCAACGTGCTGCTGCAGATCATGGATTACGGCAAGCTTACGGACCACACCGGCAAGTCCATCGATTTTCGCAACGTCGTGCTGATCATGACGACCAATGCCGGCGCCGCCGAAATGGCCAAGTCGGCCATGGGCTTCGGTCGCGACGAGCGCACGGGCGAGGACGAAGAAGCCATCAAGCGCATGTTCACGCCTGAGTTCCGTAATCGTCTGGACGCCACCATCGGCTTCGCCGGCCTGTCACCGGAGATTGTCGGCCTGGTGGTAGATAAGTTTATCGGCGATCTCAAGGGCCAGCTCGCCGATCAGGGCGTCACCATCGATTTGAGCGACCAGGCCCGCGAGCGCCTCGCCATCAAGGGCTACGACAGTCAGAACGGCGCCCGGCCTCTGGCACGGGTGATCCAGGAGGACGTCAAGAAGCCCCTGGCGGACGAGCTGCTGTTCGGCCGCTTGGCCAAGGGCGGCCGGGTCACCGTCGGGATCGGCGATAACGGCGCCTTCACGTTCAGCTTCTCCGATGGTCCGCCGCCGAAGAAGATGCGCAAGGCCCCAGACGAACTGGAGCCCGTAAAGTAAATCACGGGACCGTTTGTGCTTACCGCCCGTAATCTCGCCGTCAACGGCATTGTCCCTTGCGACATTCATTTAGACGCCGGTGAATGCGTCACGCTCTCGGGCGCTTCGGGCTCGGGCAAGTCCCTGGTACTGCGGGCCCTGGCCGATCTTGATCCCCATGATGGCGACATTGCCCTCGACGGCGAAGCGCAGTCCGTGACCCCGGCGCCGACGTGGCGTCGTCAGGTCGCCTACCTTGCCTCCGAGCCGGGCTGGTGGGAGGATCGCATCGCGCCCCACTTCCCCGACGACGAGGCGGTTGCGCCGTGGCTTGGCGCCCTCGGCCTGTCGCCCACCCTGCTGGCGCAAACTGTCGCCACGGCCTCGACCGGCGAGCGCCAGCGCCTGGCGCTGATCCGCACGCTGCTGCTTGAACCCCGGGTGCTGCTGCTCGATGAGCCGACCTCGGGCCTCGATGATGAGGCGGCGGGGCGGGTTGAAGTAGTGCTTGGCGAGCGGCTCGCGGCGGGCACGGCGATCTTGCTGGTAACCCACGACCGCCGCCTGGCCGAGCGCATGGGCCAGCGGCACCTGCGCATCGCGGGCGGAGTGCTGGCATGATCGTCTCCCTCGACGCCTTCGATCTCGCTCTGGCCGCCCTGCTGGTGGTGCTCAACGCTATCCTGTCACGGCGTCTCGGCCTGGCCCTGGAGCGGCCCCTGCTGGTCGCCGCCACGCGGACGGCGGTGCAGTTGTTCCTGGTCGGCTTTGTCATCAAGGCGCTATTCGCGCTGCAGTCGCCGCTGTGGACCGGGCTTATGGCTCTGGTCATGATCCTGGCCGCCGGCTACGAGGTTCTCGCCCGTCAGAGCCGGCGTTTCACCGGGGTCTGGGCCTATGGCCTGGGCACCCTGAGCGTCGCCGCCGGGGCCGGGTTGGTGACCCTGCTGGCCTTGTCGGTGGTGGTCCAGCCCGAGCCCTGGTACCAGCCGCGCTATGCGGTGCCGTTGCTCGGCATGGTGCTGGGTAACGCCATGACCGCGATCAGCCTGGCGCTTGACTCCCTGGTCACCTCGGCGAACCGCGAGCGCGCCGCCATCGAGGCCCGCCTGGCGCTCGGCGCCGACCGGGCGACAGCCATGCGCTCAGTCGCCCACCAGGCCCTGCGCACCGGCCTGATGCCGATCATCAACGCCATGTCGGCGGCCGGCATCATCGCGCTGCCCGGCATGATGACCGGCCAGATCCTCGCCGGCGCCGACCCTGTCGAGGCGGTCAAATATCAGATCCTGATCATGTTCCTGATCGCCGGCGGCACCGGCATCGGCGTCTTCCTGGCGGTCACCATCGGCGCCCGCCGCCTCAGCGACCAGCGCCACCGGTTGCGGCTGGATCGGCTGAGGGCGGCGGAATAATGAAGGAATTTCGACCACCAAGGCACCAAGGCTCCAAGGAGTAAGAAAAGGATCGTTAGGGCGCTTCGCGCCAAGAATCTTTCACTTCCTTGGTGTCTTTGTGCCTTGGTGGTGAACTCCCTTACTTCCTGACTAGACGTCGACGCCTTTGATTTTCCGCCAATTGAGCGGATAGACCGTGACCACCGCGCGGGCCTTTTTGACGTGATAGAAGTGCCAGGTACCATCGGGCAACCACAGGCTGTCGCCGGGGTTCAGGTCGTGGGTGCCGTCCTCCAGCTCAATCGTCAGAACGCCGTCCAGCACGTAGATCCACTCGTCATAGAGCACGGTCCATTCAAACTCGAAGTTCTCCATCTCCATGACGGAGGCGGACATGGTGGTACTCACCGACGGGTCGACGTCGCGAGCGATATTGGCGCCGGGCGCCAGCTCGGCAAACTTCCTGGATGCGGCTCTCGATATCTTGGCTGCCATTGATTGTCTCCTCCGTAAGTCAGGTTATGGGTCGGCGATTACTCTAGACCGGGGATTCGCGGATGACCACCAAGACACGCAGGCAGCAAGACGTAGGAAAAGGTTTTGACCACCAAGGTACAAAGACACCAAGGAAGTGAAAGATTCTTGGCGCGAAGCGCCTTAAAGAGCTTTGCTTGCTTCTTGGTGTCTTTGTGCCTTGGTGGTGAACCTTCTTCCTCCCTAATCCTCCTTGCGAAACGGCGCGTAGGTGGCCAGGGCCTCGATTTCCTGGTCGACGGCCGGGCGTTCGTGATCGAGGTAGTCGGCGACCGCTTCGCGCAGGCCCTCGTGGCGAATCCAGTGGGCGCTATAGGTGTGCACCGGCATGTAGCCCCGGGCGATCTTGTGGTGGCCCTGGGCGCCGGCCTCGACGCGGGCGAGGCCGTGGTCGATGGCGAACTCGATGGCGCGGTAGTAACAGAGCTCGAAATGGAGGAACGGGAAGTAGCCCAGCGCCCCCCAGTTGCGGCCATAGAGGGCGTCGCCGCCGAGCATGTTGTAGGCTCCGGCGACCACTCGGCCGTCATGGCTGGCGAGCATCAGCACGACCTTATGGGCTATGGTCTCGCCGAGCCGGTCGAAGAACTCGCGGGTCAGGTAGGGATAACCCCATTTGCGGTCGGCAGTGGCCATGTAACACTCGAAGAACGCATTCCAATGTACTGTTGTTAAATCATTGTTCGTGAGAATTTCGATAGTCAATCCGGACTCCGCCGCCGCCCGCCGTTCGCGCTTCACCGCCTTGCGTTTGCGCGACGTCAGGCTCGCCAGGAAGCCGTCGAAATCCTCATAACCGTCGTTGAACCAGTGGAACTGGCGGTCGCTGCGGCGCAGGAAACCGACATCGCCCAGGTCGCGCCATTCGTCCTCGGGCAGGAAGTTGACGTGCAGCGACGAGACCTCGGCCCGCTCGGTCAGTTCGACGGCGGCGGCGATCAGGCCGCGCCGTGCCTCGAAGGCCTGGGGGCCGGGCCGGGTCATGAGCCGGGGGCCGGCGACCGGCGAGAACGGCGCCGCCGAGAGGAACTTCGGGTAGTACGCCCCGCCGGCCCGCTCGAAGGCGTCGGCCCAGCCGTGGTCGAAGATGTACTCGCCCTGGGAATGGGACTTGAGATAAAGCGGCATGGCCCCGACCACCCGGCCGTTCATGTCCTCGACCACGATATGCTGAGGCATCCACCCGGCCTCGGCCGTAGCCGATCCGGAATCCTCCGCCGCCGCCAGAAAGGCATGGCAGACGAACGGATTCAGAGCCCCGGCACAGGCATCCCAATCCACCGCCCGAACCTCGCCAATGCCACTCAGCACCCGAGCCGTAAACAGCCCTCGCTCACTATCACCCATGGTTTGAGTGTGGGGTGGAATGGCGGGGATGGCAATGGTGGGGGCGCTAGGGCTCGTCTACATCGAGGAATCTCAGAAATCTCCGACCATCCCGTCCCCAATTGATTTTCGCCAGGAACAACACCACACGAACGTCCGGGCCGAAGCATCCGGCTTTTCTGCTTTCAAAATCTGAGATTTGGCGCTCAATTCCGAGAAACAGTCTTCTGCCATCGGACGTGATGAATCCGAGTGTCCAGATACCCTCTTCATTGTACCATCTATGGTATTCACGTACCCCATCACCGAAAAAATCGGCCGGAAAGCCGCCGTACGGCCCAACCGCACACCTACGGTCCCATTGGAAGTCCGTCAGCGTCTTCAGTTCCCGCTCTTCGCCGCCGCGTCTCATCCATCCCTTGATGTTTGCAAGGAACACTCTTTCTTCCCGGCTTGTTGAAAGCTTTCCAGTGTGATGAAGATAGTAGCCAATGAGGCCAACAAACAGCATCACCAACAGAAGTGCCAGCACACCAAGTATTTTAAAAACGGTTTCATAACTTCGACTTCACGCTTAAGTGCTCGACAACCAGACGGACATGCGTGAGTCCGAAGGGGCTACCGGCAAACCGCCCGAACACCACACAACCATCCCTCATGGCGAGCCATGATAGCGGGATTAACAGTTGTGTGGTAGCCGCGTCGCGGCATCGGACTGCCGTAGCCTAATCGCTGAGCGTGGCCACCGCCGGGATGTCGCGGATATCCGTCTTTACGTGGATCAGCGACGGGCCGTTGTGGGCCAGGGCTTGGTCGAAGGCGGTCGCGAACTGGTCGGTGGTCTCCACGGTCCAGGTGGCGGCGCCGTAGGCGCGGTCGAGGGCGGCGAAGTTGGGGCTGGTGAGTTCGACGCCGTGGTAGTTGCCGGGGCCGTGGCCCCGGTGCTGGTGGGCCAGGATAGTGCCGTAGGTGGCGTTGTCGCCGACAATCACGGTGATATCGAGGCCGTAGTGGACGGCGGTGAGCAGTTCCTGGCCGGTCATCATGAAGGCGCCGTCGCCGACGAAAGCGACCACCTCGGCCTCGGGGCGGGCCAGCTTAGCGGCCACGGCAGCGGGCACCGAAGCCCCCATGGCGCCGGCCTCGGGCCTGGCTTGGCTGTTGGCGCGGCCAAAGGGGAAGTGGCGGTGGACCCAGCTTGAGAAGTTGCCGGCGTCGTTGGTGATGATGTGATCGCCGGTCAGGCGCGCGCCCACGGTCTTGACCACCTCGGCCACGTCAACCGCGCCCAGGGCCCCGGCGCTGGTCTCACGGAAGCGCAGGAATTCGCCGTGGGCGGCGGCGCACCACTCGGCGCGCTCGTTGGCCGGTGGTGGCAGGGCGGCGGCGATGGCGTCGAGCGCCGCAACCGTATCGGCGGTAATGGCCACGTCGGGCACGCGCCATTTGCCGAGCACCGCCGGGTCGGCGTGAATGTGGATCAGCGTCTGGTCATCGCGGAGCAGGCTGTAGTCCTCGGTGGTGATGGCGTCGAGGCGGTTGCCGGCGACGACCACCACGTCGCAGTCGTCCCAGGCCTGTTGCTGGAAACCTGTCCGGCTAAGGCCGAGATGGCCGATATAGGCGGGGCCGTCGTTGTCGTAGGCGTCCTGGCGGCGGAACGAGGTGAAGACCCCGGCGCCGGCGGCCAAGGCGAAGCGGGCAAGAGCGCTTTGGGCGTCATGATAGGTGACCATCTCGCCGCCCACCACCAGGGGGTGTTTGGCCTTGGCGATGAGGTCTGCGGCACGGGCCACGGCGGCGCCGTCGGGGGCGGGCAGGGATAGCGCGGCGGGGCCGGGAATGGCCGGATCGCCGGCGTCGTTCTCGGTGACGTCCTCGGGCAGCGGCACGACAACCGGTCCGGGGCGGCCGACGCGCGCGGTATCGAGGGCCTCGGCGGTAGCGCGGGCCACGTCGTCCGGGCCCGTCGGCTCGATCACCGCCTTGGCGATGATGCCGAACATGGCCTGATAGTCGATTTCCTGAAACGCCTCGCGGCCCTTGTGGGTGCTCGGAATCTGGCCTATGAACAGCACCATGGGCGATGAGTCCTGAGCCGCCGTGTGGACCCCGATGGCGGCGTTGGTGGCGCCAGGGCCCCGGGTCACGAAGGCGACGCCCGGGTTGCGGGTCAGCTTGCCGTAGGCCTCGGCGGCGAAACCGGCGCCGCCTTCATGGCGGCAGGTGATGAGTTGGAAGCGGTCCTGGACATGACGCAAGGCCTCGAGCACCGCGAGATAGCTCTCTCCAGGCACCGCGAAGCCGGCCCGCACGCCGTGGGCTAGCAGGGTCGCGACCAGCGCTTCTCCGTCGTTCATGATGGTGCGGAGGCTTAGGATATTTCGAAGATGGCGTCGATCTCGACCGCCACGTTGAACGGCAGGATGACGGCGCCGACGGCGAAGCGGGCGTGTTTGCCCTTGTCGCCGAAGACTTCGACCATGAGGTCGGAGGCGCCGTTGACCACCTTGGGCTGGTCGCCGAAGTCCGGGGTCGAGTTGACGAAGGCGCCGAGCTTGACGCAACGCACCACCCGGTCGAGGTCTCCGCCGCAGGCCTGCTTGACCTGGGCGATGATGTTGAGCGCGCAAAGCCGGGCCGCCTGGGCGCCCTCATCGGCGTCGAATTCGGCGCCAAGCTTACCGATATACTTGAGCTCACCACCCAGCAGGGTGACCTGACCGGAGACGAAAACCTGGTTGCCGCTGATCGCCCAGGGCACGTAATTGGCCACGGCGGCGGCCGCTTCGGGAAGTTCGATGCCGAGTTCGGCGAGTCTGCTGTCAATGGCGCCGGTCATGGTCGGTGTCTCCTTGGGTGACGTGAGTTTTGGGGTGGGGTTTCGGCGCTGTCTAAAGGCTTACGCGCGCCCTGTCAAACGGCCGCCGAATCAAAAGACCGCCGCGCGGCAAAACGCCGCGCGACGGCCTGGGAAGACCGGCGTTTTCGCTAGACCTGGCGATGTAGCCAGGGGCGTAGAACCAATGGCTTGGCGCGCTTGCGGCGGTACATGTAGGCATCGGTCCGGGCGATCAGGTTGTTGGCTTCGTCGTCGCCACCGAAGGCGACCGTGCCGAAGCTGGTGCGCACTGGAATCTCGGCTGCTTCGAAGGTCACCAGGGAGCTGTTGACCTCGGCCCCCAGCGCGGCGATGCGCAAACGGCCGCCGCGCGGGGTGGTGTGGACCAGGATGACCGCGAACTCGTCGCCACCGAGACGGGCGGCGACATCGGTGGACCGCAGGTTGTCGTCGGGCAGGTCGGCCCTGTGGCCGAGAACTTCGTCGCCGGCCTGATGGCCTTGAAATTGTCGAGGTCGATGAAGCTGAGAACGCCGGTGCTCTCGACCCGGCGGGCGATGGCCAGGGCATGGCGGAGCTGCTGGTTGAAGCCGCGGCGATTGAGCAGGCCGGTCAGTTCGTCCTTATAGGACAGGGTTTCCAGGGTCGAGATGCGCTGGCTCTGCTCGGCGAGCTGCTGCTGGACCTCGGCGGCGACAATCAGCGCCCGTTCCAGCAGTTCGCGCATGTCGGTGCCGACATTGCCGGCGTCGGGACGGCATGACGCCACCAGGCGATCGGCGGTGACGCCAACGTTTTCAATGATATCCGTACTGTGCAGAGCCGCGAGTTCGTTATGGTTTGCCATATTCTTGTATTCCCTATCCGGTCAGCCTTGACATGCCGTCTTTGCAGCCAATGTGTTATTTGTCGCAGTGTTTGCCGCAAACCTCGTGCCAATAGTTAACGCTTTGAAACAAGGTATAAAAACGGAAGTTTCGTAGTCATCCGAGAGGGCAGGAAGTGCCGCTAGGCAGGAATTGCCAGGTCAGCCGAACCATGGTTGCCGGCGGCGCCTAAGTCATTGTCGGACTTGAATCTTGTATTCACGCACGTTGACTGAGACCGGGCTCGCGGCCCATGCTCGGAACCGGAGACAGGAAGGGAGCATCATGAGCGGCGCAGGGTACCGGCGAGGCATGCTTACAGTGGTTGCCGGATGTTTGGCTATGATCGCCGCCGCGAGCGCCAACGCGGCCCAAATGGTGTCCCACCAGGCGCTCTATACCATGAGTTTGCAGAGCTCGAGCCGGGCCAGCGACGTGGCCCAGCTCGGTGGCCGCATGGCGATCGAGATCGTTGACGCCTGCGATGGTTGGACCGTTGGGCAGCGCGTTGCACTCACCATCACCACGTTCAACGGCGCCGAGGTCGTGTCCTACACCAGCTTCACCAGCTGGGAGTCCGACGACGGCCAGCGGTTTCGTTTCGAACAGCAAACCCGCCAGGGCAACGTGGTGATCGACGAGTTGGGCGGCGATGCCCGGCTCCATGGCGACGAGGGCGGCGTGGCCAAGCTGAGCAAACCCGAGACCATGAGTATTGCCCTGCCGCCGGGCACGGTGTTTCCCAACATCCACACGGAATTACTCATCGCCAGTGCCGAGGCCGGCGAGACGTTTTTCAATCGCTTGGTGTTCGACGGCACCTCGGCTGACAACCCCAATCATGTTACCGCCTTCATCGGTAAACAGACCGCCGGACCGCAATTGCCCGTGGACAATAAGGCGCCGTTGGTATGGCCCGTCCGGCTGGCGTTCTTTCAACTGGACACCCGGAACCCCGAGCCGGATGTGGAAATCGGCTTGCTGCTCGAAGCCAATGGCGTGACCCGCGCCATCGAACTGGACTACGGTAGCTTTGTCATCGACGGACGGCTCGACGAGCTTGAGTTGCTTGCGCCGATCGACTGTTGAGTTGGCGCCAGCCGCAACCGGAGAAAGAGTTTAATGGCAGCTATCGATCGCGATCGCCTGGCCACCATGATGGCGGCGGAGGAGCAACGTTTTACCGACAACCATCCGAAATCAGCGGCGCTGTTCGAACAGACCCGAAAAACCGTTCATCGAGGCGTGCCCATGCCGTGGATGACCCAGTGGGCGAGCCCGTTTCCGGTCTTTGCCGAGAGCGCCCGGGGCGCCCGCATCCGCGACGTCGACGGTCACGACTACATCGATTTTTGCCTCGGTGATACCGGCGCTCTGTTCGGCCACTCGCCGGGACCCATCGCCGAGGCCGTCGCCGACCAGGCGGCCAACGGCATTACCAACATGCTGCCGACCGCGGACGCGGCCCGGGTCGGCGAAGCCCTGAGCGCCCGCTTCGGACATAAGTACTGGCAGTTTGCCCTGAGCGCCACCGACGCCAACCGCTTCGCCATTCGCCTGGCCCGGGCGGTGACCGGTCGGCGCCGCATCCTGGTGTTCAACGGCTGCTACCACGGCAGCCTGGATGAGACCCTGGTGTCCCTGGAGAACGGCGTCATGCGGCCCATGGCCACGACCATGGGCTCGGCCCTGGATCCGACCGAGACCACCCGCATGGTCGAGTTCAACGATATCCCGGCGCTTAAGGCGGCGCTGGCCGAGGGCGACGTCGCCTGCGTGTTATGCGAGCCGGCCCTGACCAATGTCGGCTTGGTGTTTCCCGAGCCCGGTTTTCATCAGGCGGTGCGCGACCTGACTCGCGAGCATGGCGCCATGCTGATCGTTGATGAGACCCACACCATTTGCGCCGGGCCCGGCGGCGGTACCGGTTATTTCGATCTCGATCCCGACATCGTCACGTTGGGCAAGCCCGTGGCCGGCGGCATCGCCACGGCGGTCTACGGTTTCAGCGAAGCCGTCGGCGACCGCATTGCCGAGTGGATCGACGGTATCGGCTCGTTCGTTACCGGCATCGGCGGCACCCTGATCGGTAATGCCCTGGCCATGCGGGCCATGGCGGCGTCGCTGGAGAACGTCATGACCGACGAGAACTACGCCCACATGACCGAGCAGGCCGGGCGTCTCGCCGACGGCGTCTCGGACATCATCGCGGCGCGCGGCTTGAACTGGGGCGTCGGACGGCTTGGCGCCCGCGTCGAATACCGCTTCTACGGCGGCGAGCCGAGCAACGCCACCGAGGCCCAGGCCGGCGACGATCCGGAATTCGACAGCCTTTTTCGGCTCTATTTCCTCAATCGCGGTATCATGTTGACCATTTTCTACAACGTCTCGCTGGTGTCGCCCGCGACTTCGGTCGCCGACATCGACCACCACAACGCCGTGTTCGCGGAATTCGCCGACGCGGTGACCGGCTAGGGAAAGACCATGCACCAAAGCTATTGGTTCGAAGATGCCGTGGCCGCCGAGGCTGGGGACGCCGCGCCGGCTCTTGAGGGTGACGTCAGAGCCGATGTCTGCATTGTCGGTGGCGGCTTCACCGGCTTGTGGACGGCGATTAGTCTCAAGGACCATGAGCCGTCCCTCGACGTGGTTTTGCTCGAAAAAGATATCTGTGGTTCCGGCGCCAGTAGTCGCAATGCCGGCTTCCTGGTCAATTTCTGGCCCAAGTTTTCCGACATGGAAAAGGCCTTCGGCACTGACGAAGCTCTGCGCATCGGCCGCGCCTGCGCCGCCGCCGTGGACGATATAGTTGGGCTTTGCTCATCCCATAACATCGATATCCAGCACCAGCCGGTCGGCTGGCTGTGGGGCTCCACCAACGAGGTCCAGTCGGGTCATTGGAACTCGGTTATCGACCGGCTCGAGCGCCATCAGATCTACCCCCTGCGCTATCTTGACCAGGCAGAGATGGCCGAGCGCACCGGTTCGAACGCTTATGTGGACGGCGTGCTCGACGCCGGGGTCGGCTCGATCCAGCCGGGCCGGCTGGTCCGTGGCCTGCGCCGGGTGGCGCTGGAAAAGGGCGTGCGTATCTTCGAGCACTCGCCCATGACGAAGTTAGGTCGCAGCCGCCCACCGGTGGTCCACACGACCACGGGACAGGTGCGGGCCGAAAAGGTGGTGCTGGCGCTTTACGCCTGGACTCTGGGCATCAGGGAATTGCGGCCCTCCCTGGTGGTCATCGGCACCGACGCGGTGGCCACCGAGCCGATTCCCGAACTTATCGAAGAGGCCGGCTTCGCCAAGGCGCCGGCGATCAACGACAGTCGGGTATTCGTGCAGTTCATCCGTACCACCGCCGATAACCGGGTGGTGTTCGGCAAGGCCGGCGGGGCGCTGCCGTTCGGCGCCCACATGGGCCCTAACTTCCAGGCGCCGGGGCGCAGCGCCGACCAACTGCGGAGTGAAGTCCTCCGCGACGCCTATCCCCGGCTCATGAACGCACCCTTGTCGCGGTCGTGGTCCGGGCCCATCGACCGCACCAAATCGGGCATGCCGCTCTTCGGCGCCCTGCCCAACTGTCCCGATGTGCTCTACGGCTTCGGCTACTCGGGCAACGGCGTGTTACCCAGTGTGTTGGGCGGCCGCATTCTCGCCAGCCTGGCCCTGGGACGGGACGACGAATGGTCCAATTGCGGCTTGGTGCGCCCGGCGCCCTATAGTTTCCCGCCCGAGCCCATTCGCTATTTTGGCGGCCTCATGGTGCGCGCCGCCATTTTGCGCAAGGATCGGTTGGAGAACGAGAACCGCTCGGTGGATCTGGTGACCCGGGGCCTCGCCGCGTTCGCGCCGGGTAGCTTCAAACCGACTGAATAGGAGACGTAGACGCGTGTTTTACGGGGCGATCATCCGGCACCTGGGATTGGCGGCTATCATATTGGCCGCAATGAGCGGGCCGGTGTGGCCCCAGGCCATTCCGGCCGACGCTGCGGCGGCCATCGCGGCGGCCCTGCGCGACGACCAGCAGGCCCAGGTGAACGTCGCCATAACGTCGTCGGTATTTCATGATACTGCCAATCCGCTGGCTATCGACAATGCCCGTGGCCGGGCCACCACGGCGGCCTTGAGCAGCGCCGTGGTGGCGTCCATCGCCGCCCATCCGGCCTATGCCAAGGCCATCGTCGATACCGCTGTCAATGCCGCGCCGGCTTATCGCGATGTCATCATCGAGCGCGCCAGCATGGCCTTTCCCGGCTTCGCCCATTTGTTCGGCGGCGCCGTGCCGATCGCGACGCCGCAATATGCGACACCCGCCTACATGGTTTTACAGCCGCTGCCGCCAGTACAGCCCATCGCCTCCGCGATGCCCGAAACCACCGGCGCGAGAGATCCGTTTATTCTCGATATGAGCTACCTTGAAAGATATCCGGCCAACGCCGCGCGCATTCTGACGGCGCCCTACTGGTTTGACCGCCAGGACTGGATCAACACTGCCGTAGTGGCCGGCGTCGGCGGCGGCCTGATGCTGCTCGACTCATCAATCCGCGATTTCATGCAGGACGATCTGCGCAGCGGCACGACCGACGATTTGGCCGATGTGGTCTATCACTTCGGCAGCTTCTACACCTTGGCAGCCGGTCTCGGCGTTACCTATGTCGGCGGCGAGTTGATCGGCGACCGCCGTCTCCAGGAGACCGGGTTGTTGGGCGGGCAATCGCTGTTGTTCGCCGGTGTGCTGAGCATTGGCGCCAAGTGGGTGTTCCAGCGCGACCGTCCCAACAGCGGTAAGGGGGCGGGATCGTGGAGCCCGTTCTCATTCGATGACGACAACACGGCATTCCCGTCAGGCCATGCCTTGCACGCCTTTGCCGTGGCCTCGGTGGTCGCCTCGGAGTACGAGGACTACGAACTGGTTGGCCCCATCGCTTACGGCCTGGCCACGGCCACCGTCCTGAGTCGTCTCAACGACAACAAACACTGGGCGTCGGACGTCTTCGTCGGCAGCGCCCTGGGTTATTTCATCGGCAAGATGGTGGTGCGCTACAACCCGTTTGATCTGCCGCCGGGGGTCGCCGTTGGCCCATGGCATGAGGATGACGGCCAGGGACTATCGTTGGGGTTTGATTTCTAGGAGGGGCCGTATGGCATTAAGTCCCGCGAACGTAAAGAAGATGTACGGCGACGTGCCGCCGTTCATGGATGTACCCTATACCCCAGTGCTCGATGGCGTGACCGCCGATGCGGTGGTTGTCGGCATGCCCTACGACGGCATCGCCACCTACCGGGGCGGCGCTACCCGACGTGCACCCCAGGAAATCCGCAAGATGTCGTTGTTGTTTGGTGGCTACAACTTCGACTGGGACATGGACGCCTTCGCCCATGCCGCCGTGGTCGATTGTGGCGACGTTGACGTGGTCGCCGGCAACTCCGCTGAAAGCTATGCCCGCCTGGAACGCCGAGTTGACGAGATCGGCGCCCTGGGCGCGGTACCGCTGATGATCGGCGGCGATCATGGGGTGACCTATCCGGTGGTCAAGTCGGTGGCGCGAAAGGCCGGTGCGCCACTGGGGATGATCGTCTTCGATACCCACCTCGATTTGTCTGAGGAATTTCTCGACGACCGCCTGACCCGGGCGTCACCGGTCAAGCGCATCTGCGAACTCGACGAGGTCGACCCCGGCCGCATCGTCATCATCGGCGCCAAGGGGCCGCGAAATCCGCCCGAGTGGACGCCGCTCTACAAGGAACTCGGCATCACCGTCTACCGCGACATGGATATCCAGACCCGCGGCATGGCGGCCATCGCCGCCGAGGCCCTGGCCATCGCCGCGCCGGACGGCCGGGCGCCCTATGTGAGTGTCGATATCGACGCGGTCGACCCGGCCTTCGCGCCGGGCACCAACAGTCCCGAGGCCGGCGGCCTGACCAGCCGCGAGATCATCATGGGTGTGCGCATCGTCTGTGGGCGGGGGTTCGCCGGGTTCGACGTGGTCGAGGTGTCGCCGGATTTCGACACCGCCAGCGGCACCACCAGCCTGCTCGCTGCAAGGCTCATGGAGGAGGCAATTTGTTGTCTCGCCGCAGGCCTTATGACCGTTGGAAGGCCGCGCTCTAGCCCTACTCCTGCGCCGCGTTGGCAATGACCTGTTCGAAGGCGGCTTTGGCCTGGGCGCCGCAGTCGTTGCGCAGATAGACGCCGGCGGCATCGAGCGGGTTATCGACGTTGTCGTCCAGCGCGACAACCCGGAAGATGGCCGAACCGCCATAGCCCAGGTTCCAGACATAGCGGCCTTCTTCCAGGGGCGGCCATTCGGCGTCCCAGGCGAGGTGGTGGCGCCGGCCGGCCAGGTCACCTGCAACACATGCTGGGGCGAGGTGCGCCGCCGCACAATCAGGTTGGTCTGCTCGGTCGGGGCTTCGGCGAGGTGGAATGTGGGATTGACGCCTTCGGTCAGACAAAAAGTGTCGGTCGCGGTGCTGATGCCGCTTGTGCCGCCACTGTGTGGACCGGCGGCCTCGGCGAACCAGGCGAACAACTGGTCGCGGGTGATGCGTTCGCCGTTGCCTGGAGCGGCTTCGGTAAGGCCCGCCAGCAGCAGCACGTCGTCCGGGCCGCCGCGTCCGGCGAAACTGAAGATAAGGCTGTCGCCGGGCTCGGTCCGCCGGACCAGATCTTGCCACGCGGCGGCGATGGCGATGCGGCTGGCATCGCCATCAGTCAGCACTTGAACATCGGCGGCCCCCGCACCGCGCAAGGCTTCGGCCATGTCCTCGGCATCGGCGACCACGCCGTGGAGCGGCCCGGCATGCTGGTAATCGTTGATGCCGACAACGAGAGCAAAACTGGCGGCCCAGCCCCGCGACCACTAGACAGCAAGAAACGCCGCGAGAAGCAGGTCCCGCACGTTAGCCGGGCGCTGTCATTTCGAGGCGGCTGACGGCATCGCCGCGGGCGCACAGGCTGGTCCAGGTCGCCGTGGCGCCGGGCAGGTAGGCCTCGATCATGGCCGGGTAGGCGATCTCGTACCACAAGGCGCCGATGTCCTGGACATCGTTGTCGGCCCAGCCGTCGTCCTGGGGGGTGTAGCCGATCTCGGCCACCAGCCGGCCCGGTGCGCTCTCGACCTCGCGGGTGTCGCAGACCAGGGTAAGGTCCAGGTCGTGATGGCGGATGAAGCTCTCCAGGCCGATCGCGATGCCGGTCTCCTCGTGACTCTGGCGCAGCAACGCGCCGCGTTCGCGGCCCCATTCGGTCAGGGCCTCGACGATGACCTCGCGACCCGTCTCGCCGTGGCGCTCGATCAACGCCTTGGCGAGGGTGAAATACTGGCCGCCGATGAGGCGGGTGGTGCGCTTGAGCGACAACCAGGCCTCCTCTAGATCGCTCAACGGCTGGTAGTCCTTGGCCAGCTTCTCGCCCAGCGCACTGGGCGCGCCCAGGTTCAGGTCCTCGGCCTCGGCCGGCATGATCCACTGGAAGTGGCAGTGGGGATCGCCCTTCATGAGGTTTTTCGGGATTACCACGTTGCCGTCCGGGTGATAGGATGAGGCGCAGGCCTGATGGAATTCGTCGCAATAGACGTGGCCCCAGTGGAAGAACTCGGCGTTCTTCCAGGCCTCGGCGGCGGCGCAATAATGCACGTCGAAGCGCACGTAGGTCGGCTCGAAGGTGCCGTTGTCCTCGGTGTCGTCCTTGATGACGTAGGTGCTGGCGTTGTCCCAGCAATGTATCAGGGTCTCCATATTGATGTCGCGGCCCATGGCGTGGTGGGCGGCGCGCATCTCAAGGCCGCGAAACAGGCCATAGGCGCGCAGGCCGTGGCGAACCGTCATCTCGCCCTCGCGCCCGAAGCGCTCGATGGTTGCCCTGGCGAAATGCATGTAGATCCGGCCCGAACATTTCATCAGCGACTTCATGGCCTCGATGATGTCGTCGAGATTGGCGTCGTTGGGCATGGCGATCATGACGGCGTGCCTTTCGTTGCGCGGCGGGTGGGACCAGTCTGGGATAGTAGGTCAGGCGCGTTGCCGCGCCTAGACTTCGATGCGCAGGACTACACCGTCCCGAAACGCCACCCACGAGCTATCCTCGCGGCCCGGTTCGGGCGGGTGGGGCAGGCCGGTGAAATAGTACAGCGCCGTCTCAGCCACCGGTAGGGCCGCCGCGTGCCACACGCCGGGCGCCACGACCACCGCCTCGCCGGGCTCGATGCGAAAGGCCACGGCGGCGGAGGCATCGGGTCGCCCGGTTGGGTCACCGAGGTCGCCGGCCGGCGCCACCACCTGGATTAGCGGCCCGTCCACGGGCAACAGAAACTCCTCGCCCGGATGACGCTCCATGACCGCCACCGGCTCGCCGGTCCGCTGGGTGACGACCTGCCCGATGCGCAAATCAGCATCTGCCAACCGCCCCACATCGAACCAGCAATCCCAGCCCGTGCCACAAGACGTCGGCACCGCGCCGGGCTTGATGATCGCCTGACCGAACGGCGCGAAGCGCTCGGCTGTCAGGCGTTCGATGGGGAGTGTGGTGTTCGGCATGGTGAGGTGTCTCGTTTTGCCATGAATTGAGCCTGGGATACTAGGTCAGGAGGAATTTTGCGTCATCCCCGCCGAAGAGCCCGGCCGTGCAGTGGTCCCCAGGATCGGGACGTCATAAGAGAACGATTTTTCACCACCAAGACACAAAGACACCAAGAGAAGCTTGCCTTCAGCAAAAGCGTCGCACCCTTGGTGCCTTTGTGTCTTGGTGGTCAGTAAGTTTCTGTTTCCAGGCTCCAGGATGACCTAACCCTGGTTCAACCCCAACTCCCGCTGCTTCTTCTTCGTCAGGCCGAGGGAGACGATGCGGTGGGAGGCGGTCAGGTACGATTTCAGGTCTTTATCCGACAGCCCCGGTTCGTCGTAGTGCTGTAGCTATTTCATGCCGCGCGACGCCATATAGGGGGCCGGTCGCAGTCCCGACTCGTCCTGCATCATTTCATAGGCGATATGGGAGACCTTGAAGGTGATGCCGGGGTATTTGCCGTTGTCCCAGCCGCCGATGGCGAACACCTTGCCGCCGACTTTCCAGACGTGGGAGCCGCCCCATTGAACCACATGGGTGGTGTGGGGGAGCGAGCGGCAGAAGGCGTTGAACTCGTCGTAGGTCATCAGGCCCTGATGGGCCAAACCGGCTCCGGCGATAGCCCGGACTGCTCGCAGAGCCGGCGCACGGTGGCGCGGCCGGACTCACGGGCTTCGTCGAGGTCGATGCCGGATGGCCGCCCGTCCTCGACCACCATGCGGCCGTCGCAGATCACCGTTGAGACCGAGCGGCTGCGCGAGATGAGCATAATGTCCAATACGCGGTCGAGACCAGGGTCGGCGGCCGGCGACGATGACGAGCGGATAACG
The DNA here is from genome assembly GCA_964645285.1 of uncultured Alphaproteobacteria bacterium. Lineage (GTDB taxonomy): Bacteria > Pseudomonadota > Alphaproteobacteria > JAAXGF01 > JAAXGF01 > JAYZAP01. The sequence continues at coordinate 23,951 of CAZYDR010000007.1, forward strand.
ATATCGGCACGTTTGCCCGGCTCGAGGCTGCCGATTCGGTCGGCGAGGCCGACGGCGCGTGCGCCTTCGATGGTCATCATTTCCATCAGGCGGGTGGGCTGCATGTAGGCGCCATTGTCGCGGGCCAGCAGATAGGCCACGAAGGGACCGTCGCCGAAGCCCCAGGCCTTGGCTACGTCGGTGCCGAACCCCATAGCAACGCCCTTCGCGGAAATCTCCGCCATGCGATAGGGCGCGTCCTGGGAGACGCCGTAGAACATGTAGTTGGCCGGGTGCCAGACAATCATCGCGCCGCTCTCCATGAAGGCGTCGACAGCGTCGTCGTCGAGCACGTTGCAGTGGACGAAAGCGCAGTGCGGTCCGAGGGCGCCGATTTCGGCGAGATGGCGTGCTGTATGGCGGCCAAACCGCGCGGTCTCACGGGTGATCTCGCCGGCATTGAAACCCATATGCTGATTGAGCACGACACCGTTGTCGCGGGCGCACTGGCTCGCCGCCCGCTGCAATTCATCGCTGGCGCTGCCCGAACCGTAATCGCCACATGCCCGCGCACCGGGGTCCTGGTTGCGCTTCAGTTGGCCACCGAGTTCCCTGAGGCAGCGTTCGGTTGAAGCGGGCGCGCGCACCGTCTCGCGGGCGAAAGGCATGCCTTCAAGGTCCCACAGAAGGGTATCGCCAAGCAAAGCGCGGATGCCCACCTTGTCGATTGCTTGAGCCGCCGCGTCGGGCTCGAAAACATTGCCCGCCTCCATGAAGCAGGTGACGCCGCAGCAGGCCATTTCGGCGCTCGCGAGCAGGGTGGAAACATACTCGGCATCGTCGTCCATGGCGTTGAGCAAGCGGCCGTAGAGCGTCGTCCCCTCCGCCGCCCCGCCGCCGCCCACGGCGGGTAGCGCCGGATCGTCCGTCACGGCGCCGCGGGTGAGATGAAGATCGAGGTGGTAGTGGCCGTCGACGAAGCCCGGATGAACCGTCGCCCCGTCGGCGTCGATCGTGCGCTTTGCCCGATAGGCGGAAACGATGTCACGGTCCGGGCCGACGGCGATGAGGTCACGTCCGACAACCGCGATAGCCCCGTGGCTGTAGATCGTCCGCTCGCCGTTCATGGTCAGGACGTAGGCGTTGCGGATTAGAAGATCGCAGTCCTCCATTACCGTCCCTCTCTCGTCGTTTGGGTGGCCCCTACAACAACCCCAGGGATTTGAAGCTGGCGTGGCCCGTGCGGCCGATGATGATGTGGTCGTGGACCGTGATGCGCAGCTTCGACGCCGCCTCGGCGACCTGGCGGGTCATGTCGATGTCGGCCTTCGACGGCGTCGGGTCGCCGCTCGGGTGGTTGTGGACCATGATCAGCGCCGTGGCGCTCAACTCCAGCGCCCGCTTGACCACCTCGCGGGGGTAGACCGGAGTGTGGTCGACGGTGCCGCTCTGCTGCACTTCGTCGGCGATCAGCACGTTCTTGTTGTTGAGAAACAGGATGCGGAGTCGTTCGGTGTCGCCGTAGCCCATGCTGGCTTTGCAGTAGGTCAACAATTGGTCCCACGAGCTGAGGATCGGCTTGTCCATGACCTCATCGCCCATGAACTTGAGCGCCGCTGCCTGGATCGCCTTGATGCCGATGACCCGACCCCGGAGCGGCCCATGCCCTTGACCTTGCCGAGGCAGCGCAGATCGGCGCTGATGACGCCGGCGAAGCTGCCGAAGCGTTCCAGCAGGGCCTTGGCGATGGGCTTGGTGTCGCGCCGGGGCAGGGCCATGAACAGCACCAGCTCGAGCAGTTCGTAGTCGGCCAGGGCTTCGGGTCCGGTGTTGAGAAAGCGCTCGCGCAGGCGGTCGCGGTGGCCGACATGGTCGGGCTTATTGGTCACCGGGATGCTCAGCTATAGGGCGGGGCGTGGTTGCCCGAGGGGGACAGGGTGAAGATCTCGCAGCCGTCCGAGGTCACCGCGATGGAATGCTCGAACTGGGCCGAAAGCGTGCGGTCCTTGGTCACCGCGGTCCAGCCATCGCTGAGCACCTTCACTTCCGCGCGGCCCAGGTTGATCATCGGCTCGATCGTGAAGAACATGCCTTCGCGCAGCACCGGGCCCTCGCCGGGGTTGCCGTAGTGCGGCACGTTGGGCTGGTCGTGGAAGGTCAACCCCAGGCCGTGGCCGCAGAAATCGCGCACCACGGCGCAGCGTTTGCCCTCGGCGTAGGTCTGGATGGCGTGGCCGAGATCGCCCAGGGTCGAGTCCGGCTTGATCGTGGCGATGCCGCGCATCATGGCTTCATAGGTGACTTCGATGAGCCGTTCGGCCTTCTTCGAGGCGTCGCCGGCGATGAACATGCGGCTTGAATCGCCGTGCCAGCCGTCCACGGTGGGGGTCACGTCGATGTTGAGAATATCGCCGTTTTGCAGGCGTTTTTCGCCGGGAATGCCGTGACAGACCACGTGATTGATGGAGATACATACGGACTTGGGAAAGCCGCGATAGCCGAGCGGGGCCGAGATGCCGCCATTGTCGTGGATGAATTCTGCGCAGAGATCGTCGAGATCCTCGGTCATGGCGCCGGGCACCACATGGGGGGCGATGAAGTCGAGAGTCTCGGCGGCCAGGCGGCCGGCCTTGCGCATGGGCTCGAAGTCCTCGGGGCCATGGATCAGGATGCCGTCCGATGTGCGGGTCTCGCTAGTCGTCACCAGGGTCGGTTTGCTTTGGTAGGATGTCATGTCTCGCCCGTTATTGCGTTGTCACCCGAATTCAATCGGTAGTGCCCGGTCAAGGGTGATCGCCTCGATGGTCAGTTTACAAGAATAGCAGATTGCTTCAACGCCGGCGGCCAGGGCCTTGGTCAGGGTCTCGGCGTAGACCGGATCGAGATCGCCGGCGATGGCGAAGCTCTCACAGTCCTCGCGCTGGACCAGGTAGACCATCACCGCCCGGTGGCCCTCCGCCACCATGTACGACATTTCCACCAGATGCTTGGCGCCGCGCGCGGTGACCGAATCCGGGAACTCGGCGCGGCCATTGCGTTTGAGGTGGACGTTCTTGACCTCGACGTAGCAGGGTGGCTTGCCCTCGTCCTCGAGAAGAATGTCGATGCGCGAATTCTTGCCGTATTTCACTTCCCGGCGCTGGCTGTCGTAGCCGGTCAGCTCGGCGATTTGCCCGGCGGCGATGGCTTCATCGACGATGTCGTTGGGATGGGACGTGTTGATGCCCACCAGCCGGCCATCGACCCGCAGCAGCTCCCATGAGTATTTGAGCTTGCGCGCCGGGCTGCGCGACGGCGATAGCCAAACCTCGGCGCCGGGCTCCTTAAGGCCCAACATGGCGCCAGGGTTGGCGCAGTGGGCGACCACGACCTCGCCATTTTCGAGTTCGTGGTCGCTGAGGAACCGCTTGTAGCGCTTGATCAGGCGGCCACGGATCAGAGGATCGGAAAATTGCATGCTGTCTAGGTAGGTTCGCGGAAGGGGGGAGTCAACGGCGAAGGGGTTTTCATGGGGTTTCGAATTATATTTCGACTATTCTAGAAATATCGTTGACATGTCGTCTTTGCCCACTTATCTTTGGATCATGGATATTACCCAAGCCGCCACATGCCTGGAGAAACTGGGCAACCCGATCCGCCTCGAGATCGTCCGTCTGCTGGTTCGCGCCGGCCATGACGGTCTCGCGGTCGGCGAGATCCAGTGCCATCTCAAGGTGCCGGCCTCGACCCTGTCCCACCACATCATGCACCTCGTCACCGGCGGGCTGATCAGTCAGCAGCGCGAGGGCAGGGTGCTACGTTGCACGGTCGACTACGACCGCATGCAGGCGCTGGTGGATATGCTCACCGAGGAATGCTGCGCCGGGCTCGGCGCCAACCACGACAAGAAGGCCGGATGATATGACTGATGTAAGCCTTGCCTTAGGCGCCGTGCGGCGCGTTGACCGGGTGGTGCTCGCCACCCTTGGCCTGTTTGCCGTACTGCTGGCGCTGGTGCCGCCCCAGGCCTATGACAGCGCCGTCTTCACGCTCGAAGCTATTATCTACATTTCGCCATTCCTGATCGCCTCGGTGGCTCTGGCGGCGTCGGTCAAGGCGACCGGTCTGGATCGCCAGATCGCCGTGGTAGTCAGCGGCCGCCAGGCGCCGGTCATCGTCGCCGCCGCGGTGTTCGGCGCCTTGTCTCCGTTCTGCTCCTGCGGCGTGGTGCCGATCATCGCCGCCTTGCTGGCCTCGGGCGTGCCGCTCGCGCCGGTCATGGCGTTCTGGATCGCCTCGCCGCTCATGGACCCGGAGATGTTCGTGCTCATGGCCCCGGTCATGGGCCTCGAGTTCACCGTTGCCAAGACTCTGTCGGCATTCTCTATCGGCCTGGTCGCCGGCTTCGCCACTTATGCCCTGACGTCGCGCGGCGTGTTCGCCGATCCGCTCAAGGCCTTCACGGTCAGCTGTGGCGGCTGCTCCGGGCCGAGCCTCGACGACGGCCCCAACGTGAAATGGGCATTCTGGCGCGAGGATGAGCGCCGCGCCCTGTTCGGCGCCGAGGCCCGGACCTCCGGCTGGTTCCTGTTCAAGTGGCTGACCCTTGCGTTTGCTATCGAGAGCCTGATGGTCGCCTACGTGCCGGCCGAGGCCATCGCCCAGTATCTCGGTGGCGACAGCCTTTGGGCTATTCCGGCCGCCGTCATCGTCGGCGTGCCGGCCTATCTCAACGGCTACGCCGCCATTCCCACGGTCGGCGCCCTGGTCGATATGGGTATGGCGCCGGGCGCCGGGCTGGCCTTCATGGTGGCCGGCGGGGTGACCAGTATTCCCGCCGCCATGGCGGTGTTTGCCCTGGTCAAACGGCCGGTCTTCCTGTGGTATCTCGCCCTCGGCCTGTCCGGCTCGCTGGTCGCTGGCATTGCCTATCAGGCGTATATCTAGCGCTCGCGCCTGGGCTTCTTTGAGCGTTTCGGTGGTTTTCCGCCGGAACGCTTTTTCTTTGTCTTGATCTCGGTGCCGCCGGACAGCAACTCAAACACCAGCCCGCCCGTGGTGGTGTTGGCCTCGCGCAGACGGACCTCGACCGTGTCGCCAAGGCGGATCACCCAACCCGGCGCGGTCATCACATGGCCGGCCTCATAGACAGTGGCGTCGCGGTCCAGGCTGCGCCGCGGAATGATGCCGTCGGCCCCGGTCTCATCGAGCGTGACGAACAGGCCGAAGCGGCTGACTCCTGAAATACGCGCGGCGAACGTGGCGCCGACCCGGCCTTCCAGGAAGGCGGTCACGTAACGGTCCATGGCGTCGCGCTCGGCGCTCTGGGCGCGCCGTTCGGTCTGGGAAATATGCTCGCCCAGGGTATCGAAGTCGGCCTCGGCGCCGTCGGGCAGGCCGTCGTTGCCCATATCCAGGGCGCGGATCAGGACCCGGTGCACCAGCAAATCCGCATAGCGCCGGATCGGCGAGGTGAAGTGGCTGTAGCGCCGCAGACTGAGACCGAAATGGCCGACGTTTTCGGGGCTGTACTCGGCCTTGGCCTGGCTGCGCAGGATGGCGGTGTTGACCGCCGGCGAGTGGGGCGTGTCGGCGACCTGATCGAGCAGCCGGTTGAAGTGGATCGGCCGGGGATGCTGCCCCGCCGCCAGCTTGAGGCCGAAGCCCTTGAGGAAATCCCGCAGGTCGGAAATCTTCTCCGCTGCCGGCTCGTCGTGGATGCGGTACATCGCCGCGGTCTGGCGCTGTTCAAGAGTCTCGGCGGCGGCCACGTTAGCGGTGATCATCAGTTCCTCGATCAGCCGGTGGGCGTCGAGGCGCGGGCGCGGCGCCACCGCTGCGATGTGGCCGTCGTCACCGAGGATCACTTTGCGCTCGGGCAGATCGAGATCGATGGCGCCACGATTCTTGCGGCCTCGGTTGAGCGCCTCGAAGACACCATAGAGCGGCGCGATGATGGTCTCGGCCAGAGGCCCGGTGGTGTCGTCAGGGTAGCCGTCCCGGGCACTCTGGACCTGCTCGTAGGTTAGCCGTGCCGCCGAGCGCATAAGACCACGCAGGAAGCGGTGACGGTGCAGGGCGCCGTCGGCGCCGATCCACATATGCACGGCGAGACAAGGACGCGGCTGGTTCGGCACCAGGGAACAAAGATTATTCGACAGCGCCTCGGGTAGCATGGGCACTACCCGGTCGGGGAAATACACTGAGTTGCCGCGCTCCCGCGCCGAGCGGTCCAGCGGCCGGTCGGTGGTGACATAGTGGGCGACATCGGCGATGGCCACCACCGCGTGCCAGCCGCCTTCATTTTTCGGGTCGAACTCGGCCCATACCGCGTCGTCGAAGTCGCGGGCGTCGGCGCCGTCGATGGTGACTAGGGGGATGTCCCGCATATCTTCGCGGCCGGCCAAATTGGTGACCGGCTTCGCCGCTTCGGCTTCGGCGATGACGTCGGCGGCGAAATTGACCGGGATACCGTTGGCGTGAATGGCGATTAGGCTGAAGGCGCGCGGGTCTTGCATGGTGGCGCCGAGACGCTCGGTAATGCGCGCCCGGGGCAGGCCCATGCGGCGGCCCGACGAGGTCTCGGCCAGCACCAGCTCACCGGGCTTGGCGCCACCGGCGTCGTCGACCAGGAATTCCGACTTGGCGCGGCGGTCCGTGGGCACGATACGGCCGTCGCCGCCAACCTGCTGATAGACCCCGAGCACCCGGTCCGGCGGCCGTTCGATACGTTTTATAGTGCGGCCTTCGTACCGGCCCGCGCCAACCCGCTTGAGCCGCGCCAGCACCCGATCACCAATGCCCAAGGCCTTTCGTGGTCCACGTTCGGGCAGCATGATGATACGCGGCGCCTCGCCGTCGCCGCGCCAATCGACCGGCCGGGCCAGGGGGTCGCCGTCTTCGTCGAGAGCGTAGACATCGACCATGGTGACTTCAGGCAGATGACCGGCCACGGTCACACGACGCCGGCGGCCGCGCTGTATCAGTCCCTCATCGGCCATATCCCGCATCATGGCCTTAAGCGCCTTGCGCCGGTCGCCCTTGATGCCGAAAGCACGCGCCAGGTCGCGTTTGCTGGCGGCGCCGGGGTTGTCTTCAATATAGACGAGGAGGTCTTCGCGGCTGGGTAGCGGCGTCGCGGCGTGGGCCGGTGGTTTCTTCTTAGTCACCGGCGGGGGGACTATCGGAGGACTTTTTGGCGGCCGACTTCTTCTTTGGTACTGCCATCTTCTTGGCAGCAGGTTTCTTCTTGGCCGCCGCCTTGCGCCGGCCCTTTGGCGCCTTGCCGCGCTCTTCAAGCTGGGCGACAGCCGCTTCCATGGTGATGGCTTCCGGCGTGGTGTCGTTGGGCAATGGCGCGTTAAGCCCGGCATGTGTGAGATAGGGGCCGTAGCGCCCATCCATGACTTTAACCGGCTCGCCGTCACTGGGGTGGTTGCCGATTTCGCGGAGCGCCGTGGCGGCGCCCCGTCGTGGGCCTTTCTCCTTATGCTCGGCAATCAGCACCACGGCGCGATTAAGGCCGACGGTCAGCACGTCGTCGTCCTTGGGCAGAGAGACAAAGGCCTTGCCGTGTTTGAGATAGGGCCCGAAGCGGCCAATGCCGGCAATAATCGGGTCTTGCGTCTCCGGGTGAATACCGAGATCGCGGGGCAGGGCCAGCATGCCGAGCGCGGTGTCGAAATCAATGGTCTGAGGATCGACGTTCTTGGTCAGGGAAACCCGCTTGGGTTTGCCGTCGTCGGTCTGCTCGCCGAGCTGTACGTAGTGACCGTAGGGGCCCTTGCGGATTGTCACCGCCAGGTTCGTCGCCGGATCATCGCCCAGTATGATCGGCCCGGCATCGGTACCATTGGCGCCGTCGCCGTCGAACGGCCGGGTATAGCGACACTCGGGATAATTGGCGCAACCGATGAAGGCGCCGAACTTGCCGAGCTTAAGATTGAGCCGGCCGTCGTCGCAGGTCGGACAGACGCGCGGGTCTTTCCCCGATCCGTCGTCGGCGAAGATATGGGGCCCCATGACCTCGTCGAGGGCGGTTAGAACGTCCGAGACACGCAGTTCCTTGGTCTCATCGACCTTGGCGATGAAGGCGCCCCAGAAATCCCGTAGCACCGCTTTCCAGTCGACCTTGCCATTAGAAATTTCGTCGAGCTGATTTTCCAGGCTGGCGGTGAAATCGTACTCCACATAGCGCCCGAAGAAGCTCTCGAGGAAGGCGGTGACCAGACGGCCACGGTCCTCGGGAAAAAATCGCTTCTTCTCCAACTTTACATAATCGCGATCCTGGAGAACCGACAGAATACTGGCGTAGGTCGAGGGCCGGCCGATGCCGAGTTCTTCGAGGCGCTTGACCAGGGTCGCTTCCGTGAAGCGCGGCGGCGGCTCGGTGAAATGCTGGTCGGGCCTGACGTCGCCGCGGTCTAGCGCGTTGCCCTGGGTGAGGGCCGGCAGCATGCGGTTTTCATCGTCGTCCGCCGCGGACGTATCGTCGCGGCCCTCGCGGTAGAGCTTGACGAAGCCGTCGAAGGCAATTTGCGAGCCGGTGGCGCGCAGGGTGACCTGGCCGTCGGGTGCGGTGACATCAACGGCGACCCGGTCGATCCGTGCGCTCTCCATCTGGCTCGCCACGGCGCGTTTCCAGATCAGTTCGTAAAGCCGGCGCTGGTCGTTCTCGATGAAAATGGCCACATCGGCCGGCTGGCGGTCGAAAGACGACGGGCGGATGGCCTCGTGGGCCTCCTGAGCATTCTTGGCCGGCGAGCGGTAGGCGCGTGGCTGGTCGGGCAGGTAGGGGGCGCCGAAGTTGCCGGAAATCATGGCACGGCATGACGCCACCGCCTCGTTGGCCATGTTGACGCTGTCGGTCCGCATGTAGGTAATGAGGCCGACCATTTCGCCGCCCAGATTGGCGCCTTCGTAAAGCCGCTGGGCGACCTGTATGGTTTGCTTGGCGCTGAAGCCGAGCTTGCGCGCGGCCTCCTGCTGCAGTGTCGAGGTGGTGAACGGCGGCTGCGGGTTGCGCCGGGTCTGTTTGGCCTCGACCGTACCGACGCTGAAGTTCCGCGCCGTGATGGCGTCGGCCGCCGCGTGTCCGGCGGCTTCGTCGCCGAGGTCGTAGCGGTCGAGCTTGTCGCCGTTGAGATGGGTCAGGCGCGCCGTGAAGCCATCGCCCGCCGGCGTGGTGAAGTCGGCCTCCACGGTCCAGTACTCACGCGGCCGGAAAGCTTCGATCTGGGTTTCGCGCTCACACACTAGGCGAAGGGCCACCGACTGTACCCGTCCCGCGGAACGACTGCCCGGCAGCTTGCGCCACAACACCGGCGACAGGGTGAAGCCGACCAGATAGTCGAGGGCGCGCCGCGCCTGTTGGGCGTTGACCAGATCCATGTCCAGGTCGCGCGGATGCGCCATGGCCTCGCGGACGGCGGTCTTGGTGATTTCGTTGAAGGCGACCCGTTTGACGTTGACGCCCTCGAGGGAGCGTTTTTCATCCAGAGCCTGGGCCACATGCCAGGAAATCGCCTCGCCCTCGCGGTCCGGGTCAGTGGCGAGATACAGGTTGTCGGCGCCCTTGACCGCCTTGGCGATGGCGGCCAGATGCTTGGCGCCGCGCTCGGCGATTTGATAGGTCATGGCGAAGTCTTCGTCGGGGCGCACCGAGCCGTCCTTGGGCGGCAGGTCACGGACATGGCCATAGCTTGCCAACACCGTGAACCCGGCACCGAGATACCGTTCGATCGTCTTCGCCTTGGCCGGCGATTCGACGATAACGATGCTTTCACTCATAAAACACGCTCTCTAAGAACTATCGAAAAATCGAGGGAACGCTCTTTAACACTCTTCAGAATGAATTGAAAATTTCCTCCGGGGTGGCGATCGAGCCGTCCGGCGAGTTCGAGTTCGAGCAGTACCGTTAACACGACCGCCGCCGATACTTGGCACTGCCGGATCAATTCGTCAACCTCGACCGGCGTCGGGTCGAGCAATTCGATGACCGCGAAACGGACCTTTTCAAGTTCGGATTCATCGGGCAGGGGCCGTGGCGCGGCGCCGAAATCATCGGGCAAGCGGCCTTCGGCGAGCGGCTGGGAAAGCACCCCTTCGAGCGCCTCGGTGACGTCGCGGGCGCTTTCGGTCAGCACCGCGCCCTGGCGGATCAGATTGTTGGTGCCGGCACAACGCGGGTCGAGCGGCGAGCCTGGCACGGCGAACATTTCGCGGCCTTGCTCGCCGGCCATGCGGGCGGTGGTCAGCGAACCCGAGCGCCGCGCCGCCTCGATTATCACCACCCCCAGGGAGACCCCGGAAATGATGCGATTGCGCCGGGGAAACAGGCGTCCCTTGGGCACGGTGCCGAAGGGCATCTCGGCGATAATCACGCCCTGTTCGGCGATCTGCTCGTGCAGCGCTTAGTTTTCCGGTGGATAGACCATATCGATGCCACCGGCGATAACGGCGACGGTGCCGCTGGCCAAGCCGCCTTGGTGAGCGCTGGCGTCGATTCCCCGGGCTAGGCCCGAGGCGATGACGAAATCTTCGGCGCCCAGATCGGCGGCGATCTGACGGGCGAAGCGGTTACTGCTGGCCGAGGCATTGCGCGCGCCGACCACGCCGATCATGGACCGGGCCAACAGATGGCCGTGGCTGCGAATGGTGATGACCGGTGGTGGGTCGGCGATGGCCGCAAGCTGGGGCGGGTAGTCGGGCTCTCCGGCGCAGATCAGTCGGGCGCCCATGGCGGTGCAGGCCTCGATCTCGCGTTCCGCCCTGGTGGCTGGAAAAATCCGCAGTTCACGCCGGCCGCCGCCGCGTCGGGCCAGATCAGGAGCGCCGCGCAGGGCTTCACCGGCCGAACCGAAATGACGCAACAATTGAAAGAACGTGACCGGACCGACCTTCTCGGTCCGGCTCAGGTGAAGCTAGGCAAGCCGCTTGGCCTGAGATAGCTCGCGTGTTGGCGAATTCATTCCCACAACTCAAAATAGTATGGCCAAAAATATTGCGGTTCGATCCTTAGCCGCTGGCCGAGGCGCGGTCAATCCTTGCGCAGACGAATCCGGGATTCTTCGCCCTTGAGCAGGCGGCGAATGTTTTCGTGGTGCTTGGCGATGACTATAACGGCGAGAAGGCTGGCGAGTTCGGCGTACTGGGGAGTCGACAGCCACCAGGCCAGGGCCGGGCTGGCGGCCACGGCGACCATGGTGGCCAGGGAGGAAAACCGGAACAGGGCGGCGACCGCCAGCCAGACTGCGCAACAGGCCAGGCACACCGGCCAGGCCAGGGCAAGCAGGACGCCGAGCACCGTGGCGAAGCCCTTGCCGCCGCGAAATTTTAACCAGACCGGAAACAGGTGGCCGATCACCGCCGCCGCCGCCGCCGTCACCGCCATGTCGGGTCCGTAGTTGAGGCCGGCGATGAGCGCCGCCGCGGCGCCCTTGGCGCCGTCGAGCAGCAGGGTGATGGCGGCGAGTTTCTTGCTGCCGGTACGCAGTACATTGGTGGCGCCGATACTGCCTGAACCGATGGCGCGGATATCGCCGAGCCCGGCCATGCGGGTCAGTAGCAAACCGAAAGGAATTGAGCCGAGGAGATAGCCGAATAACAACGCCACCGCGTAAAAGGGCCAGTCGTTGGCCCAGCTCATGGGGTCAGGCATCTATTTGTCGCGGCGGTAGACGCAGCGGCCGCCGACAACCGTACGTATGACCCGGCCCTGGACCGGGCGGCCATCGAACGGTGAGTTCTTGGATTTCGAATGGAAGTTATCGACCTCGATACGCCAGGGGCTTTCCAGGTCGAACAGCAACAGGTCCGCCGGGCCGTCCTTGGTCAGGGTGCCGACGTCGAGGCCGAGCAGTTCCGCCGGCCGCACGGTCATGGTGGCCAGCACGTCGAGCAGATCCATGTGACGGTTGTGGTAGAGCTCAAGAGACAGCGGCAGCATGGTCTCGAGGCCGACGATGCCGTTGGCCGCGTGGGCCAGGGGCAGACGCTTGGAATCCTGATCGTGGGGCGCGTGGTCGGTGGCGATGGCGTCGATGGTGCCGTCCTTGAGGCCTTCGACAATGGCCCGCCGGCTGTCTTCGTCGCGTAACGGCGGCGCCATCTTGGCGAAGGTCCGGTAGTCGCCGATGGCGGTTTCGTTGAGGGCGAAGTGATGGGGCGCCGCCTCGGTGGTCACGGGCAGGCCGCGGGCCTTGGCCCGGCGCACCGCGTCGACCGCCTCGGCGGTAGAAATATGGGCCACGTGATAGCGACCGCCGGTAATCTCGGCGAGGCGAATGTCGCGCTCGACGGTGATCGCCTCGCTGGCGTTGGGAATGCCAGGCAGGCCGAGGCGGGTTGAGGTCTCGCCCTCGTTCATGCAGCCGCAGGCCGACAGGTTGGGGTCCTCCGCGTGCTGGATGATCAGGGCGTCGAAGGCGGTGGAATAGCTCAGGGCCCGGCGCATGACCAGACTGTCGAACACCGGTAGGCCGTCGTCGCTGAAGGCCACCGCGCCAGCCTCGCTGAGCATGCCCATCTCGGTGAGCTGAGTACCGCCGAGGCCTTTGGTAATGGCGGCGATCGAATGTATTCGTACGATCGAGGTCTCGCGGGCGCGGCGCTCTATGTACTGGACCAGGGCGATGTCGTCGATCACCGGGCTGGTGTTGGGCATGCAGGCCATGGTGGTGACGCCGCCGGCCGCCGCCGCCAGGCTGCCGCTGGCCATGGTTTCCTTGTGCTCGTGGCCGGGCTCGCGCAGGTGGACGTGCATGTCGACCAGCCCCGGCGCCAGACAATGGCCGCCGCAGTCGACCACCTCGACGCCCTCGGGCACGCCGTCTTTGAACAGGCCGGGGCCGATGTCGGCGATCTTGTGGCCCTTGGTCAGCACGGCGCCGCTCTCATCCAGGCCGCTCTTGGGGTCGAGCAGGCGGGCGTTGACATAGGCGACCCGGCGCGGCGGCGAGGCCTTTGGCGTTGGTTTGGTGAAGAACTCAGTCATGTGTTGTGCTCGATGTCGGGCAGGTCGCGGCACAATGTTTCGAGGCAGGCCTGGCGCACGGCGACGCCCATTTCGACCTGATCGAGAATCACCGTGCGGGTGATGTCGTCGGCCAGGGCGCTGTCGATCTCGACGCCCCGGTTCATGGGGCCGGGGTGCATGATCAGGGCGTCGCTCTTGGCAGCGCTGAGTTTGTCCTCGTCGAGACCGTAGAAGTGAAAGTACTCGCGTTCCGACGGCACGTAGCTGCCCTGCATGCGCTCGGTCTGGAGCCGCAGCATCATGACGATGTCGCAACCCTTGAGGCCCTTGCGCATATCGCTGAAGATCTCGACCCCGAGGCGCTCGGCGGCCACCGGCAGCAGGGTCGGCGGCGCCACCAGGCGGACCCGCGCGCCCATGATGTTGAACAGCAGAATATTGGAACGCGCCACCCGGCTGTGCATGACGTCGCCGCAAATCGCCACCGTGAGGCCCGACAGATTCTTGTGGCGCCGCCGGATGGTCAGGGCGTCAAGCAGCGCCTGGGTCGGGTGCTCGTGGCTGCCGTCACCGCCGTTGATGACCGCGCAGTTGACCTTTTCCGAGAGCAGTTTGACGGCGCCGCTTTCGGGATGGCGCACCACCAGCAGATCCGGGTGCATGGCGTTCAGCGTCATGGCGGTGTCGATCAGGGTCTCGCCCTTCTTGATCGACGAGGTGCCGACCGACATGTTGATGACGTCGGCGCCGAGGCGTTTGCCGGCGAGCTCGAACGAAGTCCGGGTGCGGGTCGAGCTTTCAAAGAACAGATTGATCTGGGTGCGGCCGCGCAGCAGGCTGGTCTTCTTGTCGGCCCGGCGGTTGAGCGCAACGTAGGAGTCCGCGAGGTCCAAAAGGTGACTGATTTCCGAGGGCAACAGCCCTTCGATGCCAAGCAAATGGCGGTGGGGGAAATCAGTTGGCGGCGCACTAACCATTAAAGGGCATGTATACGCGCCCTGGCGTGGTGACGGCAAGTGATTCGCTGTAAGCAATCAGCCATCAGCGGTCAGCTTTCTTTCAGCCCGCGACCGCGGGTCGCCGACCGTTCGGCGGGAGCCTGCGTGGCAATTGAACGCAGCTCACCGAAGGTGAGCGTCAAGAATCACCCGCGAATCAACTAAGTTTCGCCAAAATCCTTTTCGCGGGCAACACCACGCTGGCCAGCAAGGTCGAAGCGAGGCGGCTGAAATGGGCGCGGGGCAGGGGGGTAAGCGGCAGGGCCATGGCGTCCTCGTCGCCGCTGATCAACATGGTGGCGATGTCACGGCCCACGGCGGTGGCGGTGGGTACGCCGCGGCCCGAGAAGCCGACCGCCGTATAAAGATTGTCGGACAGCCGGTGGACCCCGGCGAACAGCCTCGGCGCCATGTCGAGCAGGCCCTGCCAGTAGTGGGTGAAGTGGACCGGCGCCAGATCGGGGAACAGCCGGCCGATTTCGGCCCCGACCCTGGCCTCGACCGCCGCCGCCGACTGATCGACCCCAAGCCCGGCGCCGCCGCCGGTGAGCAGGCGGCCGTCGCCGTCGAAGTAGAAATAGAAGTAGCGCGGGTGGTGCAGCTCCTGGACGTTGTTGTCGCGTGGCAGCACCTTGCGCCGGACCTCTTCGGGCAGCGGGTCGGTGGCAACGCCGACGGCGCTGATGATGTAATACGAGCTGTCGAGCCCCGGCCACAGGCCGTGGCGGTGGGCGTTGGTCGCCAGCAGCACCGACTTGGCCAGCACCTGGCCATTGGGTGTCGTCACCCGCCAGCGCTCGCCCGCCCGCTCAAGCTTGGTCGCCGGCGATTTGCCGTGGACCCGCGCGCCGGCCTTGATGGCGGCGCCGGCGAGGCCCCGGCAATAGCCCATGGGATTGAGATGGCCGCCGTCCTCGAACAGGATGGCGGCGGGGAAGGCGTCGGAGGCGATGTAGTCGCGCATGTTGCTCCGGTCGACCCAGCGCACCCGCTTGCCAAGCCGGTCCCAGTGCTCGAACTTTTGGCGCAGGCCGGCGACGCTCTTGTCCTCGCGGACCATGGTGAGGGTGCCGGTCTGCACCGCCTCGCAGGAAATCTGATGGTCGCGAATCAGCGTATAGACCAAATCCGCCGCGTCGCCCTGAAGGCTATTGACCCGATCGCCCCGGGCCCCGAACCGGGCGTCGATCTCGGCCGGCGACTGCCAGGTCCAGTCCGGTACGCAATGACCATTATTCCGCCCCGACCCGCCAAACCCAGGCTCCTCGGCCTCGACCACAACAACCGAGCGCCCGACCTCGGCCAGAAACAACGCCGCCGTCAGCCCGCAATACCCGGCCCCGACGATGGCCACATCAGCCTCGATCTCACCATCCAACGGCGGCACCGGCGGCGCCATGGGCGCGGCGGTCTTGGCCCACAACACAGGCTCGATAGGCAAACGGGTTTCCATGACGGGAGTCCTTTACGGGTTAGGGGCCAGCAGGCGGTGCGCCTCGGGTTTGCGCCGGTCGAGAGGAGCGACTTTAGCACGAGAGGCGCGGGCCGCTATAGGTCTCGCGGTGTGGGTGTCCGGGCCGTAACAATCACTCGGCGTCAATTTCGTCGATGAGTTCGATGGCCTCCCGATTTCCCCTCTCGGCGGCTTTGCTCAGCCAAAACAGTGCTTCCTGCGAATCTTTGGAAACGATGCCTTCGATCTTGCCGTGATAGTATGGACCGAGGAGAACCTGCGCGTTCTCGTTCCCGGCTTCGGCAAGCATTTTCATTAGAGAAACGAGTTTGCTAACAAACTCTTGCTTGGACTCATCGACCGGTTCGCCTTTGTCAGGATCGGAGCGAAATACAATCGCATGCTGCCAGAGAACGTCGATGACATAGCCGTCTCCTTGCTCGACGGCTTTACGCAACCAATGCAAAGCGTGCTGGAGCAAGACGCTGCTGTCATGTTGCTGCGGATGTTCTAAATACCTAAGGCCATATATAGCTCCCAGTCTAACTTGGCTTCTGGAATGGCCCCGCTCGGCGGCGTAGAGGTACCATTTTGTGGTCTCATCCTCGTTGCGGGTAATATAGAAATCGTCTTCGTAGAGACTGCCAAGTCTATGCGCCGCCTCCAAATAGCCCTGTTCGGCGGCTTGCTGGGACCATGAAATCGCCTCTTCGACGTTCTTGGTCACCCCACGGCCGTCCATGTACATCAGACCAACGCGGTACTTGGCTTCCGCGAAATTCTGATTAGCGGCCTTGAGGTACCATTTTATCGCTTCGCCGTAATTGCGGAGACCGGGCGGCACGATAGCGTAAACGCCGCCCAAGGCGAGTTGGGCCTGGGGATCACCACCGATTGCCGGCGGCTCGTGTTTCGCGATCGCCAATTCAAAGTAGTACCGCGCCTTTGCCGTATCTTTGAGGACGCCGAGTCCTGGAGCGTAAAGCTCCGCCAGAATCGTCATGCCATGAGCGTCGCCTTGTTGCGCTGCTCGCTTCGCCCACATGGCCGCGCGGTCATAGTTGGGTGTAATGGCTAATTTTTGGCGATAGATTTGCGCCAACTTCTACTGGGCCGTGACGACGCCTTGCTCTGCGGCTTCCTCAAGCCACTTGATTGCCTGACGTGGCCTTGATTGGATGAAGAAGAAATAACCAACCCCAGCCTGCCCCAAGCCGTTTCCCTGCACCCCAGATTTCCAGAACCAGTTGAAGGCTGTTTGCTCGTTCCTGGCGACACCGGCACCATCGGAGTAGGCCTGACCCAGCGCGGCTTGTGCCGGTGCGAAGCCTTGTTCGGCGGCGGTGCGGTAGTGCTCGACCGCGTCTTCGTCGCGTCGTCCCGCTTGCCGCGCTCGTCCGAGTTGGAATTCGAAGCGCGGGGTTGCGGGGAATTCCTCCAGGGCGGCTGAACAGGCCTCGATGGCGCTTGTCGCATCGATGTCTTCGAGCAGAACGCCGTCGGCGACCCGTTGGCGGTCGTGCTTGTGCGCCGCCAGCCGGTCGCAGTCGTGGACCGGAGGTTCGGCCGCGCCGACAGGCGCGGTTGTCGCTAGGATGAGCGCCAACAATACGAGGGTATGCGCTACAGGAAATATCAATCTGCGACAGTCCGCCATGATGTTTCCCCTGAACGCCGTAACAATCACATAGCCGCGAAGGAACGCGATCCTTCGCGCGACAAAATTCGATTTCTATTATTGAGCTATGCCACCATCCAGAGCAACCGGAATGGTTGAGATACGGAAACGCCTACATCCGCCTCACAAATACCCGTTCCGCGTCTGCGGCAACCTTCGTCCTAACAACCGCGACGCTACCACCGTGCGCAAAATTTGCGCGGTACCGCCGCCGATGGTGAACATGCGGGCGTCGCGGACCATGCGCTCCAGGGGGCGGTTGCGCGAGTAGCCGGCGGCGCCGAATATCTGCAGCGCCGCGTTGGTCACCTCGATGGCCATGTCGGCGGTGAAGATCTTGGCCTGGGCGGCCTCGACGATATCGGGGAAGCCGCGCCGGGCAGCGGCTTTGTGGATCAGGGCGCGGGATGCCTCTAGCTTGGTGCTCATGTCGGCGAGCATCCATTGCAGGCCCTGGAACTCGGCGATCGGGCGGCCGAACTGGTGGCGTTCCTTGGCGTGCTTGAGGGCGAGCTGGAAGGCGCCCTCGGCGATGCCGAGCGCCACCGTGGCGGCGCCGATGCGCTGGCCGTTGTAGGCCTTCATCAGATCACCGAAGCCGTGACGCAGGCCGCGCGGCGGCATCAGGGCCATATGCTCGGACACTTCCAGGTCATGGAACAGGACCTCAGTCTCGGGCAGGCCACGGAGACCCATAGCGGGCTCGCGGCGGCCGATGATCAGGCCCTTGGCGCAGTCGAGTAGCCTGAGCATCTCGAAGTGCTCGGCTGAGCCGCGCTCGACGGTCCAGCGGGTGTTGATGGCGTGGCGGGCGCCGAAATGGGCGCGCAGGCGACGCCGCGCGGTGCTTTCCGACATGGCAGGTTTGTGCTCGGCCATGATGTCCTGGAGGGTCAGGCGACCGCCGGTCTCCGCTCCCGCCCGCGCCTTGGGGCGGACCACCATAAAGGCGCCGATGCCCTGCTCCTGGTCGAACTCGTCGAACACCCGGGCGAAGATCATGTGCAGGCGCGAGACGCCGCCGCCGGTGATCCAGTGCTTGGCGCCGTTGATGACGTAGCGGTCGCCGCGCTTGTCGGCCCGGGTGGTCATCTCGGTGGCGGCCGAGCCGGCCTCGGGTTCGGTGATACAGATCGCCGGTTTGTCGCCGGCCAGGACCAGTTTGGCGACCAGCTTCTTCTGGGCCTCGGAGCCGTAGGCCATGATGGCGCCGACCGCGCCCATGTTGCCCTCGACGACGATGCGCGCGGTGACGCCGCAGGCCTTGGCCATCTCCTCGACCACCAGCACCGCCTCGAGATAGCCGAGCCCGGCGCCGCCCAGGGCCTTGGGAATGGTCATGCCCATGAAGCCGGCCTTGGTCAGGGTCCGGACGTTGTTCCACGGGTAGGCCTCGGTGCGGTCAACCTCGGCGGCGCGCCCGGCGATAACCCCCTCGGCCAACGCCCGCGCCCGCTCCCGCAACTCGATCTGCGCTCGGGTTAGTTTGGTCATGAGGCGAGTATGGGGTGACTACGTGAAAACCGCCAGAGCCAAGGGCAGGGTTACGGCGGCGCTTAGGGTGCTGGCGGCGACGACCTGGGCCATGAGGCCGGCGTCGCCGCCCATCTGGCGGGCCAGGACGAAGGCGCTGGAGGCCGCCGGGGCGCCGGCGAACAGGATGACCACGCTGGTGCTCATGCCGGTGACGCCGAACAGCCAGCAGCCCACCGCCGCCACCGCCGGTATCAACACCAGCTTGACGGCGCAGGAGACGGCGATGCCATTGCGCGCCGAGCCCAGGCCCTTGAAGCTCAATCCGGCGCCGACGCACAACAGACCGACCGCCAGGGCCGAGCGACCGAGGATGTCGAGCAGGGCGTCGATGACCGGCGGTGCGCCGATGCCGGTGGCGTTGAGCAGGGCGCCCAGGGCGCAGGCGATGATCATGGGATTGCGCGCCACGGTCCAGGTGACCCGCCGCCAGTCAGCCGGCTGGGGTGTGGCGTAACGGCCCAACACGGTGACGCTCAAGGCGTTGACCACGGGCACGCAGGCGGCCACGGCAACGGCGGCCAGGGTCAGCCCGGCCTCGCCGTGGAGCGCTACCGAGGCGGCCATGCCGGCGTAGATGTTGCCGCGCACGGCGCCCTGGAACAGCGACGTGAAAGCCGGTCCGTCAGGCGTCAGGAAACGGCGCAGGCCCAGCATCACCGCGGCGCCGACCAGCAGAGCGACCATGATGACGATCATGATCGGCGCAATATCGAGATCGCCCAGGGGCGCGGCCGCCAGGTTGCCGACAATCAGTGCCGGCATCAGGATGTAATAGGCGATGCGCTCGGCCGGCGCCCAGAAGCCGTCGCCGGCGAAGTTCCAGCGCTTGAGGACCCAGCCGATGGCGATGACCAGACCTACCGGGGCGAGAGCGAATACGGTTTCTATCATCAGTAGGACATCAGATCGAGGGCGCCCTGGAGGATCACCGCCGCCGCCATCTTGTCGATGACTTCGGCCCGGCGCTTGCGCGACATGTCGGCTTCGAGCAGGGCGCGCTCGGCGGCCACGGTCGACAGCCGCTCGTCCCACAGGGCGGCGGGAATAGGAATGACTTCCAGCACATTGGCGGCGAACTGGCGCACCGACTGGCAGCGCGGCCCCTCGCTGCCGTCCATGTTGATCGGCAGGCCGATGATCAGGGCGGCGATTTCGTGTTCCTCGACCAGGGCCTTGAGTTCGGCTACATCGGCGCGGAATTTGGTGCGCCGAATGGTGGTGGTCGGCGTGGCGATGATGCGCCCGAGGTCAGAGAGCGCGATGCCGATGGTTTTGACACCCACATCAAGACCCAGCAGGCGCTGGCCGAACTTCAGTTCGGGCAGCAGATCGCGCGGGTTTTCCGCGGGCTTGCGATGGCTCATATCGAATGTTACCTTGCCGCGCTCAATCAGCCCGAAAGCCTTGGTCCCCTGCGCTTTCGGGTCGTTTTTCGGGGCCGGACAATGTCACATGTCGATTGATAAAGCCACCGTGGCGAAAATCGCCCGGCTCGCCCGCATCCACGTGCCCGAGGAGAACCAGGAGGCGCTGGCCGGCGAGCTGTCGAACATCCTTGGCTGGGTCGAGCAGCTTGCCGAGGTCAATACCGATGATGTGGCGCCCATGACCAGCGTGGTTGAAGTCGATCTGCCGCGACGGGAAGACGCGGTCACCGACGGCGATTGCCAGGATAAAGTGCTGGCCAATGCACCGAGCCGCGACGGCGGTTTCTTCGTCGTGCCCAGGGTGATCGAGTGATGAACGATCTTACCGGCATCACCATCGCCGAGGCCCGCGATAAGCTCGCCAGCGGTACGGTTTCATCGCGCGAGCTGACCGAGGCTCATGTGGCGGCGGTCGGGGCGGCGCGGCCGCTCAACGCCTTCATCACCGAGACCCCGGATCAGGCCCTGGCCATGGCCGATGCCTCCGATGCACGCCGCGCCAAAGGCGACGTCGGGGCTATGGACGGCATCCCTATCGCCATCAAGGACCTCTATTGCACCGAGGGCGTGCTGACCACCGCCGGCTCGGCCATCCTGGGCAATTTCGTGCCGCCCTATGAATCAACCGTCACCGCCAATCTTTGGAAGGCCGGGGCGGTGATGCTGGGCAAGACCAGCATGGACGAGTTCGCCATGGGCTCGTCGAACATGTTCAGCTTCAAGGGCCCGGTGGCCAGCCCGTGGCGCCGCGCCGGCGACAAACGCGACCTGGTGCCCGGCGGCTCGTCCGGCGGCTCGGCGGCGACGGTGGCGGCGCGGGCGGCGCTGGGCGCTACCGGCACCGATACCGGCGGCTCGATCCGTCAGCCTGCGTCGTTCACCGGCATCGTCGGCATGAAGCCGACCTATGGGCGCTGCTCGCGCTGGGGCATCATCGCTTTTGCCTCGTCCCTCGATCAGGCCGGACCCCTGGTGCGCAGTGTGCGCGACGCCGCCATCATGCTCGGCGCCATGGCCGGCCATGACCCCAAGGACTCAACCTCGGTGGATATCCCGGTGCCGGACTACGAGGCGGTGCTGGGCGGTGGAGTGAAGGGTCTGCGGGTCGGCATCCCGGCCGAGTACCGGATCGACGGCATGCCCGGCGAAATCGAATTATTGTGGGACCAGGGCATCGCTTGGATGAAAGACCAGGGCGCCGAGATCGTCGATATCAGTCTGCCTCACACCAAATATGCGCTGCCGGCTTATTATATCGTCGCCCCGGCTGAAGCATCGTCGAACCTGGCGCGCTATGACGGCATGCGATATGGCCTCAGGGTCGATGCCAGCGACCTCGACGACATGTACGAGCGCACCCGGGCCGAGGGCTTCGGCGCCGAGGTTCAACGCCGGGTGCTGATCGGCACCTATGTGCTGTCGGCAGGCTACTACGACGCCTATTACATCAAGGCCCAGAAGGTGCGGACCCTGATCGCCGGCGATTTCAAGTCGGCCTTCGAGGGCATCGACGTGGTGCTGACCCCGACCGCGCCGTCGGACGCCTTCGCCGTCGGCGACAAGGCCGACGATCCCATCGCCATGTACCTCAACGATGTCTTCACGGTGCCCGCCAGCCTTGCCGGCCTGCCGGCAATATCCGTGCCCGCCGGGCTTTCCGCCGACGGCTTGCCATTGGGCCTGCACCTGATCGGCAAGCCGTTTGACGAAGCGACTGTGTTGCGCGCCGCCGCGGCCCTGGAAGACACCGCCGGTTTCAGCGCTCTGCCTCAGGGGGTGGTGTGATGTCCCACGATAATCTCATGAAAGGCAGCACCGGCGACTGGGAAGTGATCGTCGGCTGTGAGGTTCATGCCCAGGTGGTGTCGAAGTCGAAGCTGTTCTCCGGCGCCAGTACCGCCTTCGGGGCCGAGCCCAACTGTCAGGTCAGTCTGGTCGACGCCGCCATGCCGGGCATGCTGCCGGTGATCAATCAGGTCTGTGTCGAGCAGGCGGTGCGCACCGGCTTGGCGCTCGGCGCCGAAATCAACTGCTTCTCGGTGTTCGACCGCAAGAACTACTTCTATCCGGATCTGCCCCAGGGCTATCAGATTTCCCAGTTCAGCCAACCCGTCGTCGGATATGGCGAGGTGCATCTCGATCTTGAGGGCGGCGAGACGCGCACCGTCGGCATCACCCGCATCCATCTCGAGCAGGACGCCGGCAAGAGCGCCCACGACCGCGATCCCAGGGCGACCCATGTGGACCTCAACCGCTCCGGCGTCGCGCTCATGGAGATCGTTTCCGAGCCCGACATGCGCTCGGCTGCCGAGGCCGGCGCCTTCATGACCAAGCTGCGCTCGATCCTGCGCGCTATCAGCACCTGCGACGGCAACATGGAACAGGGTTCCATGCGTTGCGACGTCAACGTTTCGGTGCGCCGGCCCGGCGCCGAGCTCGGCACCCGTACGGAGACCAAGAACGTCAACTCGATCCGCTTCATCATGCGCGCTATCGACTACGAGGTGCAGCGCCAGATCGAACTCATCGAGGGCGGCGGCGAGGTGGCCCAGGAGACTCTGCTGTTCGACCCGGACAAGGGCGAGACCCGGCCCATGCGATCCAAGGAAGAGGCTCACGATTATCGCTACTTCTCGGACCCGGACCTGCTGCCCCTGACCTTCGAGCAATCCTGGGTCGACGAGATTGCGGCCAGCCTGCCGGAACTACCCGACGCCCGGCGTCAGCGTTTTATGGACGACTTCGGCCTTACCGCCGACGATGCCGACCAGCTCGTCGCCGAGGGCGAGAGCGCCGATTACTTCGAAGCAGTGGCCAAGGGCAGTGACGGCAAACTGGCGGCCAACTGGGTGATCCACGATCTATTCGGGGCGCTTAACAAGGCGGAACTGGAAATCGACCAGTCGCCGATCAGCGCCGAGGCGCTGGGCGGTCTCATCGACCTTATTTCCGACGGTACGATTTCAGGGCGCATTGCCCGGAACGTCTTCGCCGAGATGTTCGAGACCGGCAAAGCAGCCGCCGCCATCGTCGAGGAGAAGGGCCTCAAGCAGGTCACCGACACGGGCGAGATCGAGCCGATCATCGATGCCCTCATCGCCGACAACCCCGGCCAGGCCGGGCAATACGCCGACAACCCCAGGGTCATCGACTGGTTCGTCGGCCAGGTTATGAAAGCGACCAAAGGCCAGGCCAACCCCGGCGTGGTCAACGAGTTACTGCGTAAGAAACTCGGCGGGTAGGAGACGCGGCCACCGCCGTGCCTCCCTCTCCACTGTTATCGATGGCCGCCGTGGCGGGCCATGTGCTCGTTGATCGTCGCCCGTTGTTCGTCGTCCAGCACCGCATAGAGCGCATTGAAAGCCGGGCGGACATCGCGGATCGCCTCAAGCCCGGCTACGGTCGCAGTTTCCGCCAGTGCCAAGGCCTCCGGGGCGGTCGCGGGTAGGGCACGCATATCACCACAGAGGGTCTTCAACCGATCACTGGTGTGGTCCAGGGAGTCGGTGAAGGCGGTCCAGGCTGACTCCTGGTCGGCGGTGATGGCGAGATGCGTCTTGCCGTCGGCCACCAGGGCTGTAAAGTCGCGGTCGCAGGCCTGGGTCATGCCATTGTGTCCGCGCCATTGGCTGCTATTGCCCGCATAGGCGTCGAAGGCAGTCCAGGCGAGAGCGCCGAAGGCAACGATCGCCAGGGCGATTGAAAAGAGATTGAAATGTTTGGTGCGCGTGTAAGGTTTTTTTCATGAGTGGCGTTCCTTTCCGGTTAATCAAAGAATGACAATCAAGTTGTCATGTTGTAATGACTATGTAAGAACGACAACTTGATTGTCAAGTGATGATGTCGGACGGAAGGAGAAATAAAACATGGCCAGACGTAAATCGGGACGCACACCGGAGAGACAAGCGCTGCTCGACGTGGTGGTCGAGACCACCCACACATTCTTTCGCCTGCGGGCGGCGGGCGCAAAATTCGGTGCGACCACGCCGACCGGCGGCTCGACCCTGGGGCTGTTGCGCTCGCTAAAGTCACGGGGACCGCTAACCGTGCCCACGATTGCCCGCATGCGCCCGGTGGCGCGCCAGCACATTCAGAAGCTGGCCAACCAGATGGCCGCCGACGGTCTGGTCGAATTCATCGACAACCCGGCCCACAAGCGTTCGAAGCTGCTGCGTCTGACGCCGAAGGGCGAGAAGACCCACGACGAACTGCTGGGCCATATGGTCGATCTGGCGGAATTCCTGGCTGGCGATATGGACCCGGAAGCGCTGCGCATCACCGCCGAAACCCTGGCCGATCTACGATCTCGATTGGAGACTATTTGAGCTATTTCCCCTGCGCTCATCTGGCGCTAGTGTGCGCCTATCATCGTCGCGTTCAGGGAGGCTGGTATGGCCGATTACACAAATCTTTTCACGCCCATCGATCTGCGTCATAAGACGCTCAAGCACCGCATCGTGTTCGGCGCCCACACCACCAACATGAGCGCCGACGGCACGCCCGGCGACCGCCACTTCGCTTATTACCGTGAGCGCGCCCGCGGCGGCGCCGCCATGATTGTCTGCGAGCCGGCGCCGGCCCATCGCACCGGGCAATTGATCCGGGCCAACTTCCTGCATGACGACGACAGCGTCATTCCCCATTTCCGGCGTATCACCGACGAATGCCACACCCACGGCACGGTGATGCTGCACCAGATTTATCACGTCGGCGGCCACGGCGATCAGGACAACTCCTGGGAGCCCTACTGGTCGCCCTCGGGAAGCCCGTCCATGCACGACCCCTGGGGCAGCCATAAGGTGACCGAGACCGAGATCGAAGAGTTGATCGAGGGCTTCGTCCAGGCGGCACGCCGCGACCGCGACGCCGGTTTCGACGGGGTCGATATTTTCGCCGGCTACAACTGTCTGGTCGATCAGTTCTGGTCGCCGTTGACCAACAAGCGCGACGACCGTTGGGGCGGCAGTCTAGAGAATCGTACCCGCTTCGCGGTGGAGATCTGCTCGCGCATCCGCAAGATGGCCGGCGACGATTTCATCATCGGCATGACCGTCTCCGGCGCCGAGCCCTATCCCGGCGGCCTCAGCGTCGAAAACAAGCAGGAGATCATCAGCTATCTCGATGAGCGCGCCCTGGTCGATTACTACTCGGTTGGCTCCGGCAGCTACCTCAATCACTCCAAGATGATCGTGCCGAGCTTCCACTTCGGCCTGATGCTGACGGTTGACGCCGCCGCGGCCTATAAAGAGGTCACTAAGCATGCCCTGGTGACCAGCGAGGCGCGGATCAAGGCGCCGTACTTCGCCGAGAAAGTCATCAGTGAGGGCAAGGCCGATCTGGTCAGTCTGGTGCGCTCGCAAATCGCCGATCCGCACCTCGCCAACAAGGCCGCCGCCGGCAACAGCGGCGATATCCGGCCGTGTATTTCGTGCAATCAACTATGCATCGGGCGGCGCATGCGGGAGAACTGGATTTCCTGCCTGGTCAACCCGTCCGTGGGGCGCGAGACCGAGTGGAACGGCGATTCCGAGCCCGACGCCGAGACGCCGCGCGATGTGTTGGTGGTTGGTGGCGGGCCGGCCGGGCTTGAGGCCGCCCGGGTCGCAGCCACCCGTGGCCACAAGGTACGCCTGGTC
Source organism: uncultured Alphaproteobacteria bacterium (assembly GCA_964645285.1). GTDB lineage: Bacteria > Pseudomonadota > Alphaproteobacteria > JAAXGF01 > JAAXGF01 > JAYZAP01. The sequence goes on from CAZYDR010000007.1 coordinate 49,613, forward strand.
GAGAAGACCGAGGAGCTTGGCGGCCAGTTCCGCCTTGCTGGCGGCCAGCCCGAGCGCGGCGAGATCAACTATTTCATCAACTGGGCCATCCAGCAGCTTGAGCAGCTTCAGGTCCAGGTCGATCTGCGCACCGAAATGACTGCCGAGGACATCAAGGCCTCGGGCGCCGACGCGGTGATCCTGTGCACCGGCTCCGAGCCGTCGCGGGAGGGCTTTCAGCGCTCAATGCCTCACATCGCCGGTATTCCGGGTGTCGATCAGGACAACGTCTGCACTGTCCACGACGTGCTCGACGGCTCGGTGACGCCGGGTTCCAACGTGCTGTTGCTCGACGACATCAACGGCTGGTGGCCGGCCAGCGGCACGGCGCTGCATCTCGCCGAGCAACGCCACAACGTCACCCTGGTGACCGCGTCGGAAAAGACCGCCGGGCAGCTTGAGTATAGCGGTACCGCCACCACCACCCGCGAGCGCTTTATAAAGATGGGCGTCGAGGCGGTGTTGGCGACATCGGTGACCAAGTGGGAGGGCAACACCGCGACCCTGCTCGACCTCTTTACCGGCGAAGAGGACACTCGTGAGTTCGATACCCTGGTGCTGGCCTGTACCAACCACCCGGTCAATACCCTGCAGGACGAGCTGGCCGATTCCGGCATGGAGATCCATACCATCGGCGACACGGTCTCGGCGCGGACCGCCGGTATGGCGGTCTTTGAGGGCCGCAAGCTGGCCTTGAAGCTGTAGGCGGCGTCCTTACAGCGGGTCGCGGGCGAGGGGCGCTGTGTTGCAGTGGATGCCGCCGCCCGAACTCCAGCAGGGCTCGTAGGGGATCGAGATGACCTCGACGCCTTTCCTGTCGAGCGCCTCGAGGGTGCGCGGTGAGGTCTCGCTGCCGACAATGCGGCCCGGCGAGAGGGGCAGGGCATTGATGGCAAAGGGCGGGTCCTCGGGGTGGATATGGATCATCTCAATGCCGCGCTTGGTCAGTTCCTCCATGAAGTCGTAGGGCAGCATGGTCGGGTTGACCAAGGCCTTGTCGACATCGACCATGGCCATGAAGCCGTCGAGGTGCTGGGAGTAGCCCGGCGTCTCGATGGTCAGGACCTCGACTCCGCTCCAGCTCAGGACCTCGCGCATCTGCGCCACCGCATCGTGGTTGGTGCACAGGCCGGTGCTGATGACGGCGGTCTTGGCGTCGATAAACATGAAACTGCCGCCTTCCAGGATGCCGGTGCCCGAAATTGTCCGGATGATCGGGCAGCCGCTCTCGACGATGCGCTTGGTCGCCCAGAACATCTCCTCGCGGCGGCCGTTGGCGTTGGGTCGGCAGATCACCGCGCCGCCGGGTACGCCGATGACGATGTCGCGCGGCGACATCTGTTTCAGCGGCACCGGTCGATTGCTCGGCTTGTCGTGGATGTAGATGACCTCGACGCCCTCGGCCCGCAGGATGTCGGCAAAACGGTCGTGAGTCTCCTGCATCTTTTCGAGATCCGGCAGGTTGCGACCGCGCCACCAGATGCCTTCCTCGGTATTGCAGTAGGTTTCCAGGTCGTCGTCGTACCAGTCCTCGGTAACGCGCTTGATCTCTTCGCCGGGACGGTGGACCAGGATCTTGCGTAATTTGCCAAGTTCGCTGCTGCAGCCCCAGACGTCGCCCCAAACCTTGTTCTGCTGTTCCGGGTGCTCGAAGGCCGGCTCGGCCGGGGTCGCGAAAGTCTGCATGATGCGGTGGTAGCGGAACTTGTCGTCGTCGGCGGTGGCAATGTTGGGCTTGGTCACTGGTTATCTCCTTGGTGCGGCGTTACGCTCCCGGCCGCTGCCGCGGTTCATCCCCGGCTATGGCGAACATGAGACGGGAGCCTCAAGGGAGACTCCCGCTCGTCGCTTCTTGTCCCTGTCTTATGCCGACGCTGTTCCATATGGCCGCGCCAGGATGCTTACAGGGGTTCTCCGTAAAGGCATTACGGCGGCTATGGCGTGATCCGTTGAGTGACCACGTAAGCAAAATTCTGCGCCTCTTGGGGCGTTTCGTCAAGTCACCAGAAGTTGAATCCGCGACCCTATGCCCGGGCCTGCGAACCTGTTAACCATGAGGTTCAACAGCGCGGGGATATTCCCATGATCGACCTCTACACATGCGCCACGCCCAACGGGCAGAAGATCCACATCATGCTCGGGGAGGCCGGACTCGAGCATACGGATCACTGGATCGACATCGACAAGGGCGACCAGTTCACGCCCGAGTTCCTGGCCATCAGCCCCAACAACAAGATCCCCGCCATCGTCGATCAGGACGGGCCCGGCGGTGCGCCGGTGTCGGTGTTCGAGTCCGGCGCCATCCTGCTCTATCTGGCGGAGAAAACTGGCAAGTTCCTGCCCTCTGATCCGCTCCAGCGCCTCGATACCCTGCAATGGCTGTTCTGGCAGATGGGTGGTTTCGGGCCCATGCTCGGCCAGGCCCACCACTTCAACGCCTATGCCCCCATGAACCCCAATGGCGCGGTGGTGCTGCCCTATGCCCAGGCGCGTTATACCAACGAGGCCGGGCGGCTCTATGGCGTGCTCGACAAGCAGCTTTCGGCTCATGAGTACGTCTCGGCCGATCAGTATACCATCGCCGACATGGCGATTTTCCCGTGGTGCCGGCTGCACGCCCGCCAGAATCAGGACTTGGACGACTTCCCCAGCGTCAAACGCTGGTTTGACATGATCGCTGCGCGGCCCGCCGTGGCCGGCGACATGGAGACGCTTGAAGACATTGTCGAGGGCTTCGACAAGGACAGCTGGGACGCGGCCTTCGGCGACGAGCAGTACAAACGGCGCTGAAGACACAGAAAGGACGAATGGAATGATCGACCTCTACACGTGGCCGACGCCCAATGGGCATAAGATCCACATCATGCTCGAGGAGTGCGGGTTGGTGTACAACGTCATTCCCATCGATATCGGCGCCGGCGATCAGTTCGACCCGGACTTCCTCAAGATCAGCCCCAACAACAAAATGCCGGCCATGGTTGATCACGATGGCCCCGGCGGCGAGCCTTATCCGATGTTCGAATCCGGCGCCATGCTCATGTACCTGGCGGAAAAGACCGGCAAGTTCATGCCTACGGAGATCACGGCCCGCTACCGCGTCATCCAGTGGCTGATGTTCCAGATGGGCCACATCGGCCCCATGCTCGGCCAGGCCCATCATTTCCGGGCCTACGCGCCGGAGCAAATTCCCTATGCGGTCGAGCGCTACACCAACGAGGCGACGCGGCTATACCGAGTGTGCGAGACTCGCCTGGCCCAGTCGGAGCATCTCGCCGACGACTATTCCGTCGCCGACATGGCGGTGTTCCCCTGGCTGCGCTCCTACGAGCGCCAGGGCCAGGATTTGGGCGACTATCCAAACCTCAAATGCTGGTTCGACGCCATCAACGCCCGCCCGGCGGTCGAGCGCGCGCTCCAGGTGCTATCCCAGGACCGCCGCGAAGGGGGCTTCGACGACAAACAGAAGGAAGTGCTGTTCGGCAAGACCCAGGTTGACCGGGGCCAGTAGGGGCGCCGAGCTAATCTGATTTCGAGAAATATCGCGACAGTTCGGCGAAACCGATGACGTCGTCGGCAAAGTCGAAGGTTCCGCTCGTGGCGATTTCCTTGGCGACGCGGATAAACTCGCCGTAGGCGGCGCGGGCAAATATGGCGCCGACACTGATTCTCTTAACCCCGGCATCGGCCAACTCGGCGACACCGAACCCGGCCCTGGATGCCTCCATCACCACATTGACCGGCTGCTTGATCTCGGTACAGACTGCGCGGATGTCGTCGAGGGTTGTCAGGCCGGGGGCGTAAAGCATATCTGCGCCGGTAGCCTCGAAGGCCTTGAGCCGCTTAATGGCATCGCCGAGGTCAGGATTGCCCCGGAGAAAATTCTCCGACCGCGCCGTTAAGGTGAAATCGAAGGGCAGGACCCGGGCGGCCTCGACCGCTGCGGCAATACATTCCACCGCATGGTCGAAACCATAGATCGGTCGATCCCGGTCACCGCTGTAGTCTTCGATGGAACAACCGACCAGCCCGGTTTCGGCAGCCGACTGGATAGTTTCGGCAACGGCTTCGGGGCTGTCGCCGAAGCCTTGTTCCAGGTCCGCCGACACGGGTAGACCAGTCGTCGAAACGATGTTCCGGAAATGGTCGAGTGTCTGTTTCGGGGTGACGGCACCATCGGTCAGGCCAAGCGCGAAAGCCATCCCGGCGCTGGTTGTCGCCAGGGCTTCGAACCCCATAGACTCGAGAATTCGCGCGCTGCCCACATCCCGGGGGTTGGGAATGACGAAGACGCCATCGCGATCATGCAATTTCTTGAACGCCGTGGCCTTGGTTTGTTGATTGACTGTCATGGTCCTGCCTTCCCGGTCGCCGATAAAGATGTGATGTTAGTCCCGAACGGTTGGCTAGCGCCACGGCGCTCTGCTAGGTTGCGCGCCTGTTTCCGACACCATGCGAGTCCACCATGACCGACAATTCCGACTTGAAGCCAGAGACCCTGGCCGCCCAGGCCTTGGGTTGGGACGAGCCCGCCCATCAGGGTATCGTACCGCCGATTTATCCATCCACCACCTACGCCCGTCCGGTCGACGACCAGGGCCGTTATGGTCGCATGTATGCCCGCGACAAAAACCCCGCCTTTGATCAGGCCGAGGCGCTACTCAATAGCCTTGAAGGCGGGCAGGGATGCCGGCTGTTCTCCTCGGGCATGGCTGCGGCGGCGACCGTGTTCCAGGCGCTCAGTCCCAGCGATCATGTGGTGTTGCCTGACGTCACCTATCACGGGGTGCGGACCTGGGTGAAATCCCACGGCATGCACTGGGGTCTCGAAGTCGATTTCGTACCCAACGGCGATCTCCATGGGCTCAAGGCCGCCATGCGGCCGGGGCAGACCAAAGTGGTCTGGGTCGAAACTCCGTGTAATCCCCTATGGGACGTTGCCGACATTGCCGCCAGCGCTGCCATTGCTCATGACGCCGGCGCCCGTCTGGTGGTCGATTCCACCGCCGCCACACCGGTATTTACGCGCCCCCTAGAACTCGGCGCCAATCTGGTCATGCATGCGGCGACCAAATATCTCAACGGTCATTCCGATGTGCTGGCCGGCGCCCTGGTGACGGCACGGGAGGACGAGACGTGGGAGCGCATTACGGCTCTGCGCCACGATGCCGGGGCGGTGCTCGGGCCGTTCGAGGCGTGGCTGCTGTTGCGCGGTATGCGTACGCTCTATCTCCGGGTACGGAGCTGCTCGGTCGCGGCCCAGGCAATCGCCGAGCATTTCGAAGGCCATCCCGGGATTGAGCGGGTGCTCTACCCGGGCCTCGCCAGCCATCCCGGCCATAAAGTCGCGGCGCGCCAGATGGCAGGCGGCTTCGGCGGCATGATGTCGATCTGGGTCAAGGGCGACGCCGATGCCGCCCTGGCGGTTTCCGGCGCCTGCCGGGTGTTCAAGCGGGCGACATCGCTCGGCGGTGTCGAAAGCCTGATCGAACATCGCGCCGGCATTGAACCCCCCGACAGCCCGGTCCCCGTCAATCTGCTACGGCTTTCCATAGGTATCGAGGACGTGGGCGACTTGATCGCCGATTTGGAACGTGGCTTGGAGGCATGCAAATGATTGATCTCTACACCTGGAGCACGCCGAACGGGCGCAAGGTCTCCATCATGCTCGAGGAACTGGGGCTGGAGTACACGACCCATTCGGTCAACATCGGCGCCGACGAACAGTTCGCGCCTGACTTTCTGGCGATCAGCCCGAACAAAAAAATCCCGGCCATTGTTGATCACAACGCGCCTGACGGCGGCGATCTGGCGATGTTAGAATCCAGCGCCATCCTGATTTATCTGCCGGAGAAATGCGGACGCTTCCTGCCCACAGACCTGCGCCCGCGCATGGATACCCTGCAATGGCTGATGTTCCAGATGGGCGGTGTCGGGCCGATGTTTGGTCAGGCTCACCACTTCCTACGCTTTGCCCCGGAACCGGTGCCCTATGCCAGGACCCGCTACAGCAATGAAACCCGGCGGCTCTACGGTGTCATGGACAAGCAATTGGCGAGCACCGAATACTTGGCCGCCGGCGAATACACCATCGCCGACATAGCCACTTTCCCCTGGGCGGCGCGCCACGAGTGGCAGGAGGTCGACTTGGCCGAATTCCCCAACGTCAAATGCTGGTACGACGCCATCTGGCAACGCCCGGCAGTGAAGATCGGCTACGACGTTCCATGAAGGTGAGTCTTTGGCCATGAGCCAACTGCTTGAGCGCCCGGCGGTCAGGCGTGTGCGCGACGCCCTGGCGGCGGCGGGTTCGGCAGCGGAAGTCATCGAATTGACCACGACCGCGCGCTCGGCGGAAGACGCCGCCGCCAGCGTCGGCGTTGAACTGGGCGCTATCGTCAAATCGCTGGTTTTTGCCGCCGAAGACCAGGCGGTCATGGCGCTGGTCTCCGGCGACCGGCGCTGCGACACCGAAGCGCTGGCCGACGCACTGGGCATCGCCGGCAAGATCGGCCGTGCCGATGCCGATCAGGTGAGCGACGCCACGGGCTTCACCATCGGCGGCGTGCCGCCCATCGCCCATGCCACGCCCATGCCCATGGCGATCGACGCCGCATTGGAGCGCTTCGACGTGATCTACGCCGCCGCCGGCCATCCCCATTGCGTCTTCGCTACCAGCGCCGAAGAACTCAGCCGCCTGACCGGCGCACCCGTGGTTGCCGGATTGGGCATCTAGCGATCCGGCTGTGAGTTGCGCTAAAAAAGCGCGAGGAAGATTAGTAGCATTCCGACCCAACTGGCGGCAAATGCCAGCGTGCGCACCCACGGAATCGCCAGAATAAGCGCCAACGTATGGACGACGCGCGTCCAGAAAAACAGCGTCGCGCCCAGGGCCGTTGTCTCGGTGCTGATACCGGCGGCCTGTGCCACCAGCACCAACGCGGTGAACGGCACCAGGTTTTCCACCATATTGGCGTGGGCCCGCTGGGCCCGCTGGCTCCATGCCGGCACCGCGGGTGGATTATCGGGATAGCCGACGGCGTTCACCAGGCCCCAACTCTTAATTCGCGCGAGAACGTAGGGCGCCCACATAATGGCGCACAGACCCGCACTCAATGTCAGAAAGAAAAGTTCCGTACTCATATTACACCTCATCATTTGGGTTGTGATATCGGGGTTTGTCTCACCCCGTTAGCGTCGTCATAGTGGCGAGCGATGGTCGGCGGGCCGGGTCGTCGAGCCACGGGCGTTGGCGCTCGAGAGCGTGGGCAACGCGGAACACGGTGGGATCGTCCAAAGGACGTCCGACGATCTGCATGCCGGTGGGCAAGCCGTTATCGCTCATGCCCGAAGGCACGGCCAGCACCGGGCAGCGGCTGAACATATTGAACAGTGCCGTCATGGCGGTATCCGTATCGGTCAGGCTGTGGCCATTGATCACCAACTCGCTTTTTTGCCAGTTCTCGGCCGGCACCTCGGGGCAGGACACCGTCGGGCAGATGAAGGCATCAAAGTCTCGGAAGATCGGTCCCAGGCGGTCACGCCAGGTTTCGCCGGCCAAACGCAGGCCGCGCCTATGATCGTCGGCGGTGAAGGATTGTGCGGTATGGGCCAGTTCGGGCACATAGTCGCTGACAATGTTGCCATGTTTGTCGACCGCTTCCAGGATTTGGTCGGCGGCGGCGAACTCCTGGGCGCCGTGGGCGAGGCGGATGGTCTCGCTCAGGTCGCCGACGTCAACCTCGACATTTTCGGCGCCGGCATCGGCAAGGGTGTCGAGGGCCGCCTGGGTTTCGCGCCGCACGTCGTCGACGACCTCGTAGTGGCCGAGGTCAAAGGATACCGCAATCCTCATCCCGGCGATGCCGGGCGGTTCTGTTGGAATTGTCACCTTGCGGGCGAGTGAGGTGTGATCCAGCGGGTCTGGTCCCGCCATGATATTGGACATCAGGACGTTGTCGGCGACGGTGCGAGTCATGGGACCGCCCTGAACATAAGGGTCGAACGACGCCCCGGCCGGCAGGGGAATGCGGCCATAGGGCGGCTTGTAGCCGACCACGCCGCATTGGCTGGCCGGTTGGCGGATCGATCCGGTGCTGTCGCCGCCGGTGGCGATGGTGGCGGCGCCGGCGGCCAAGGCGGCGGCCGAGCCACCCGATGAACCGCCCGGCGTGGCGTCGAGGCGCCACGGGTTCCGGGTCACCCCCCAGATCCGCGAATGGGTGGTGAATAGCCAGCAGAACTCGGGACATGAGGTGCGGGCAAACAGATTGGCGCCGGCCCGCAGCAACCGCTCGATGGCCGTGTCGGTGGTGGTGGCGATATGGTCTTTGAAGATCATCGAGCCGTTAGCCGAGCGTTGGCCGCGTACCGAGGATGAGTCCTTGACCGCCAGGGGCAGACCTTCGAGGCGGCGCGGCCGGCCACCGGGCTTGGCGTATTTGGCCTCGGCCGCTCGGGCGCGGGTCATGGCCTCGTCGAAATAACAGTCGCTCATGGGGTTGACCGTGGGGGCAACGGCTTCGGCCTGCTCGATCACCGCGCGGGTCAAATCGACCGGCGACAGACTGCGGTCGCGGAACCGGGCGAGAGCCTCGGTGGCGGACATGTAACAGAGTTCGTCGTCGCTCATGGCGGCCCCCGTCAGGTTGATTGACGCGGCTCCCTTATATCAAGAACGAATGATGGAGAAACACCGGTTGTTGACAGCCCTAGGGGCCGCCCCTTACATAACCGCTCAGAGCAACGCACACAGGTTGCGTACGGTGGGGTGGCCGAGTGGCTGAAGGCGCCGGTTTGCTAAACCGGTTTAGGGTGTAAAGCCCTAACGAGGGTTCGAATCCCTCTCCCACCGCCATCCCCATGTCTGTCACCATCCATACAAATACATTAATGTCTACTGTAATCGTTATCCAGTAACGGATACGGGTGTATGTGCGATTGCCAGAGTTTTCTGGCGTTCGTTCATATCCTGTGCTATAATATGGGTAGAAATATGGATAGAGGAGATGGTGTGGCGCAAAGAATCAATCGTTTATCTGCTTTGAAAGTCAAAACGGAGGCCAAGCGGGGCTTTCATGCGGATGGCGGTGGCCTGTATCTGCAAGTCAGCAAGTTTGGCACGAGATCGTGGGTGTTTCGTTTTACGCTGAATAAACGGTCCCGCGAGATGGGACTTGGTCCCCTTCATACAGTCTCATTGGCGGAGGCAAGAGAGGAAGCCCTTAAATGCCGCCGGCTCTTGCGCGGGGGCGTTGACCCCATTGAACAGCGCAAGCTCATACGCGGGCAGGCCCAGGCTGAGGCTGTGAAGGTCCCCGACCAAAGAGGTCAATGAGTATGGCGCTGATACGGTCAGCACCAACCACTATAGACGGGGCTATAAAGCCCCAGAGCAGTGCGTAGCGGCTCCGTGACGAAAACTACAGGGCATCGAGCCAGTTGGCAAAACTGACGACGTATATCGCTCTGTGACAATTGTCGCTGGCGTCATCAGCGCTTGATTGCTATAATTCCTCGCACATTAGGAGTAGGGCTGTCGCCCTCGCCAACCTGCCGACCCGGCAAGGTGGTATCCCGAAAGGGAGATGTGGCCAAGGACGGCAACTAATGGGTCCTCAAGCCAAATCAGATCGTCAGGGTTTCTCGGTTTGTCCGTGGGAGAGGCCTCAATTTTGACAGGTCCACTACATTTCT
>CAZYDR010000008.1:0-19265 GCA_964645285.1 uncultured Alphaproteobacteria bacterium
GGACGAGCGCAAACGGGTCGAAGAAGAAGCCCGCCAGAAGGCGGAAGAGGAAGCGTCGCGACGGTTAGCGCCCGAGGAATCGGAAGTTGTGCCGGCGCCAGCCAAGGCGGCGCCGGCCGCTGGCCGACCCGCCGCACCGACGCCCGAGCGCGCGGCCCGCGGCGCTACAACTGAAGTTCGCCGCTCGGCCCTGGCGCCGCGCCGCAACCAGCCGCGCCGCCGGGCCGGCAAGATCACCATCAGTCAGGCTCTGGTCCAGGAAGATCGGACCCGTAGTCTGGCGTCGGTGCGCCGCGCACGCGAGCGCGAGAAGCGCGCCCAGAGCGGCCCCATCGAGACCATCAAGATTGTCCGTGAAGTGGTGGTGCCCGAGGCCATCACCGTTTCGGAACTGGCCAACCGCATGGCGGTGCGGGGCGACGACGTCATCAGGGCCTTGATGAAGATGGGCACCATGGCGACCATCAACGAAAATATCGATGCCGATATCGCCGAGCTGCTGATCGAAGAGTTCGGCCATACCATCAAGCGGGTCAGCGCCGCCGATGTGGAAGTCGGCCTCAAGGGCGATGACGACGCCGAGGCGGATATGGTGTCGCGTCCGCCGGTGGTTACGGTGATGGGCCATGTGGACCACGGCAAGACCTCATTGCTCGACGCCTTGCGCCGGACCGACGTTGTCGGCGGCGAGGCGGGCGGCATTACCCAGCACATCGGCGCCTATCAGGTGACGTTGTTGAGCGGGGCCAAGATCAGCTTCCTCGACACCCCCGGCCATGAGGCGTTTTCGTCCATGCGGTCGCGCGGTGCCAAGGCCACCGATATCGTGGTCCTGGTGGTCGCCGCTAACGACAGCGTCATGCCGCAGACGATCGAGGCGATCAACCACGCCAAGGCGGCGGAGGTGCCGATCATCGTCGCTATCAACAAATGCGACCTGCCGGCGGCCGACACCACCAAGGTGCGCAACGATCTGTTGCAGCATGAACTGGTGGTCGAGGAACTGGGTGGCGATATTTTGTCCATCGAGGTCTCGGCAACGGCGGAGACTAATCTCGACAAGCTTGAGGAAGCGATCCTGCTGCAGGCCGAAATCCTCGATCTCAAGGCCAATCCGGATCGCCCCGCGGAAGGTGTGGTGGTTGAAGCGGAACTCGATCGTGGCCGTGGCGCCGTTGCCACGGTGCTGGTCCAGCGCGGCACGCTGAAGGTTGGCGACATCGTGGTTACCGGTAGTGAATGGGGCCGGGTGCGCGCTCTGCTCGATGATCGCGCCGAACTGATCGATGCCGCCGGGCCCGGAACACCAGTTGTCATCCTCGGCCTCGGCGGTGTGCCCACGGCCGGCGATGACGTCATCGCCGTCGACAGTGAACGCCGGGCCCGCGAAGTGGCGGCCTATCGTCAGGCTCAGTTGCGCGAAGTCCGCACCGCGGCCGGCGCCCGCAGCTCGCTCGAACAAATGTTCAGCGATATCGCTGAAGGCAAGACCGACACCCTGCCGGTGGTGATCAAGACCGATGTCCAGGGCTCTCTCGAAGCGATTACCGGCAGCCTCGATAAGCTGGCGACCGACGAGGTCGCGATCAATCTGCTGCACGGCGGCGTCGGTGGCATCAACGAATCGGATATCACACTGGCCCAGGCCTCGAACGCCATGGTCATCGGCTTCAATGTTCGGGCCAATGCCCAGACCCGCAAACTGGCCCAGCGCGACAATGTGGAGCTCCGCTATTTCTCGGTGATCTACAACCTCATCGACGACCTCAAGGCGTCGCTCAGCGGCATGCTGGCGCCGACCTTGCGTGAGCGCATTCTCGGCAATGCCCAGGTGCTCGAGGTGTTCGATATTTCCAAGATCGGCAATATCGCCGGCTGCCGGGTCACCGACGGGCTTATCAAGCGGACCTCCAGTGTTCGCCTGCTGCGCGATGAGACCGTAATTTACGAAGGCAAGCTGGCGGCGCTCAAGCGCTTCAAGGACGATGCCCGCGAGGTCAAGGACGGCCTTGAATGCGGTATTGCCTTCGAGAATTATCACGACATTCGCGAGGGCGACATTATCGAAGCCTACGAAGTCGAGGAAATCGCCCGTACCCTGTAGGTGATGCCCGGCGGTTAGTTGGACCCGGTATGGCCGGGCAAAGGCGGCAGACCCATGACCAAGACTCCCAGCAAGGCCCCCGGCCAGCGGCAACTTCGGGTCGGCGAGGAAATACGCCATGCCCTCTCCGAAGTGTTGGCCCGGGGTGAGCTGCGCGATCCCGACCTTATCGACGTCTCGCTCACCGTCTCCGAGGTTCGCATCAGTCCGGACTTGCGCAGCGCCACGGCTTTTGTGGTGCCGCTTGGCGGTGCCATGGGTGGTCAGAGTCGTGATATGGTGCCTTTGCTGGCGGCGTTGCGCCGCGCCGCACCGTTTTTGCGCGGCCGTCTCGGGCGGGTCGTAAAACTCAGAAACACCCCGGCGCTCAGTTTTCAGGCGGATACCTCGTTCGACGAGGCCAGTAAGATTGACGCTCTGCTGCGGCAATCAATGAGGCCCGTCAGGGATGACGAAGAGGCCGACGACAGTCTTGGCCCGTAAGCGCAAGGGCCGGCCGATCCATGGCTGGCTTAATATCGACAAGGCGTCGGGTCTGACTTCGGCCCGGGTGGTTGCCCAGGTTCTCAAGCTGACCGGCGCGGCCAAGGGCGGGCATGGCGGCACTCTCGACCCCATGGCCACCGGTGTCCTGCCCATCGCCCTTGGCGAGGCGACCAAGACCGCGTCCTACGCGATGGATGGCTACAAGACCTATCGCTTTAGCTTGCGCTGGGGCGAAGCCCGCGATACGGATGACGCCGAAGGCGCTGTGACCGCGACCAGCGCTGTTCGGCCGGCCGAGGACGCCATCCGCGCGGCGCTGCCGGGCTTCACCGGTGTCATTGATCAGGTGCCGCCGGACTATGCCGCGGTCAAGATCGCCGGGCGCCGGGCCTATGACCTGGCACGCCAGGGCGAGGTGGTCGACCTGGCGCTGCGCCCGGTCACCGTCCACCGCCTCGAGTTCATGGTCATGCCCGATGAAGACCACGCAGTGTTCGAGGTCGACTGCGGCAAAGGCACCTATGTGCGGGCCCTGGCCCGCGATCTCGCGGTCACTCTCGGCACCGTCGGACACCTCTCGGAACTGCGCCGAACAAGGGTTGGAAAATTTCTCGAAGACGATGCAATTTCGCTAGATAAACTGGGCGACCTGATGCATAGTGCCGCGCTCTCGGAGCACCTGAGACCGGTGGAGACCGCGCTGGACGACATCCCGGCGCTGGCCATGACCGAATCGCAAGCGACACGTCTCTCACAGGGACAGATCGTACAGGTGCTCGGCACTGAACCCGGACTAGTTCGTGTTACCGCTGATGACCGGCTGGTGGCGCTTGCCGAGGTTAACGACGGTGATGTCCGTCCGGTGCGTGTATTCAACCTTTAGATTTGGAGTAGCCGATGTCGATTTCCGCCGAGCGCAAGGCTGCGCTCATTACCGAGTATGCCGTCGTTGACGGTGATACCGGGTCTCCCGAAGTACAAATCGCCGTATTGACCGAGCGTATTGTCAATCTCACCGAACACTTCAAGACCCACAAGAAGGACCGCCATTCGCGTCGCGGGCTGCTGATGCTTGTCAGCCGCCGACGCCGGCTCCTGGACTATCTCATTCGCATCAACAACGATCGCTACAAGTCGATCATCGAACGTTTGGGACTGCGTCGTTGAGGCAAGCCGCGGCGAGCGTGTTCGCTCTGCCGTACCTCGACTGCGTCTGGAACCTTGCCGTGGGAATTCGTCCCGCGGGAGGGGCTGCGAGCATGGGCTTCGCGTTTCGGACGCGACTACAAGCATCACTATAAAATCGGCAGGCCGATAGGCGGCTCGACCGAATGGAAGGAAGAGAAATGTTTAATATCATCCGCAAAGAAATCATGTGGGGCGGTAAGCCCCTGGTCATGGAAACCGGACGTATAGCCCGACAGGCCGATGGCGCCGTACTGATCAGCTATGGCGAGACCGCCGTGCTGTGCACCGCTGTCGCCCAGAAGCAGCCCCGCGTGGGCCTCGATTTTTTCCCGTTGACCATCAACTATCAGGAAAAAGCTTTTGCCGCCGGCAAGATCCCGGGCGGCTTCTTTAAACGCGAAGGCCGCCCCGCCGAGAAGGAGACCCTGGTCTCACGGCTCATCGACCGGCCCATTCGACCGCTGTTCGCCAGCGGCTTCAAGAACGAGACCCAGGTCATCTGCACCGTATTGTCTCATGATCTCGAGAACGATCCCGACGTGGTCGCCATGGTCGGTGCCTCGGCGGCGCTGACCATCTCCGGTATCCCGTTCCTCGGGCCCATCGGTGGCGCGCGGGTCGGTTTTATCAACGGCGAATACGTGCTCAACCCGACCGCTGATGAGCGCGAGGAGAGCACCCTTGAGCTTCTCGTCGCCGGCACCACCGAAGGCGTCATGATGGTCGAGTCCGAGGCCAGCGAGCTGTCCGAGGACGAGATGCTCGGCGCCGTCATGTATGGTCACCGGGAAATGCAGTCCGTGATCGACATGATCATCGACCTCGCCGAGGCCGCCGCAAAGGAGCCCTGGGACGTGCCCGGTGAAGACCCGGCCATCGCCCCGGCCAAGGTCCGCTTTGCCGAACTCGTCGAAGCCGACCTGCGGGCCGCCTATGGCGAGCAAATCAAGCAGACCCGGACCGACAAGCTGGCCGCGGCGCGTGCCGCGGCGACCGCAGCCTTTGAGACCGAGGGTCTCGACACCGCCATGATCGGTGGTTTGTCCAAGTCCCTTGAGAAGAGCATCGTGCGCGGCAGTATCATCGAGACCGGCGTGCGCATCGATGGCCGCGACACCAAGACCGTTCGGCCCATCGTCAGCGAAGTCGGCGTTCTGCCCCGGGCCCATGGCAGCGCCCTGTTCACCCGTGGCGAGACCCAGGCTCTGGTGACTTCGACCTTGGGTACCGGCTCGGACGAGCAGATCATGGATGTGCTCGAAGGCGAGTACCGCGAACACTTCATGCTGCACTACAACTTCCCGCCCTATTCCGTAGGCGAGGCCTCGTTCATGCGCTCGCCCGGGCGTCGTGAGATCGGCCATGGCAAGTTGGCGTGGCGGGCGGTTCGGCCGTTGCTGCCGAGCAAGGAGGATTTCCCCTACACCATCCGTGTTGTCTCCGAGATCACCGAGTCTAACGGCTCGTCGTCCATGGCGACCGTGTGCGGTGCTTCCCTGTCGCTGATGGATGCCGGTGTGCCCCTGGCGCGTCCCGTTGCGGGCATCGCCATGGGTCTGATCAAGGAAGCCAACGGTATTGCCGTGCTGTCCGACATTCTTGGCGACGAGGATCATCTCGGCGACATGGACTTCAAGGTCGCCGGTACCGAGAACGGCATCACCTCGCTGCAGATGGACATCAAGATCACCTCGATCACCGAGGATATCATGCACACCGCCCTGGCCCAGGCCAAGGACGGCCGCCTGCATATTCTCGGCGAGATGGTAGGGGCGCTTGCGTCGTCCCGTGATGGCGTCAGCCAGCACGCGCCGCGCATCACTACCATCCAGATCCCCAAGGACAAGATCGGTGAGATCATCGGCCCAGGGGGTAAGATCATTCGCGAGATCTGCGAGACCACCGGCACCAAGATCGACATCGAAGACGATGGTTCGGTCAAGGTGGCGGCTACCGACGCCGACGCGACCGAGGCCGCGATCCAGCGCATTCGCGACATCATCGCCGAGCCCGAGGTTGGCGTGATCTACAGCGGCAAGGTCGTCAAGATCCTCGACTTTGGCGCCTTCGTGAACTTCATCGGCAGCCGTGACGGACTGGTTCACATCAGTGAACTGGCGCCCCAGCGGGTCAACGCCGTGACCGACATCCTCTCCGAGGGTGATGTGATCAAGGTCAAGGTCCTGGCCATCGACGACCGGGGCAAGGTTCGCCTCAGCCTCAAGGCCGTCGACCAGGAGACCGGTGAGGACCTTACCGCCAAGCCGGACGACGCGCCCGCCGCCGAAAATCAGGCGGACTAAGCAGACGCCATCCGGGCCGGCCGATTGGCGCCGGCCGGGATGAGCTTTCTTCCCTTGCACAACTCATGACGTCGCGCATAGGCCTCGATTTGCCACCGGTCATCGGCCATCGTGGCGCCGCCGCCAGCGCGCCGGAAAATACCCTGGCGGGATTCCGCCGCGCCGCCGAGATCGGCGTGCCCTGGGTCGAGTTCGACGTCCAGCTTAGTGGCGACGGCCAGTGCATCGTGTTTCATGATGACAAGCTCGACCGCACCACCGATGGCCGCGGTTCGGTTGACGATACTCGTTACAAAGATATCCGCGGTTTGGATGCGGGGTCCTGGTTCGCCTCGGAATTCGCCGGTCAGCGGGTCTCTCTGCTGAGCGAAATTCTGACGCTGCTGCTTGACCTCGGTATCCGGCCCGACATTGAAATCAAACCCAACGACGGTCGCGAAGCCGAGACCGCGCGCGCCGCGTTGACCGAGGCTGCCGCCCTGTGGCCCGCCGACCGGCCGCCGCCGCTGATCACCAGCTTTCGCCATGAATGCCTGGTGGTCGCCCGTGAGATCGTGCCCCACTGGCCGCGCGGTCTGCTCACCTTCCGGTTCCCCGGGGACTTGCTGGCCCAACTCCAGGCGCTCGATTGTCAGGTTCTGGTTTGCCACCATGAAAAACTCAGCCGCCGGCGGGTTGCCGAGATTGTCGCGGCGGGCTATTCGCTCATGGCCTTTACGGTCAACTCGCGGCGCCGCGCGGCCAACTTACTGGCCTGGGGCGTGTCATCGGTTATCAGCGATGGACCCGAGAATTTGCTGTCATTAGTAGATAAAAGTTATAGCCTTGGCGGCTCGCAAATCCAGCGAGCTGATTGAACGAATGGTACGGCTTCGATGACCGGAAATAACGGATTGATGGACGGCAAGCGCGGCCTTGTCATGGGCGTGGCCAATGACCGCTCGATTGCCTGGGGAATTGCCGGGGCGTTGAGCGAGCAGGGTGCCAAACTGGCGTTTACCTGCCAGGACGCCTTCCGCTCCAGGGTCGAGCCCCTGGCGACAAGCGTTGGCTCGGACAAGGTGTTTGATTGCGATGTCAATGATGCCGCCAGCATCGACGGCGTCTTTGTCGCCTTGGCCGAGGACTGGGGCGGGCTTGATTTCGTCATTCATGCCATCGCCTATTCCGACCGGGAAGAACTCAAGGGGCAATACGTCGCCACCTCGCGGGACAACTTCCTGCGCACCATGGATATCTCGTGCTACTCGTTTACCGCCGTGGCCGGTAAGGCGGCGGCGATAATGAATGACGGCGGCAGTCTGATCACGTTGACCTATGTGGGATCTCAGCGGGTGATGCCCGAATACAACGTCATGGGTGTTGCCAAGGCAGCGCTTGAGGCCAGTGTGCGTTACCTCGCTGCCGACCTTGGGCCGAACGGAATTCGGGTCAATGCCCTGTCCGCCGGGCCCATGCGGACCCTGGCCGGATCGGGCATTTCTAGCGGGCGCTATATCTACAAGTGGGCCGAGGAAAACGCCCCGCTCCGGCGCAGCCTTGATCTCGTCGAGGTCGGCGCCGCCGGGCTTTATCTGGCCAGCGATCTGTCGAGCGCGGTGACCGGCGAGGTCCATTACGTGGACGCCGGCTATAATCTGGTCGGCATGAAAGCTATCCCGGAATCCATGATGCAGCCGCCGCCGGAGCCGGTGGTCGAGGAACCGCTCAGCGAAGAATTTCAGTACACCGCCCGCGATCCAAGCTTTTCCTACGATGACCTTATAAAATGCGCCGAGGGCAATTTATTCGGGCCCAAGAATCCTCGCCTGCCCATGCCGCCCATGTTGATGCTCGACCGGATTACGGAGACCAACGAGGCGGGCGGCCAGTTCGGCAAGGGCGAGATCATCGCCGAGTTCGATATCAAGCCCGATCTGTGGTTCTTCGAAAGCCACTTCCTATCCTACCCGGTCATGCCGGGCTGCCTGGGGCTCGACGGCTTGTGGCAGTTGCTTGGATTCTATCTCGGCTGGCTCGGCGCTCAGGGACGTGGCGCAGCGCTCGGCGTCGGCGAGGTCAAACTTTCCGGTCAGGTGCTACCCGCCGGCCGCCTGGTCCGCTATCATGTGGAACTCAAGCGCGTGATACAGCGCAAGCTTGTGCTCGGCATTGCCGACGGGTCTATTACCCTCGACGGTGAGACCGTTTATCAGGCAAAAGACCTTAAGGTCGGCGTGTTCGCCGCCGACGATCAGGAGGAAAGCTGATGAGACGGGTTGTGGTTACCGGCATGGGCATTATCTGCCCCATCGGCAATTGCTTCGACGAAGTTACCGACGCCCTGCGCGAAGGGCGCTCGGGCGTTGAGTTCTGCCAAGATTACAAGGATCACGGTTTCCGTAGCCATGTCCACGGCTCCCTCAAGATCGACCTCGACGAGGCGGTGGACCGCAAGCTCCGGCGTTTCATGGGCGATGGCGCCGCCTATAACTACCTTGCCATGGTGCAGGCCGTCGCGGACTCGAGCCTGGCCGAGGACCAGGTCTCCAACGTACGCACCGGCATGGTCATGGGGTCCGGCGGCTCATCGACCCAGAACTTCTTACTGTCGACCGATACGCTGCGGGAGAAAAGCGCCAAGCGGGTCGGGCCGTTCATGGTGCCCCGGGTGATGTCGAGCACCAATTCAGCAACCCTGGCGACGCCGTTCAAGATCAAGGGTTCGAGCTATTCCATCAGCTCGGCCTGTTCGACCAGCGCCCACTGCATAGGCCACGCCGGCGAACTCATTCAATGGGGCAAGCAGGACGTGGTATTCGCCGGCGGCGGCGAAGAACTGCACTGGACTCTGACCCTGCTGTTCGATGCCATGCCGGCCTTGTCGTCCAACTATAACGACACGCCAACCCGCGCCTCGCGGCCCTATGACGTCAATCGCGACGGCTTCGTCATCGCCGGCGGCGGCGGCGTGCTGGTGCTTGAGGAACTCGAACATGCCCGTGCCCGTGGCGCGGAAATTTATGCCGAGCTGGTTGGCTACGGCGCGACCTCGGACGGCTACGACATGGTACAGCCGTCGGGCGAGGGCGCGGTGCGCTGCATGCAGTTGGCCATGAAGGACCTCGATGTGCCGATTAACTACATCAACGCCCATGGCACTTCGACGCCGGTGGGCGACACCCGGGAGCTTGAGGCCATCAAGGAAGTCTTCGGCAGCGACATCCCGCCGATCAGCTCGACCAAGTCCCTGACCGGCCACAGCCAGGGCGCCACCGGGGTCCATGAGGCAATCTATTCCCTGTTGATGATGAAGCATGATTTCATCAGCGCCTCGGCCAATATCGAAGACCTCGACCCGGAAGCGGAAGGCGTGCCCATCGCCCGTGAGCGCATCGACAACGCCGGGCTCAACTGTGTGCTGTCCAACAGTTTCGGTTTTGGCGGTACCAACGCCTCACTGGCCTTCCAGCGTTGGGAGTCGTAAGAGCGCCGCCCCTTTTGAATTGGTCAAAGGACCAGACTAGAGTGCTCATTTTTCACTTTAATTTTGTCTCGGCTGGTACCATAGTCGGCCTATGAAAACTGATCGACCATTTAGTGCCGCGTTCGAGCGGCTGCGTGCTGCCGGATTGCGCCCGACCCGCCAGCGTCTGGCCTTGACCCGTCTGCTGTACAGCGACGGCGACCGCCACGTGACCGCCGAAAGCCTGCACAAGGAAGCTATGGCGAGCCGGGTCCAGGTATCCCTGGCCACGGTCTATAATACCCTGCACCAGTTCACCGAGGCCAAGCTGTTGTGCGAGGTGGTGGTCGATTCGACGCGTTCCTACTTCGACACCAACACCAGCCATCACCATCATTTCTTCTGTGAGGAGAGCCAGCAGTTGATGGATATTCCGGGTGATGCCATGCGGGTGGAAAACCTGCCCGCGCCGCCCGATGGCGCCGCGGTTCGACGCATTGACGTGGTCGTCAGGGTGGGGCCGCCCGAGTCCTGAATTCGATATCAATGCGCATTCGGAGCGTCTAATAAAACTGTTTTCGGAAATAGAAGTATTTTGTTGTTTAGAGTGGCTCTAAACAGTTGACTCGAATTGTGTGGTGAGTCATATCTTGAGGGTAACCATGTTGTCGCGCGCCATCGGGTTTACCGGCTGTCCCGAGCCGGGTAGAAGGGGCGCAGAGTTAGTATTCAGGGAATGTTCAAAAGGAGGCAGCCATGCCGTCGTTAGCAGGAACCAAGACCGAGCAGAATCTTAAGGACGCCTTTGCCGGCGAATCCCAGGCCAACCGCCGCTATCTCTATTTCGCACAGAAGGCCGATGTTGAAGGCTACAACGATGTCGCCGCGGTGTTCCGTTCGACCGCCGAAGGCGAGACCGGCCACGCCCACGGCCATCTCGACTATCTTGCCGAGACTGGCGATCCGGCCACCGGCCTGCCCATTGGCGGCACCGCCAACAATCTCGTGGCATCGGTTGCCGGCGAGACTCACGAGTACACCGACATGTACCCGGGTATGGCGCGTTCGGCCCGTGAAGAGGGCTTCGACGAAATCGCTGACTGGTTCGAGACCCTGGCCAAGGCCGAGAAGTCTCACGCCGGGCGTTTCCAGAAGGCGCTCGACACCCTCGACTAAGACCGGTCCACGGCAGTAAGATAATGGCGGGGCCCTATCACGGGTCCCGCCAAGTTTATTTTGGGGAAACAGTATCATGCAGGAAGGAAGCCTCGGCGCGCCGACCCGCCACCCGATCCCGTGGCGCGACGCCGAATTCTACGACGGCGATAAACTCGATGCCGAACTCCGCCGGGTTTTCGACATTTGCCACGGCTGTCGCCGCTGCTTCAATCTGTGCGACAGCTTCCCTCTGTTGTTCGACCTCATCGACGAGTCCGAGAGCGGCGAGCTCGATAGTGTCGATAGCGCCGCGTTCAAGCCCGTGGTCGATGCCTGCACGCTCTGCGACATGTGCTTCATGAACAAGTGCCCCTACGTGCCGCCCCACGAGTTCGACCTGGATTTTCCTCATCTCATGCTGCGCTATCGGGCCATCGAGCATAGCCAGGGCAAGATCGGGTTCGCCAAGCGGCAACTCACCGAGACTGATCGCAACGGCCGCCTCGCCGGCGCCGTGGCGCCCCTGGCCAACTGGGCCAGCGACGCAGGCAACAGCCTGACCCGCCCGGTGCTGGAGATGACCGCCGGGATTCACCGCGAGGCGGCGCTGCCCAAGTTTCACGCCAAGACCTTCGCCGCCCGGGCCCGGGACGAGACCCTGGTGGTCAACCGCGAAGCTCCGGCCC
This sequence comes from uncultured Alphaproteobacteria bacterium, assembly GCA_964645285.1. GTDB lineage: Bacteria > Pseudomonadota > Alphaproteobacteria > JAAXGF01 > JAAXGF01 > JAYZAP01. Next base: position 11,371 of record CAZYDR010000008.1, read on the forward strand.
ATGGCCGCAAGGCGGTGCTCTACGCCACCTGTTTCGTCAACTACAACAACCCGGGCATCGGCATGGCCGCCCGTGCCGTGCTGGCCTACAACGGCGTCGAGACCGAGGTCGTGTATCCGTCGTGCTGCGGTATGCCCCAGCTTGAGCACGGTAACATGGAAGATGTGGCGGCCAAGGCGCAAAAGGTCGCGGCCGAGCTTGGCCCGTGGATCGAGAGGGGTTACGACGTCATTGCCCTGACCCCATCCTGCGCCCTCATGCTCAAGTTCGAGTGGCCGCTGATCCTGGCCGGCGATGGGGCGGTGGCAACGCTCTCGGCCGCCACCCGTGATATCAGCGAATACGTCGTCGATATCGCCCGTGGCGAGGGTCTGGCTGATGACCTCGGCGCCCTCGATGGCGGCGTCACACTCCATCTCGCCTGCCATGCTCGGGCCCAGAACATGGGCGCCAAAACCCGCGACATGCTAGCCCTGATCCCCGACGCGGACCTTGAGGTCATCGAGCGCTGCTCGGGCCACGGCGGTTCATGGGGGGTCATGAAGGATAACTTCGAGGTCGGCCTTAAGGTCGGCAAGCCGGTGGCCCGCGCCGCGGCCAAGGCGGCCAAACCCCACATCGCCTCGGAATGCCCCCTGGCCGCCGATCATATTATCCAGGGCATGGGCCGCCTCGGCGAGGAGGGCGGGTCTGCCGGCACCGCCGTTCATCCCATCGAGCTGTTCGCCCGCGCCTACGGCCTTACCTGAAAGCAAACGTTATGACTGCCAAACGTGAAATCACCCGCGACGACCTCATGGCCATGGGTGACTTCACCGCCATCCGCAAGCAGCGCCGCGCCGAGATGTCGGCCATCAAGCGCAACCGCCGGGTCGAGGTCGGCCCCGCCGCAACTCTGTATTTCGAGAGTTACGACACCATGTGGTGGCAGATCCACGAGATGCTCTACATCGAAAAGGGCGGCGAGGAACAGATCGACGGCGAGTTGAGCTCCTATAACCCGCTGATTCCCACGGGCGCCGAGCTGGTCGCCACCCTGATGTTCGAAATCGAGGATCCCGCCCGCCGGGACCAATTGCTTGCGCGCCTCGGCGGCGTCGAGAACATGGTGACCATTACCGTGGGCGGCGAGACCATCACCGCCGTGCCCGAGGGCGATGTGGAACGCACCGACGAATCCGGCCGTGCGTCATCGGTTCACTTTCTCCACTTCCCCTTCACCGCCGGCCAGATCACCGCCTTCCGCGATTCCGCCGTCCAGGCGGTCGCCGGTATCGGCCACCCGGCCTACGGCCACATGACGGTTATCCCTGAGCCGGTGCGCGCGGTGCTGGCCGAGGATTTCGACTAGGAAGAAGTTTTCAACCACCAAGACGCAAAGACACAAGGAAGGAAGCAAAGATTCCCTAGGGCGCTTCGCGCCAAAAGATCTTCGCTTCCTTGGTGTCTTTGTGCCTCGGTGGTCCAAACTAACTTCTTCACTCGACCACCTCGCCGTCGTAGACGCCCCATAGATGGATGATGGGCAGCCAGCCCTTGTGGCCGGATGCTTCGATTTCGCACCAGCCCCTGTCGCAGGCCAGCAGACGGCCGATGACGCCGGGTTCGGCCCGAGCTATGGCTGTTGCGTCGGGGCCGGGATTGTCGCGCAGCGTTCGCACGTTGCCGGTCACCAGCACCGAGCGGCGGCCGGTCAGCAGGCTCTTGTGGACCCAGCCTTCGCTGCCGTCGTAGTCGCGGATCTTGCGCCACTGGCCGTATTCGGCGGTGATTTCGATGGGCAGGGCGCGGCGCATGAAGACCCACTCCACGGGATACTCCGTACCCGGCCCGGCCCGCAGGTTGACCTCACCGGCGCGGAGCGCGGCGAACCGGGGCAGCGGCGCGCCGGCTGAAGCGATGCTGCCGCCGATGACGACGGCAAGCAAAACAACGAGTGCGGCGGCGGTAGATCGGGATCTGGTCACGGGCACCTACTCTCTGAATCGTGCAAAGTGGATTATAGCGCCAAGCGTTACTGTCGAAAACGCCGCAAAAGCCGCGCCCCTATGTGCGCCGCGCGTTGTAACCGCCCGGGACATTTGCTAAACAAGGGACGTGGGCAGCGCTCTCCTGGCACCGCCCACGTCCCCCGCCGCTGGAGACCGGCATGGCCAATAAGCGACCCCTAGTAATCGTCACGCGAAAGCTCCCCGAGGTCATCGAGACCCGGATGATGGAGTTGTTCGACACGCGCCTTAATGACAACGATACGCCGATGTCCCAGGCCGACCTGGTCGACGCCGCCAAAGCCGCCGACGTGCTGGTGCCGACGGTCACCGATCGTATCGATAAGAGTGTTCTGGCCCAGGCCAACCCTGAGCTGCGGCTCATCGCCAACTTCGGCACCGGGATCGACAACATCGATCTCGCCACGGCCCGCCAGCGCGGCATCACCGTGACCTCGACACCGGGCGTGCTGACCGAGGACACCGCCGATATGACCATGGCGCTGATCCTCGCCGTGCCGCGCCGTCTGGCCGAGGGCGAGCTCCTGGTACGCAGCGGCGAGTGGCGCGGCTGGGGTCCGACCACCATGCTCGGCCACCGTATCTGGGGCAAACGCCTGGGCATTATCGGCATGGGCCGTATCGGTACCGCCGTGGCGCGCCGCGCCCGTGGCTTCGGCCTGTCGATCCACTATCACAACCGTCACCGGGTTCACGGCGATCTTGAGTCCGAGCTGGAGGCGACCTATTGGGAGAGCCTGGATCAGATGGTCGCCCGCATGGACATCATCTCGGTCAACTGCCCGCACACTCCGGCGACGTTCCATTTGCTGTCGGCGCGCCAACTCAAGCTGGTCCAGCCCCACGCCTATATCGTCAATACCGCGCGCGGCGAGGTCATCGACGAGAACGCCCTGACCCGTCTGCTCCGTGCCGGGGAAATCGCCGGCGCCGGCCTCGACGTCTTCGAGCATGAACCGGCGGTCAATCCCAAGCTCATCGAGCTCGACAACGTGTTGCTGCTGCCGCACATGAGTTCGGCGACCGTGGAGGGCCGAATGGACATGGGTGAGAAGGTCATCATCAACATCAAGACGTTCATCGACGGCCACGTGCCGCCGGACCGCGTCATCGATATATACGGCTGACCCCATGACCTATTGGCCAGGTTCCGGCGACAACTGGAAAGCCGCCGCGCCGGGCGATCTTGGCTTCTATGGGGACCGTCTGGCCGACGCCGTGGCCTTCGCCGAGAGCCACGAAATGCCGTGGGCGCGCGATCTCAACGAGCAACTGGGCAAGGGCGAGTTCGAGCCGCCGCCGTGGAACGAGGTTCTCGGTCCGGTGTGGCCGCGCGGTGGTCCCGCCGGGTTGATGCTGCGGGGCGGCCGCATCGCCGCCACCTGGGGCGACCCTGACCGGGCCGATCTCACCTTCAGTGTAGCCAAGAGCTATCTCGCCGTACTCACCGGCATCGCCCTGCGCCAGGGTCTGATCCGCGATCTAAATGATGCCGTGGCCGACTACGCTCTCGACGACCATTTCGAACCCGCGCAGAACCGCACCATCACCTGGCATCATCTGTTGCAGCAGACCAGTGAGTGGGAGGGTACCCTGTGGGACAAGCCCGACCTGGTCGACCGTAACCGCCTCCTCGGCGGCGGCGGTCCCGATAAGGGCAAGCATCGCGATCTCCAGACGCCCGGCTCGTTCTGGGAATACAACGACGTGCGGGTCAACCGGCTCAGCCTGTCCCTGCTTCAGGTCTTCCGCCGTCCCCTCGCCGATGTGCTTCGTGACGAGGTCCAGGACATTATCGGCTGTTCCGACGGCTGGGGCTGGCACGCCTACCGCAACGCCAATTTCGAGATCGACGGCGAGGTCATGCCGTCAGTACCCGGCGGCACCCATTGGGGCGGCGGTATCCGAATCTCGGCCCGCGATCAGGCCCGGCTCGGCCTGCTGATCCAGCGCCGCGGAACCTGGGACGGCCGGGAGATTCTCACCGGCGATTACATCGACGCCATGACCACGCCCTGTCCGATCAAGACCGACTACGGCTATCTGTGGTGGCTCAACACCGGGCGCGAGTTGTTTCCCGACGCGCCCAAGACCAGCGTCTACGCCATCGGCGCCGGCGGCAACGACATCTGGGTCGATAGCGATCACGACCTCACCGTGGTCGCCCGCTGGCTCGACACCGACCACGCCAGCGACTTCATGGCTTTGGTCATGGCGGCGTTTACCTAACTTGCCAAGGCTGTGCGACGGCCATAGATGGTCTCGTTGACTTCCGGGTCGCCAATGATGCCGGGCTCGTTTTCGTAAACGAATACACCCATGATGCGCAGGCGGTCGCCTTCCACCGGCGAGATCCGATGGACCGAGTTGCAGCCCCGAAAAATGCACAGGGCGTCCGCTTCGCGGCCCACTTCGATAACCCCTTCCTCATCGCCCATGACCACCCGGCGTATCTGGTCGTAGTTTTATTCATCGTCGCTGCGGGTGTTCTGGTGCATCTCGAAGCGGTCGCCACCCTCTGGCGCCTGAAGCATCAGGGTCATGGTGAAGGCGTTGGTCGAATCGAAGTGCTAGGCTGACTGATCGCCGTTGCGGTAGCACAGGGCGTTGACCGGCTGCATGGGATCCTCGTTGTCGTAGAGCACATCGACGCCGACGATCTCGCCCACCATCTTTTTCATATTTTCCTAGTAATACAGGGTCTTAAGCGACGAGTCGGCGAGTAGCAGATCAGCCGCCAGCATCCAGGTGCCGGCGTGATTGAGAATGTTGCGCGGGTGGTCTTCGGGCAGGGACGGCTCGCCCACCCGCTGGAGATAGCAGTTGCGGTGGCCGCCGTTGTGATTGGCCTGGGACAGAACACTTTCGATTTGGGCGATGGCCAGGGCCCGCGCCGCCGGACTAATGAAGCCGGGCAGGGCGACGTACTGGTTGGTCTCGAGTTCCTGGCACAAGCGCGTAGTCAGCGCCTTGAAGGCCACGGAATCCATATCCCCGATGGGATAGGCGTCGAGGTTGATAACCTCTTCGGGCGTCAAAGTCCGCTGATTCTGTGTCATGAAAAATACGATCCTCAATCTTTCGTCCCGGCCTTCGAATTTGTGCTCATTGTCCAAACATTTGCCGTGAGATCAAGGGGATCCCGTGTCCCCGGCGGTACCGATGCTCTTGGGTAAACATAGGTCAAGTCGAGCGACTCGCGATTCGCCGTAGTGTTATCGGGCAATTACAGATCGGGAGGAGAAATCGATGATCACGCTCGTTGCCGAACACTGGTTCAAGGCCGAAGTCATGGACAAGGCCGTGGACGGCTTCCTGGCCAACGACCAGAAGCTAAAGGATGCCGGTGGCCTGGTCTCTCGGCTGGTTCTTACCTCGCGCGACGATCCGACCAAGATCACCACGGTAACTACCTGGGAGTCCGAGGAAGGCTACGACCGGTTCATGGCTCAACTGGCCGAGCGCGAGAAAACCAAGGACCCCAACGCGCCGCAGTGGATGGTCGGCGAAAAGCTGGAGGGCTATCACGTCAACTCGGCGACCTGAAGCCGGTCGCGCGGCCAAGCGAAGAGGGCCAACGCCGTGAAATTCAGTTTTCCGCTTCCGACCTGCACCGAAGGGCTTAACCAGCCGCCGGGCTCGATCGGCCCCGAGGATATTGTCGATCTCGCCCGCGACGCCGAGCGGCTCGGCTTCGACGCGGTCTGGGCCAACGACCATCTGGCGCCGTGGCCGGCGCTCCGGGCCGACGATCCCAGCCCCTATAACTGGTACGACGTGCTGATTTCCCTGGCCTGCTGCGCCCGCGCCACGTCGACCATCAGGCTCGGCCTCGGTGTCGTCGTCGTACCCTACCGCGAGCCGGTGGTGCTGGCCAAACAGGTCGCCACCCTCGATACCTTCAGCGGCGGTCGCGTCATGTTCGGCGTCGGCATCGGTACCCAGCGGGCCGAATTTGAAGCCCTCAGCCCCGGCCGGCCCAAGGCCAATCGCGGCCGCATGCTCGATGAAATGCTGGCGGCGGTGGATCTGCTCTTCAATGAACCGGTGGCAAGCTTCGACGGCGAGTACTATGCCTTTGAGGGCGTTGCCCTCGCCCCCAAGCCGGTCCAGTCACCGCTGCCCGTGTATGTTTCAGGCAAGATCGACGCGGCCTTCGACCGCGCGGCGCGCTATGGCGCCGGCCTCATGATACTCGGCGGCTCGCCCGAGAATGTGGCGGAGCGGGTCAATGGCCTGGGTGCCGCCCTCGATAAGGTCGGCCGGGATATCTCGGAAATTGATATCGTCGCTTGTCCGGCGATCAGCCTGGACTCGATCTACGAGCGCGCCGTCGAACGTTTTCTGGGCACCCCCGTTGGCCATCGCTTCACCAGTTGGACCAACAGCTCGGGCGAGGTCGAGGCCATGATCAACCAGCAGATGATCGGCACGCCCGAGGATATTGCCGAGCGCGTGGTGAGTTGGGCCGAGGCCGGTATGACCCATTTCGCGCCGCAGCACATTGCCGCCCACACGGCCGCCGACATGAGTGGGCAGATGCACCGTTTTGCCGAGGAGGTGATCCCCCTATGCCGCTCGGCATGAACCCGAACCCAAGTTTCTGATGAGGAGACGCCCGCCATGCTGAACTACAAGGGACGCCAGATTCCCGAGACCCTGGAAGAGATCATCGCGCCCGGCCACACCGCCCTGGTGGTCCACGAGATTCTCAACGATTTCTGCGCCGATGGCGGCGCCTTCGACAAGATGGGCATGAAGATCGACGTCTCGGGTATCCTCAAACCGGTGGCCGCGTTGCTCGATGAGGCCAGGCGGCAAGAGGTTCGGATCATCTATGTGCGCTATACCCACCATGCCGACAACGCCGACTATTCGGACCCGGTGATCGCCAAGTACTGGGACAGCCTGCAGAAGCCGGACCGGACGCCGGTGGTGGTCGAGGGCACCTGGGGCTGGGAGAACATGGACGAAGTGGCGCCCGAGGAAGGCGAGATCGTGATCAAGAAGTACCGGCCCGACGCCTTCGTCGGCACACCGCTGGACGAATTGCTGCGCTGGAACGCCATTCGCACCATGATGATCGTCGGCGTCGGCGCCGAGGTCGGCATCGTGCCGAGCGTCATGCATGCCCATGCCCTGGGTTATTTCCCGGTGGCCGTCGGCAATTGTATCCGGCCCACCGACCCCAAGCGCCTCGACGACGCCATGCTCTACATCAATGACTGGTCCACCGTCGCGGACCACAACGCCATCATCGACATCTGGCGCACAGGCTTAGCCTGAGCGGTGCTGGCCCCAGCCGTTCCAGTGGATTTGCTCGGCCGCCGACAATCGCTTGGCCGGCCTGAAGGTCTCGCCGGTGAAGTGGGCGACGGGTAGCAGAACCGCCTGGGTGACGTCGTCGGGAATGCCGAGGATTCGCGCCACCGCCTGATCCTCATAAAGGTGGAGCGTGGTCCAGCAGGAGCCCAGGCCGCGCGCCCGCAGGGTCAGCATCAGGGACCAGGCGGCCGGCAGGATCGAGCCGTAGAGGCCACCCAGGTCGCCGACGCTCTTGCCTTCGGTGCCGCCGTCGATGGCGAGGATAATGAGCGCCGGGTTGCGCTCCAAATCGTCGGCCTGTTGTTTTGCCAGGCCCAGGTTCTTGCGCACGAAGTCGGCCTTTTCCGGATCGTCCATGGCGGCGGCCACCGCCTCGCGCTCCTCCAGGTAGGGATAGCAGACCTTGCGATAGCACTCGGCTACCGCCTTCTTCTTGTTCCGCAGCATATCGCATTCCTTGTCGTTGATCGTCGCCAGAACGGCCTCGGTTTGACGGAGGAGGGATGGCGAGCTCCTTCTTGTAACGCTCGACGTTGCCCGCCAGATAGCTCTTCAAGAGCA
>CAZYDR010000008.1:19275-54455 GCA_964645285.1 uncultured Alphaproteobacteria bacterium
GACCAGAAATCATCAGAACTGACAACAAGGGCTGTTCTTGGCCGCATCGGTGATGACGATGAAGTGGCGCGGCGTCGCCACCGAGCCGACCGGCGACTGCAGGGCGATCTCGACACATTCCTCGATCACCTTGGGGTTGACCGGCTTGTCGAAGTCGAGCCGCCGGCGCACGCCCCGGGTAGTGGTCAGCAGTTCGTTGGTGGCGGCGATATCGATGGCCATTGGGGTCGCTCCTTGGGGCTAAATAAACAACAATCCGCCGTCGCTGCTAGCGTCATTGAGGAAGGTGACGATACCACCTTTGTGGTGTTGGAAGTCCTGGTGCAGGTCGTCGGCGGTCAGGCCCATGGCGCGCAGACCCATTTCGCAGACCATGACCTTGACGTCGAGGCCGATGCAGGCGTCGAACAGTTCCTCGAAGGTGGCGACGCCGCGTTCTTCGAACTCGGCATCCCGCTCGACGGCGCCGGTCATGGCCGACCAGCCGGGTTTGCCGTCGGCCAGGCGCTTAGCCAGGGCGTGGCAGGCGCCCATGGTGAAAAACAGAGTGGTCGGCCGGTCCACGGCCGCCGCCGCCGATGCCATGGCCAGAGCGTAGTGGACGCGCTCGAAGTCGCCCGAAAACACCACGATGGAAAGCTTGTCAGGTGTCACAGGTCTCGCCGCCTTCGCCGTGGTGGATCGAAAGATCGAGGATGGTCGCCTTCGGTCCGCACAAGGGGCAATCGGGATCGGGCTTGATGGTCACCTTCTGGAAGGTCGCCGACAGGGAATCGTAGAGCAATAGCGAGCCCGACAGGCTGTCGCCGATGGCGAGGATTTCCTTGAGCACTTCCGTGGCCTGGAACGAGCCCAGGGTGCCGGCCAGGGCGCCGAGGATACCGGCCTCCGAGCACGACGGGATCAGGCCCGGCGGCGGCGCTTCGCGGAACAGGCAGCGGTAACAGGAATTTTCCCCGCCTTCATAGGCCTTGAAGGTGGAAATCTGGCCGTCGAAGCGCAGCATGGCCGCTGATACCAGAGGTTTCTTGGCAAAGTAGCAGGCGTCGTTGATCAGGTAGCGGGTGGCGAAGTTGTCGCTGCCGTCGGCGACGATGTCGTAGGCCTCGATCAGCGCCAGGGCGTTGGCGGCGGTAATGCGCTCCGTATGGGTGACCACCCGGACCTCCGGGTTGACCTCGGCCAGGGCGGCGGCGGCGCTTTCCGTCTTGTGCTCGCCGATACGCGACGTGGAATGGACGATCTGGCGCTGCAGGTTGGAAAGCTCAACCCGGTCGTCGTCAACCACGCCGATGGTGCCGACCCCGGCGGCGGCGATGTACATCAACACCGGCGAGCCCAGGCCGCCGGCGCCGATGACCAGTACCTTGGCGCCGAGCAGCTTCTCCTGGCCGACGCCGCCGACCTCCTGGAGGATGATGTGCCGCGCGTAGCGGTGAAGCTGGTCCTCGGTAAAATCCATGTCCCCCTAGGCCTTCCGCGCCGTCAATCCGGTGGAGCCGTAGCCGCCGGCACCGCGTTCGCTGTCGGGCAGTACGGTGACTTCGTCCCATGATACCTGGGTGACCGGAGCGATGACCATCTGGGCAATGCGCATGCCCCGGCTGACGGTGAACGGCGCGTCGCCCATGTTGGCCAGGATAACGCTGATTTCACCGCGATAGTCGGCGTCCACCGTGCCCGGCGAGTTGAGCACCATAATGCCGTGCTTGAGGGCCAGGCCCGAGCGCGGCCGCACCTGGGCCTCGAAGCCGACCGGCAGGGCGACGGCGTAACCGCTGGGGATCAGCGCCCGACCACCAGGGGCAATTTCCACGTCGGACGCCACGGCGGCAGCCAGGTCCATGCCGGCGCTCTGGTCAGTGGCGTAGTAGGGCAGGGGCAGGTCGTCGGCGTGGGACAGGCGGGTAATGGCGGCCCAGATGTCGACCCCCGGTGAGACAGGTTTCATGCCGCGTGGTCGGCCACGAAGAATTCGGCGATGCGCGCGGCGAGGCGCTCCGCTACCGCCTCCTTTGTCATGGTCGGCCAGATGTCGTCGTTGTCGCGGGTAACCAGATGGACCGTGTTGTGGTCACCGCCCATGACGCCGCTGCCGTCGGGTCCGGGGGTGACGTCGTTGGCGACAACCCAGTCGCAGCCCTTGCGCTCCAGTTTGGCCTGGGCGTGTATCGCAAGTTTCTCGGTCTCGGCGGCAAAGCCCACCACCAGGGCTGGGCGCTGGTTGCCGGCGGCGCTGAGGGTGGCCAGGATGTCGGGGTTTTCGGTCAGTTCGAGGGCCGGGGTGGTGCCATTCTTTTTGATTTTCTGGTCCGCCGGCGCCGCCGCCCGCCAATCGGAGACGGCCGCCGCGCAAATCGCTACGTCCTGGGGCAGGGCGGCCATGCAGGCTTCAAGCATTTCGGCCGCTGATTCGATATGGACCACGTTGACGCCCAGGGGGTCGGCTAGGGCGCAGGGTCCCGAGACCAGGGAAACGTCCGCGCCGAGGCGGGCGCAGGCGGCGGCAATGGCGTAGCCCTGCTTGCCCGACGAACGGTTGGCGATATAGCGCACCGGGTCGATGGCCTCATAGGTCGGACCACTGGTAACCAGGGCCCGGCGCCCGGCAAGCGGCGCGTGGGCGGAAAAATGCCGCTCGACGGCAGCCAGAATCTCGGCCGGTTCGGCCATGCGGCCGGGACCGTACTCACTGCAGGCCATGTCGCCCTCGTTGGGGCCGATCAGGGTGATGCCACGGGCTGTCAGGGTTGCCATGTTGGCCTGGGTCGCCGGATGCTGCCACATGCGCACGTTCATGGCCGGGGCCGCCAGTACCGGTTTGTCGGTGGCCAGCAAGGCGGTGGTCGCCAGATCATCGGCTCGGCCCCGGGTCATGCGGGCCAGCAGGTCGGCGCTGGCCGGCGCCACCACCACCAGGTCGGCGGCGCGGGATAACTGGATATGGCCCATCTCGGCTTCGTCGGTGAACGAGAACAATTCGCTATAGACCTTCTCGCCGGACAACGCCGAGACCGACAGGGCGGTCACGAACTCAGCACCGCCCTTGGTCAGGATGCAGCGCACGGTGGCACCCCGGCCCTTCAGCAGGCGGATCAGCTCAAGCGACTTGTAGGCGGCAATGCCGCCCGAAATCACCAGCAATATGCGCTTTTCGCTAAGTGTCATCAGGTACCTAGTATATCGGCTTTCTTCCACCTACCCCATGGCAGCGCCTCACGCAAGCGCTACGACCGCCAGTAAAAGCGCCGCAATGGCGGCCCAGACCAGAGTTTGGCTGCCTTGTCTGGCCCTCGCTTCGGCCAGGGCGGCGACCGTATCGGGGTGCAATTTGACGCCGCTGCGCGAAATTGCCGCCAGGGTTGCTTCGGCGTCGGCGACCAGCCGCGGCAGGCGCTGGAACAGGGCCATGCCGTCTTCGACCGAATCGCGAAGCTTGGCCTCGGGCCCGAGATTGTCGATCACCCACGCTTCGATCAAGGGCTGGGCCAGGGACCATAGATTGACTTCCGGGTTGAGACGCCGGCCGATGGCCTCGGCCAGCAGCATGGTCTTCTGGAGCAACAGCAACTGGGGCTGGGTCTCCATGGCGAAGGTCTCGGTGATCTGGAACAGTTGGGCGAGAAGCTGGCCCAGGGAAATCTCGTTGAGCGGCTTGCCCATAATCGGTTCGCCGATGGAGCGGCACGCCTGAGTGAAGGCCTCGGTGGATTTGTCGGCGGGCACGTAGCCGGCCTCGAAGTGAATGCGTGCCACTCGGGCATAGTCGCCGGTGAGAAAACCCAGGAGCATTTCCGCCAGGTAGCGTCGGGTCTCGCGGTCGAGTCGGCCCATGATACCGAAGTCGACCGCCGCGATATCGCCTGCGCTGTTGACGAACAGGTTGCCGGGATGGAGGTCGGCATGGAAGAAGCCGTCGCGGAAGACCTGATTGAAGAACGCGCGCGAGGCTTTCTCCAGCACCGCGTCCACATCATGGCCGGCCTCAATGATGGCGTCGCGCTCGTCGATCGGGACGCCTTCGATACGCTCAATGGTCATGACCCGCTGGGCGGTGCGCTGCCAGTCGATCTCGGGGATATAGAAGCCCTCGTCGCCGGCCAGATTCTCGCGCAGCTCCGAGGCCGCGGCAGCTTCGAAGCGGAGGTCCATTTCCAGGGTCACGGCGTCGGCGAAGATGCCCACAGCCTTCACCGGACGCAGGCGGCGCAAGGCCGGCTGGGCGCGTTCAACCAGGCCGGCGAGCCAGTAGAACAGCTCGATATCCGTGGCGAAGGCATCCTCGACCCCGGCGTGGAGCACCTTGACCGCCACCTGGCGGCCGTCGCTGGTGGTGGCATGGTGGACCTGGGCGATAGAGGCGGCTGCCACGGCGTGATCCTCGAAGTCGGTGAACAGGCTGTCCATGGGGGCGCCTAGTTCGTCCTCGACGATTTGCCGGGCCTCGGTGCCGGGCGACGGCGGCAGGCGGTCCTGGAGATTGGCCAGATCGTCGGCGATGGCCTCACCAACCAGGTCCGGACGGGTCGACAGGGCCTGGCCGAGTTTGATGAAGCTCGGCCCCAGGGCATGGAGGGCGGCGGCGAGGCGCTCCCCGACCCGGCCTTCAACAGGGCGCCGCATGGCCAGGCGGCGCAGCACCTTGGCGACCAGCTCGAAGCCGGCGACCTCGAGGGGATAGAGGACATCAAAGCGGGCCAGGGTCCAGACGATGACCACCAAGCGGACAATATTGCGAACCGCGCGTAGCATCGGCTCAGATCCGCCAGGCCGAGTGCAGCGCCGCCACGCCGCCCGACAGGTTGCGGTAGCGGCACTGGCCGAGGCCGGCATCGGTGATCATGGCCTTGAATGTCTCCTGGTCGGAAAACTGGCGAATGCTCTCCACCAGATACTGATAGGATTTCCGGTCGTTGGCGACGATCTCGCCCAACAGCGGCAGCAGTTTGAAGGAATAGGCGTCGTAGAGCGGCTCGAGGGCGGGCAGGACCACATGGCTGAATTCGAGGCAGAGGAAGCGGCCGCCGGGGCGCAGCACGCGCCGGGCCTCGGCCAGGGCGTCGTCGAGGCGGGTGACGTTGCGAATGCCGAAAGCGATGGTCACCGCGTCCACCGAACCGTCGGCCAGGGGCAGGGCCTCGGCATCGCCGCACAGCCAGTCGATACCGGAAATTATACCCCGGTCGAGAGCGTGGTCGCGACCCACCGCCAGCATGGCCGGGTTGATGTCGCACACGGAGACATGGGCGTCGGCGGCCCGTTCCAGAATGCGAAAGGCGATGTCGCCGGTGCCGCCGGCCACGTCGGCGATGCGCATGGCGCCCCGGGGCTTGAGCCAAGCGATCATTTCGGCTTTCCACAGACGATGGATACCCATGCTCATAAGATCGTTCATGAGGTTGTATTTCGGCGCCACGCTGGCAAACACCTCGGCCACCATGCCGGCTTTGTCGGCCATGGCGACTCTCTGGAACCCGAAGTCGGTCTCGGCGGTTTCGATGGGGTCCTCGCCGGGTGTACTATCAGGCGCTTCGCCGGCCGGGGTCATGCCGCTGGCGTAATCGCCCAAAAGATCATGGGCAGGCACGTCCAGGGCATCCACCAGCTTGGCGATGGTGACATCGCGCAGACGCAGGTCGCCCCGTTCCAGCTTGGAAATGGTCGGTTTGCCCAATCCGACAAGTTTTCCAAGGGCTTCCTGGCTCAGACCGCGCTCCCGGCGCCAGTGACGAATGCGGTTTTCCATGATTTTTGACGATAATTTTGGAAAAGTTTCCTATTTGGAAACTTTAACCCTGAAGGTCGGAGAATCCAAGGGAAACTCGGGGAAACATCGTACTTGGGTAAGGTAGCCGTGGCGAAGCGCCGCAAAGCCCGCTACCGTGCGCCGCCATGCCCGAACTTCCCGAAGTCGAAACCGTTTGTCGCGGCCTTGCCCCCCATTTGGTGGGCCGTGTGTTCACCGCCGTGGACCAGCATCGCGACACCCTGCGTATTCCCCTGCCCGACGATTTCGCGGCGCGGCTTACCGGTCGCCGGGTCACCGCGGTCAATCGCCGGGCCAAGTACATTCTGGTTCATCTCGATGACGGCGCGGTGATGATCGCCCATCTCGGCATGTCGGGCCGCATGATGATCCACCACGGCGCCGACCCGGCGCGCCAGCGTCACGACCACGTGGTTTTCCACACCGATGGCGACGACCACGTGGTGTTCAACGATGCCCGCCGTTTCGGTTTGATCACCCTGGCCCGTAGTGACGCGCTGGAGGAGCATCGGCTGTTCGCCGGCCTTGGTCCCGAGCCCCTGGGCAACACCTTCAACGGTACGGTCCTGGCCGCCGCCCTCAAGGGCAAGCGCACGCCCATCAAGGCCGCCCTGCTCGACCAGCGGGTGGTCGCCGGGGTCGGCAATATCTATGCCTGCGAGGCTCTGTACCACGCCGGGCTGTCGCCCCGGCGTCTGGCCTATACGGTGGCCGGTCAGCGCGCCGAGCGCTTGGCCAGGACCGTTCGTCAGGTGCTTACGGCGGCCATCGAGGCGGGGGGCTCGAGCCTCAGGGATTACGTGCAGTCATCGGGCGAATTGGGGTACTTTCAGCATCGCTTCGCGGTTTATGACCGCGAGGGTGATAGATGTCCCGGCTGCGACTGCGGCGCCTCCGTGCGTCGCCTGGTCCAGGCCGGACGATCGACCTTCTACTGCAGCCGGAGACAACGTTGATGAAAACCTTGGGACCGATCATGGCCCTGCTGTTATGCAGCGCGCTTCTATGGACGCCCCTTGCTGCTCAAGAGAGCAACGTCTTCGTTGCCGGTATCGAGGATCTGCCTCTCATGGGCGGATTGATCGAGGATGGCGACGCTGGCCTGGTGTTCGACAAACCCGAGGGCCGCATCGTCGAGGCCTATGCCACCGGCGAGGTTACCGCGTCGGCGGTGCGGGCATTCTACACCGCGACCCTGGCCCAACTGGGTTGGCAAGCCAGCGACGACGGTGCCTATCAACGAGACGACGAGAGCCTTCGAATCGTCATCAGCGGCGTCGATGGAGCCCTGACCGTACAGTTTTCCCTATCTCCCAACTGATTACCCTTCAAGGAACGCGACCATGTCTTATGAGACCATTACCACCGAGCTGCGCGGCGCCGTCGCCCTCATCACCTTCAACCGGCCCAAGGCGCTTAACGCCCTCAATGGCGAGATGATCGGCGAGCTTAACCAGGCTCTCGACGGCTTCGAGGCCGACGACGCGGTCCGCGCCATGGTGGTGACCGGCAGCGAGCGTGCCTTCGCCGCCGGCGCCGACGTCAAGGAAATGCAGTCCAAGACCTATGCCCAAGTCGCCAAGAACGATTTCATCGCGCCGTGGGAGCGTATCAACCGCTGCCGCAAGCCGGTGATCGCGGCGGTCGCCGGTTATGCCCTGGGCGGCGGCTGCGAGGTCGCCATGATGTGCGACACCATTATCGCCGCCGACAATGCCAAGTTCGGCCAGCCGGAAATCACCCTGGGCGTGATTCCCGGCGCCGGCGGCACCCAGCGCCTGACCCGCGCCGTGGGCAAGGCCAAAGCCATGGATATGGTGTTGACCGGCCGCATGATGGATGCCGCCGAAGCCGAGCGTTCGGGCCTGGTGAGCCGGGTGGTGTCGGCGGAGGAATTGCTCGACACCGCGATCAAGGCGGCCGAGACCATCGCCAAGATGTCCGCCCCGGCGGCGGTCATGGCCAAGGAGGCGGTCAACCGGGTCTTTGAGATGACTTTGGTCGAGGGCGTGCGCTTCGAACGGCGCCTGTTCCAGTCGTGCTTTGCCACGGCGGATCAGAAAGAAGGCATGGCCGCCTTTGTAGAGAAACGCCCCGCCGACTTTAGCGATTGCTAGAGCAATCGCTGCTTTATTGGTTTGGCCCCCAATTACTGGGCGCGGACATCCGTCCGCTTGGCTCCCGCCGCATAAGCGGCGACCCGCAGTCGCGGGCTGAAAGAAAGCAAGGATGAAGAATTCCAGGGGTCATACTTATGGCCGCTGGCAAGCGCGACCTCGCGTCGCCGCTTATGCGGCGGGAGCCCGCGTGGCGCTTGAACGCACTTTCCAAAAACAATCGCGCAGCGATTGACGAGACACGCCGCGAGCGATATAACCGCGCCCTTGAATTTGCGCGCCAGCGCAGACCCTGATATTCGCGCATCAGCACAGAGACAAACGGACTCACATGGCCCAACATAAATCGGCAAAGAAGCGTATCCGGCAGATCGAGCGCCGCACCAAGGTGAACCGCAACCGCTCGAGCCGCATCCGCACCTATATCAAATTGGTCGAGACGGCGATCACCAGCGGTGACAAGGAGGCGGCCCAGACGGCGCTCCGCGAGGCCCAGCCCGAAATCATGCGGGGCGTCACCAAGGGCATGCTTCACCGCAACCATGCGGCCCGCAAAATTTCACGACTTTCGGCGCGCATCAAGGCGATCTGATTGGCGTTGTCAGCCGGTGGCTTTGGCCCTCGACCGTGATCCACGATATATAATTTCGACCGGTTCGCTTCAACGGCGGGTGGTGGCTGCATCGATTCCATACAGCCCAAAATTTCGTCTGTCTGGCGGAATCCAGAAATATTTTTTTTCGTTCTTATTACGGACCTGTTGCAAGCCATCCTGCCTCCGTCTACTCTTTGTCCTGCGGCGGTCAAGGCTGCATTGTCGCGGGTTCGTACATTACGACGATTATTAAGTAACACCAGTTGGTGCTCGCGCACCGATTGAGTGGGGAAGTGTCTTAAAAATACTCTAGGTGTCAGGGATACGACTATTGATCGCTTTGGGTGGTTTGCTTTATGTATGGTCAGAGTACGGTTGGCGGCGTCTGTCAGGGGCGGAAACGGATGGTCATGGGGGTTGATGAAATCTACGCGAAAGTCGCGGAACAGGCTGGTTCCGAGGTAGGTTACGCGGGTACCGTCACCGTCGATGAAGCTTGGCGTCTGCTTGCTGATGATCCCGATGCCGTTCTCGTGGATGTTCGTACCAAGGCCGAGTGGACTTATGTGGGGGTTCCTGATCTGAGTGATCTGGGTAAAGAGATGGTGCTGGCACAATGGCAAATTTTTCCATCAATGGTTGAGAACGTGAAATTCACCAGTGAGCTGATCGCCACGGGTGTAACCAGCGATAAGGCGGCTCTGTTGATGTGCCGAACACAGGTCCGCAGTGCCCAGGCGGCGACCGCTTTGACGGCCCGGGGATACGCCCGCTGCTATGTGGTGGACGGCGGTTTTGAAGGCCAGCCGGATGAGCGGAAACACCGGGGCACCCGCGATGGTTGGAAGGCTGCCGGGCTTCCCTGGGTCCAGGGTTGAGCCATGACCGATAGGGGAAAAGGCCTGCCGTCAGCACCGACCAACGACCAGTGGTCGCGGGTCCGCGGTCGGCTGCGGGCCGAGTTCGGCGACGCCGCCTTCAAGAGCTGGCTGCAGCCGATCCGCCTGGCCGGCGTCGAAGGCGGCCGGGTCTCCATGAACGTGCCGACCCGCTTCATGCGCGACTGGGTCATGTCGCGTTACGCCGATCGCATTCGCTCCCTGTGGCGCGGCGAAGATGCGTCGATTAACAATATCGACATCGTAGTCCATGGCGGCGGCCAGAAGGCGTCAACGGGGGCGGCGTCAACGGCTACGGCGCCAGTGGACGAGACGCCTGTGGCCAGCGATGTTCCGGTTGCCCCAGTGATCGTCGGCACCGACGAGGGGCCGGATCTTGGTGTCGCCAGCCGTCTTGACCAGCGCTTTACCTTTGACAATTTCGTGGTCGGCAAATCCAACGAGTTTGCCTATGCGGCGGCACGCCGGGTTGCCGACGCGGACACGGTCCAGTTCAACCCGTTGTTCATTTATGGCGGTGTCGGCCTCGGCAAGACCCACCTGATGCACGCCATCGCCTGGCACATTCGCCAGGCCGACCCCAGCCGGCGGGTGGTCTATCTCTCGGCCGAGAAGTTCATGTACCAGTTCATCCAGGCGCTGCGCTTCAAGAACACCATGACCTTCAAGGAGCATTTCCGCTCCATCGACGTGCTGATGATCGACGACGTCCAATTCATCGGTGGTAAAGATTCCACCCAGGAAGAGTTCTTCCATACCTTCAACGCCCTGGTTGAGCAGAATCACCGGTTGGTCATCACCGGCGACCGTTCGCCGTCGGACCTGGACGGCATGGAGGAGCGGCTGCGCTCGCGCCTTGGATGGGGCCTGGTCGCCGATATCCACCCCACCGATTACGAGCTGCGTCTCGGCATCCTGCAATCCAAGTCCGAGTTGCTGGAGAGCGTCACCGTCCCCGAACGGGTGCTAGAGTTTCTGGCCCACAAGATTACCTCGAGTGTGCGTGAGCTCGAAGGCGCCCTCAACCGGGTTGTGGCCCATGCCACCTTGATCGGCCGGCCGGTGACCCTGGAGACCACCCAGGAACTGCTCCAGGACGTGCTGCGCGCCAATGACCGCCGGATTACAATTGAGGAAATTCAGAAGCGGGTCGCCGAGCACTTCAATATTCGCCTCGCCGACATGCATTCAGCGCGCCGCGCCCGGGCGGTGGCCCGGCCCCGTCAGGTCGCCATGTATCTGGCCAAGCAGCTGACCTCGCGCAGCCTGCCCGAGATTGGCCGCAAGTTCGGTGGCCGCGACCACACCACGGTGATGCATGCGGTCAAGAAGGTCGAACAGCTGCGCGAAACCGACGCTGCTTTCGCCGAGGATATCGATCTCCTGCGGCGCATGCTCGAGAGCTGACGGCGGGTTTTCCTCCGGTCCGGATGGGGTTCTGTTCGGCGGTTGATCGCAGCCCCGTAGCGCCGCCGTCTGAAGTGCTAAAATAGTGCTGAATCTAATGGCTTCTGCTATAGTCGCGAAAATTTTCGCGGGATACCGGGTCAGTGACTCGGTCCGGCTGTCGCGGTGACTGAAACGACTGGTCTTCCAACTTGATTACACCGGGGGCGGAAGACCCAAGAGCGAGCTTATTGAACCCAAGAAACTGGCCCCATGAAACTGACAATTGAACGCGCTGATCTGCTCAAGTCCCTGGCCCATGTTCAGAGTGTCGTCGAGCGACGCACGACGATTCCCATCCTGTCCAATGTGCGGCTCGATGGTGGCGGCGCCCGCCTTGCGGTAACCGCGACCGACATGGATCTGGCGGTGGTCGAGAACGTCGCCGCCGAGGTTGGCCAGGATGGTGTCACCACGGCGCCGGCTCATACGCTTTACGATATCGTACGCAAGCTGCCCGACGGCGCCCAGGTCGAGCTCGAGACCGGTGACGATGGCGCCAGCCTGTCGCTCAGTTCCGGCCATGCCCGGTTCTCGCTGCCCTGTCAGCCGGCCGATGAATTTCCGGTCATGGCCGAGGGCGATTTCAGCCACAACTTAGCCTTGGCGGCGGCCAGCCTGCGCCGCCTGATCGACAAGGCGCGCTTCGCCATTTCCACCGAGGAGACCCGCTACTACCTCAACGGCATTTATCTTCACGCGGTGACCGACGGCGACGCCGCCAGCTTGCGCGCCGTGGCCACCGATGGTCACCGATTGTCGCAGGTTGACGTGGCCCTGCCCGACGGCGCCGCCGGCATGCCCGGCATCATCGTGCCGCGCAAGGCGGTGACCGAGCTGCGTAAGCTGATTGACGAGTTCGACGGTGACGTGGCGGTCTCCCTGTCGGAGACCAAGATCCGTTTTGCCTTCGACGAGGTGGTGCTGATCTCCAAGCTGATCGACGGCACCTTCCCCGACTACAACCGGGTGATTCCCAGCGACAACACCAAGCTGCTGGAGATCGAGGGCGAGCGCTTTTCCCGGGCGGTTGATCTGGTGTCCACCGTATCGACCGAGAAGACCCGGTCGGTCAAACTGGCGCTCAGCAAGGACCAGCTGGTGGTTTCGGCCAACAGCCCCGACAACGCCAGCGCCGACGAGAAGCTCGATGTGGATTATGACTCGGACGAGCTGCAGATCGGTTTCAATTCACGCTACCTGCTCGATGTTACCAGCCAGGTGGACGGCGACCGTATCCGGTTTGCCATGGCCGATGCCGCGTCGCCGACCCTGGTCTATGACACCGGTGACGACGATGCACTGTATGTGCTGATGCCCATGCGGGTGTGAGGGGGCTTTTCTGAACACGCTGCCCAGCGTTGCTCTCCAAAAGGAAGCCAGTTCCGCCATTACCGTCGCGCGTCTGACGCTGACCGACTTTCGCTGCTTTGACCGCGCCGTCGTCGAGACCGACGAGCGTCCGGTAGTTCTCACCGGGGCCAACGGCGCCGGCAAAACCAGTGTGCTTGAAGCGCTGTCCATGCTGACCCCCGGTCCCGGCCTGCGCGGCGCCCGGCTGGCTGATCTGGCGCGGCGCGAGGCCGGCGATGGGGCCGCCTGGGCGGTCGCCACCGAGGCCAACGGCTTCGCCGGGCCGGTCACTATCGGCACTGGTTCGATTGACGGCGAGGCGCGCCGGACCCTGCGTATCGACGGCCGTCCGGCCCGGGGTCAGGCGGCTCTGGCCGAAGTGGTCGCCGCCCTGTGGCTGACCCCGGCCATGGATCGCATGTTTATCGACGGCGCCAGTTCACGGCGACGCTTTTTCGACCGCCTGGTGTTCGGCTTCGACGTCAGTCACGCCAGCCGGCTTTCGGCCTATGAGCGGGCCATGCGGGAACGCTCCCGGCTGTTGCGCGACGGCGGTGCTGCCGGGGGAGATCCAGCTTGGCTGGCGGCCCTCGAGGCGCGCATGGCCGAGAACGGCATTGCCCTGGCGGCGGCGCGGTGCACCACCATGCGCCGGCTAGCATTGGTGCTGGGCAAAGGTGCCGGCCCGTTCCCCGGCGCCGAGACGGCCTTTGACGGTGGTGTCGAAGGCTTGCTCGACCACATGCCGGCGGTTGATGCGGAGGCTCATCTGGCCGCCGCCCTGGCCGACTCCCGGCGCTATGACGCCCAGGTCGGTGGCGCCTCCCACGGCCCCCACCGCAGCGATCTGATCGTCCGCCACAAAAAGTCGGGAGCGCCTGCCGCCCAATGTTCCACCGGCGAGCAAAAGGCCCTGTTGATCGCCATGGTGCTGGCTACGGCGCGGCTGCAGGCGGAGGTTCGCGGCGCCGCGCCCCTGTTGCTGCTCGACGAGGTGGTGGCTCATCTTGATGGCGATCACCGGGCGGCGTTGTTTGACGAAATTCATCATGTCGGGGCCCAGGCGTGGCTGACCGGCACCGATTATGCGGTGTTCGCTCCCTTTGGCGGCCGCGTCCAGTACTTGACGGTCGCCAGCGGAACAATAGCGGCGTCAGCGGTAACATGAGGTTGAATCCATGAGCGAGCCCACCCCCGAGAACCAGACTGGCGGCGCCAAGGCCCGCGGCGACGAGGATTACGATGCCGATTCCATCAAGGTGCTGCGCGGCCTCGATGCGGTGCGTAAGCGGCCGGGCATGTACATCGGCGACACTGACGACGGCTCGGGTCTGCACCACATGGTCTACGAGGTCGTCGACAACTCCATCGACGAGGCCCTGGCCGGGTTCTGCGACACGGTCGATGTGGTGCTCAACGGCGATGGCTCGGTCATGGTTACCGACAACGGCCGCGGCATTCCAACCAGCATTCACGAGGAAGAGGGCGTCTCGGCGGCCGAGGTCATCATGACCCAACTCCATGCCGGCGGTAAGTTCGACCAGAACTCCTACAAGGTCTCGGGCGGTCTCCACGGCGTCGGGGTTTCGGTGGTCAACGCCCTGTCGTCGACCCTGGATCTCACCATCTGGCGCGCTGGTGACGAGCACACCATGCGCTTTCACCACGGCGATGCGGCGGGGCCGCTGGCGGTTACCGGCGAGGCAGGCGACCGCACTGGCACGAGAATCACGTTTATGCCGTCAACGGATACGTTCACCTTCACCGAGTTTGACTTCGATACCCTGGAACACCGCCTGCGCGAACTCGCGTTCCTCAATTCCGGCGTCCGCATCACCCTCACCGACTTGCGCCCGGTCGAGCTGGTGACCGTCGATCTTCACTACGAGGGCGGCACCGTGGCCTTCGTCGAGTATCTCGACCGCAGCAAAACCCCGCTCCACAGCCCGCCCATTACCATCGAAGGTGAACGTGAAGGAGTGTTCGTCGATCTCGCCATGCGCTGGAACGACAGCTACCACGAGAACGTGCTGTGCTTCACCAACAATATTCCCCAGCGCGACGGCGGTAGCCATCTGGCCGGTCTGCGGGCGGCCCTGACCCGTACGGTCAACGCCTTTGCCGCGGCCTCTTTCGGGGCCAAGCGCGACAAAGCCAATCTCTCGGGCGAGGATGTTCGCGAGGGCCTTACCTGCGTGCTGTCGATCAAGCTCGCCGATCCCAAGTTCTCGTCCCAGACCAAGGACAAGCTGGTGTCGTCGGAAGTCCGCCCGGCGGTTGAAAGCATGATCAACGAGCGCCTCGACCAGTGGCTCGAGGAGCATCCCACCGAAGCCCGCACCATCGTCCAGAAGGTGGTCGAGGCGTCGGTCGCCCGGGAGGCCGCGCGCAAGGCTCGCGAGCTGACCCGGCGCAAGGGCGCCCTCGACATTTCCAGCCTGCCCGGCAAGCTCGCCGACTGTCAGGAGCGCGACCCGGCGAAGAGCGAAATCTTTATCGTCGAGGGCGATTCCGCCGGCGGCTCGGCCAAGCAGGGCCGCAACCGGCGCAACCAGGCGATCCTGCCGTTGCGCGGCAAGATCCTCAATGTGGAGCGGGCGCGGCTCGACAGGATGTTAAGCTCGATCGAGATCGCCGCCCTGATCACGGCGCTCGGCACCGGCGTCGGGCCCGAGGAATCGGATGACTTCGACCTCACCAAGCTGCGCTATTACAAGGTCATCATCATGACCGACGCCGATGTCGACGGCAGCCATATCCGCACCCTGCTGCTGACCTTCTTCTTTCGCCAGATGCGCGGCCTGATCCGCGCCGGCCATCTCTACATCGCCCAGCCGCCGCTGTTCCGGGTCAAGCGCGGGGCCAGCGAGGTCTACCTTAAGGACGAGCGCAAGCTCGACGAGTTCCTCATGGACGGTGGCCTTGAAGAAGCGGTGCTGACGCTCCACGACGGCAGCCAGCGGGCCGGCGCCGATTTGCGCGAACTGGCCGCCGAGGCGCGCAACGCGACCACCTTGATCAGGGCCATCGGCCGCCGGGTGCCCCAGGCCATCGTCGAGCAGATGGCGATTGCCGGTGCCTTCAACGCCAGCGTTCTCGCCGACAGTGAGCAGGCTGGTCAGGCGGCGGCCTACATCGCCCGACGGCTCAACGCCATGGCGTCCGAGGACGAGCGCGGTTGGCTTGGCGTCGCCGATGGCGATGGCGGCATTATCTTTAGCCGTGAGCTACGCGGCGTCGAAGAGCGCCATGTGGTCGATCACTCGCTGATCGTCAGCGCCGAAGCGGTCAAGCTCGACTCCATGGCGTCCGAGCTCCAGGCCGCCTATGCCCATCGCAGTTCACTGGCGCCCAAGGACCAGGAAGTCGACGTGTGGGGCCCGACGTCCCTGTTCGACGCGGTGCTGGCGGTCGGTCGCAAGGGCGCCGCCATCTCGCGCTACAAGGGCCTCGGCGAAATGAACCCGGAGCAGTTGTGGGAAACCACCCTTGATCCGGACATCCGTTCGCTGCTCCAGGTGCGTATCAAGGACGCCGAGGAAGCCAACGAGATCTTCGAAAAACTCATGGGCGACGTGGTCGAACCGCGCCGCGAATTCATCCAGGACAACGCCCTCAAGGTCGTCAACCTGGACATCTAGGCGAACGCCGGGCGGTATTGGACCGGCAACCGCTGGTCCGCCGAGGTGTCCCGATTCACATTCAATTCGGAGGATATAGTGTCCCGCAAGATCACCGCAGCCATCGTTCAAGACGGCTCCGTCGTCTTCGATCGCGATAAAACCATCGAAAAGGTCAGCCGTCTCACCGCCGAGGCCACCGGCCAGGGGGCCGAGCTGGTAGTCTTCCCGGAAGCGTTCGTTTCGGCCTATCCCAAGGGCCTCGACTTCGGGGCTCGCGTCGGCGGTCGAACGCCCGAGGGCCGTGCCGACTTCCAGCGCTATTTCGACAGTTCCATCGAGGTTCCGGGCGCGGCCTGTGAGGCAATCGGCAAGGCCGCCCGCGCAGCCGGCGTCCATCTTGTCATCGGCGTTATCGAACGCGACCAGGGAACGCTCTATTGCACGGTACTGTTCTTCGCGCCGGACGGAAGCCTGCTCGGCAAGCACCGCAAGCTGATGCCCACCGGCATGGAGCGTCTGGTGTGGGGCTTCGGCGACGGCTCCACTTTGCCTGTCTTCGAGACGTCGCTCGGCAAACTCGG
Source organism: uncultured Alphaproteobacteria bacterium (assembly GCA_964645285.1). Classification (GTDB taxonomy): domain Bacteria; phylum Pseudomonadota; class Alphaproteobacteria; order JAAXGF01; family JAAXGF01; genus JAYZAP01. Next base: position 35,657 of record CAZYDR010000008.1, read on the forward strand.
CGCCGTGATCTGCTGGGAGAACTACATGCCGCTGCTGCGCATGGCGATGTATTCCAAGGGCATTCAGATTTATTGTGCGCCGACCGCCGACGACCGTAACAGCTGGCTCGCGACCATGCGCCACATCGCCCTCGAGGGCCGCTGTTTCGTGTTGAGCGCGTGTCAGCATCTGACCCGCGGTGACTGCCCCGAGGACTACGACGCGATCCAGGGCGATGACCCGGCCACGGTGATGATGCGCGGCGGAAGTTGCATCATCTCGCCGCTCGGTGAGATCCTCGCCGGCCCTGATTTCGACGGCCCGGCGATTCTCACCGCGGAACTCGACCTTGGCGACATCGCCCGCGGCAAGTATGACTTCGACGCGGTGGGCCATTATGCCCGGCCCGACGTCTTCCGCCTCCATGTCAACGAGCGGCCGACCCTGCCGGTAATCGCGTCACACGGTCTCTACAACGACCCTTTCGCGGATGGCTAATAAACCGAAAAAGACGGCCAAGGACAAAATCCCGCCGCCGCGCCGTGGCGGGGTCGGGCGCTGGCTGCGTCGTTTGCTGGTGCTGGCGGTGTGGGTTTTTGTCGCCCTGCTCGGAGTGGTGGCCTTCTACGCCTACGACCTGCCCGATGTGGACAATCTCGGCGAGCGTACCCGGACGCCGTCGGTCCGTCTGGTCAGCGCCGATGGGGTTCAGATCTCCCGTTTCGGCGACGCCTACGCCACCCCGGTCCACGTGGCGGAGCTGCCCGACCACGTCCGCTTCGCCGTGCTCGCCACCGAGGACCGGCGTTTTTACAGCCATTTCGGTCTCGACGTCATCGCTCTGGCCCGCGCCACCCTGGCCAACCTTAAGGCCGGGCGCGTGGTCCAGGGCGCCAGCACCCTGACCCAGCAGATCGCCAAGAACGTCTTCCTCACCCCCGAGCGCAGCTTAAAGCGCAAGATCCAGGAATTGTTGCTGGCGTTCTGGCTCGAACACACCTTTACCAAGGACCAGTTGCTCTCGATCTATCTCAACCGGATCTATCTCGGGTCCGGCACCTATGGGGTCGGAGCGGCGTCCAAGCGCTATTTCGGAAAGCCGGCGGCGAAACTCACCTTGGGCGAAGCGGCGATGATCGCCGGCCTGCTCAAGGCGCCGTCGCGCTACGCCCCGACCCGCGATCTGGAGCGCGCCCAGGCCCGCGCCCGCCAGGTCCTCGGGTTCATGGTCGATGCCGGCTATATCGGGGCTGCCGAGGCCGAGGCGGCGTCGCGGTTGCCCTTCACCATTCGCCGCCGATTGACCACCAGCCGGGGTGTGCGATATTTCGCCGACTGGGTGTTCGACCGGGTGTCCGACTACACCGGCCCCGGCGCCGCCGACATCACCGTGGTGACGACCCTGGATTTGCGCACGCAGAAGGCCGCCGAGGCGGCGGTGGAATGGGCCCTGGCCGGCGAGGGCGCCGAGCGTCAGGCGACCCAGGCCGCTCTGGTGGCGCTAGCGCCCGACGGCGCCGTGCGCGCCATGGTCGGCGGGCGCGATTACCGCCACAGCCAGTTCAACCGGGCGACCCAGGCTCGGCGCCAACCGGGCTCGGCGTTCAAGCCCTTCGTCTATCTGGCGGCCCTGGAAGCCGGCATGAAGCCCGGCGATATGATCAACGACGCGCCCCTGACCATCGACGGTTGGAGCCCGCGCAATTACGACGGCAAATACGCCGGCCCGGTGACTCTGAAGGAAGCCCTGGTGCGCTCCCTCAATACGGTGGCGGTGCGCATTGCCGAGCGGGTCGGCCGTGACAAGGTGGTCGATGTCGCCCGCCGCCTCGGCGTCTCGTCGCCGCTTCGGGCCGACGCCAGCCTGGCGCTTGGCGCGTCGGAGGCCACTCTGCTGGAAACCACCCAGGCCTACACCGCCCTGGCCAATGGCGGCCAAGGGGTCTGGACCCACGGAATCGCCGAAATCCACGGCGTCGGCGGCACCGTGCTCTACCGCCGGACCGGCACCGGCCTCGGCCGGGTGGTCGAGCCCCAACATCTCGGGCCCCTGGTCGACATGATGAGCGCTGTCATCGACCATGGCACCGGCCGCACCGCCAGAGTGCCGTGGCCCAGCGCCGGCAAGACCGGCACCAGCCAAGGATGGCGCGACGCCTGGTTCATCGCCTTTAACCGCGAGCTCACCGCCGGGGTGTGGATCGGCAACGACAACGGCGCGCCTATGAAATGGGTCTCCGGCGGCGGCCTGCCGGCCCAACTCTGGGCCCGCTTTATGCGCGCCGCCCTGGCCGGTGTCGCGCCCCGGCCGCTTTTGACCGGGCCGGCCAAGTAATCTTACTTCACCGACGCCAGAGGCCAGTCGACGATGTGGTCTTCTTCATGGCCGGCGCGATGCGCCGTTACCACCCGGTCGCGCACGGAAACCCCGGCTTGATGGACCGTGTCCGGGTTGCCGGACACCAGGGGATGCCACCAGGCCAGATCGCGGCCCTCGCTGATCATGCGATAGGCGCAGCTCGACGGTAGCCAGGCGTTTTCTCGCACCGCCTCGGGGGTCAACTCCAGGCAATCGGAGACCAGGGCATGGCGTGTCGGATATTCGGAACAGCGGCAGGTCCCCAGATCGAGCAGGCGGCAGGCGATGTTGGTGTAGTCGACCTGGCCGGTGTCGATGTCTTCGAGCTTGTGCAGGCAGCAGCGGCCACAGCCGTCGCACAGGGATTCCCATTCGTCGATGGACATGTCATCGAGGCTCTTGGTCTTCCAGAACGGTCTCTCGTCAGATTTTTGTTTGCCAGTCATGGTGCCCGGTCCACCAGATGGGCGAAGGAACCGAACACCGAACCCGCCACCGCGCCCAAGGGGTCGAGCGCCCGGCTACGGGCATCGGCGCCCTCGAACAGGGGCGTCGTGGCGTGGTTGTCGGTGATGCTGGCGTAATGGAACTCGTGGCCACGAAAGCCCATACCCGCCTGGCCTAGCGGCCCGTCAACCGCCAGGGTAAGCCGGCGGTAGCCGAGATGGAGCCGGGGCGCGGCAAAGGATGTGGCGTGAGGTAGCAGCCCGGCCATGGGGTGGCCGATACCGTCGCTGTCGGTCAGGGTTTGACCCAGTACCATGAAGCCGCCGCATTCGCCGTAGACCTGGGCGCCCCGTCCGGCGGCGTCCCGCAGACCGGTCATGAAAGCGCCGTTGGCGGCCAAGTGCGCGGCGTGAATCTCGGGATAGCCGCCCGGCAGATAGACCGCATCTGCACTGCCGTCCGGGGCTTCGTCGGCCAGAGGTGAAAAGAAACTGATGTCCGCTCCGGCACGGCGCCAACCGTCGAGCAGCCAGGGATAGCAAAAGGCGAAGGCGGTATCGCGGGCCACCGCGATGCGCTGGCCGAGCGGCGGGACGGGCACGGTGTCCGAACCTTCATGCATCAGCGTTGTTGGTTTGGCGAGGCCCTGTAACACCGCTACATCCACATGCTCGGCGATGGTGTCGGCGGCATCGTCCATCAACCGCTCCAGGTTCTCTTGTTCACCCGCCTGGACCAGCCCCAGGTGGCGCTCGCCGGTGGCCAGACGGTTCCCACGGGGAATGCAGCCCAGCACCGGCACCTCCAGGGCGGCGCAGGCATCGCGCAACAACTCACCGTGGCTGGTGCCGCCAACCCGGTTGAACAGTACCCCGGCGATGGGTACGTCGTGGCGGTGGCTGGCGAAGCCGCGCACCGCCGCCGCCGCCGAGGCCGCCTGACCACGCACATCGACCACCAGCACCACCGGCCAGCCGGTCATGGCGGCCAGGTCGGCGGTCGAGCCGGTGCCATCCGTGGCGCCGTCGAACAGGCCCATGACGCCCTCGCCGATAATCAGCTCGGCGTCGTCGCCGAGGTCCGTGGCCAGGGCGGCAATGGTCTCGCCGCGCATGGCCCAGCAATCCAGATTGGCGCAATCGCGCCCGGCGGCGGCGGCGAGGAAGGCGGCGTCGATATAGTCGGGACCGGTCTTGAAGGTTGCCATGGCCACGCCTTGCCGTTGGAAATGGCGCAGTATGCCGGCGGTTAGCATAGTCTTGCCGCTGCCCGAAGCGGTCGCGGCGACGATGAATCCCGGTGGAGTTGGCCCTCTGGTCATGGGGAGAAGATAACCGCAAAAACCAATCCGCGCCTACCCGATCCATGGCCGCTTGGAGTACCATTACGACCATGAGCCGCAAGCCAGACAAACCCCTGCGCAAGGGATGGACCACCGGCGCCTGCGCCACGGCGGCGGTGCGCGCGGCCTATGAGGCACTGCTCACCGGCGCGTTTTCCGATCCGGTGTCGATCACCCTGCCCAAAGGTGAACAACCGAGCTTCGCCCTGGTCCACTCGGACCTGGGCGACAACCATGCCGAGGCGGCGGTGGTCAAGGATGCCGGCGACGACCCGGACGTCACCCACGGCGCCACGGTCATGGCGCGGGTCGCCCTGGCGCTAGCCGGTACGGGCGTGGTGTTTCGCGCCGGCGAGGGCGTCGGAACGGTGACTCTCCCCGGCCTGCCGGTGGCGGTCGGTGAGCCGGCCATCAATTCGGCGCCCCGGGCCATGATGATTGCCGAAATCGAGGCCCTTGCCGCCGCCTATGGCGCGCCCGGCGATGTGGGGATCACCATCTCCATCGCCGGCGGCGCAACGCTAGCGGCGAAAACCTGGAACCCGCGCCTCGGGATTATCGGCGGCCTCTCCATCCTCGGTACCACCGGCGTGGTCATCCCTTATTCCTGCTCGGCCTGGATTCACTCGATCCACAGCGGTATCGACGTGGCCCAGGCCACCGGCCGCGACCATGTGGCCGGGGCTACCGGCAAGACCTCCGAGGCGGCGGTCCAGGCCCTGTACGGGCTCGATGATACGGCGCTGCTCGACATGGGCGATTTCGCCGGCGGCATGCTCAAGTACCTGCGCCGCAACCCGGTGCCCCGGCTCACCATCGCCGGCGGCTTCGGCAAGCTGACCAAGCTCGCCCAGGGCGCCCTCGATCTTCATTCAAGCCGCAGCCAGGTGGACTTCGGCCGCCTCGCTGAAGCCCTGGCCGATCTCGGCGCGGCGCCTGACGTGGTGGCGCGCGCGCAGGACGCCAATACCGCCATGGAGGTTCTCGGACTGGCGACAGATCTGCCCATCGCCGAGGTGATCGCGCGCCAGGCCCGGGAAGTGGCGTTGGCGACCCTGGCCGGAGACATCGCTGTCGACGTGGTGGTGTTCGATCGCCAGGGCAAGCTCATCGGCCATGCCGGACCGTAAGCTGCTCATTCTCGGCGGCACCGCCGAGGCGCGCGGCCTGGCCCGTACGGCGGTTGCCCGTTTTGGCGAGAGGCTTGAGGTCGTCACCTCCCTGGCCGGGCGCACCCGCAATCCGGCGGCGCTTTCCGGCCGCGTCCGGGTCGGCGGTTTCGGCGGCGTGGCCGGCCTCGCCGACTATCTCAGCGCCGAGGCCATTGCCATGGTCATCGACGCCACCCATCCCTTCGCCACGGTCATCTCGGATCATGCCCGCCAAGCCTGTGAAAGGGCCGGCGTGCCGCGCCTCGCCTTGTTGCGCCCGCGCTGGCGGCGTCAGACTGGCGACCACTGGATTGAGGTTGATGACGTGGTGAGCGCGGTAGCAGCGCTGGCCGACCACGGCGGGCGCGCATTCATCACTGTTGGGGTCAAGGACTTGGACGCCTTCGCTGGCGTCCACGGTGTTATACGTCTGGTTGATAGGCCTGTCGCGCCACCGGTTGAATTCGAAATCCTGACAGGGCGCGGCCCCTTCACGGTTGGCGGCGAGACCCGCCTACTCAGAGATCATGGTATCGACGTGATAGTCAGCAAGGCCAGCGGCGGGGCCGCCACCCGCGCCAAGATCACCGCCGCCCGCAAGCTAGGCATCCCGGTCATCATGGTCCGCCGCCCGCCCAATCTTCCCGGCCCCCGCACCAGCCGCCGCACCGTCGCTTTGGACTGGATTGCTGAGCGGCTATAGTAAGATTTTTCACCACCAAGGCACAAAGACATAAAGGAAGAAAAGAATTCTTGGCGCGAAGCGCCCTAAAGATTCTTCATCTTACTTCTTGGTGTCTTTGTGACTTGGTGGTGAATCAACTCCTAGGCCGCAGCACGTGATGATGTGTCGGGTCGTAGAGCTTGCTGTCGGGGAAGTCGGTCTCGCCGAGCACCCGGCCGACCATGATCAGCGCGGTACGGGTCAGGCTCGCCGCCTTGACCTGGGCGCGAATGTCGTCGAGGCGCCCACGGATGATCTGCTGGTCGGGCCAGCTTGCCCGGTAGACCACGGCGGCGGGGCAATCGGCGCCGTAATGGGGTGTCAGTTCGCGCACCACTCGGGCTAGATTATTGACCGACAGGTGAATGGCCAGGGTCGCGCCGGTGGCGCCGAAGGCGGCCAGGGTCTCGCCTGACGGCATGTCCGTACTACGCACCGCCGTGCGAGTTAGCACCACGCTCTGGCTCACGTTAGGCAGGGTCAACTCGTGGCCCAGGGCGGCAGCGGCGGCGGCGAAGGCGGGCACGCCGGGGGTGATGTCGTAGGCGATGGCGAGGCCGTCGAGGCGGCGCATCTGCTCGGCGATAGCGCCATAAAGCGACGGCTCACCGGAATGGACCCGCGCCACGTCATGGCCGGCGGCCTCGGCGGCTTCGATCTCGGCGATGATCTCATCCAGGTTAAGCGGCGCCGTGTCGATGACCCGGGCGTCCTCCGGGGCCTCGGCGACGACCGCTTCGGGCACCAGGGAACCGGCATAGAGCACCACCGGACTTTGGCGAATGAGATTGAGGCCCCGCACCGTAATCAGGTCCGGCGCTCCGGGCCCGGCGCCGATGAAATGCACGGTCATGTCTGTTGTCCCTTGGGCTCATAGCCGCGCGGCGTATAGACCCAACCGCCGACCCGCCGGGTCTGGCTCGAGCCGACGATGACCACGGTCAGCATGTCGACATCGTCCACCTGCAAGGCGGCGAGGTCGACGTTGCGCACGGTTTCACCCTCGCGCCCGAGATTGCGCGCCAACACCACCGGTGTATCGCCGGGACGATGGCCAAGCAAAATGTCGCGGGCCCGTGGCAGAGCCTCGCGGCGGCGCTTGGAAACCGGGTTATAGAGGGCGACCACGAAGTCGCCTCTGGCTGCTGCTTCCAGGCGGTTTTCGATAGCCTCCCAGGGGGTCAGCAGATCGGACAGCGAAATAGCACAGAAATCATGGCCCAGCGGCGCACCGGCTCGGGCGGCGGCGGCCTGCAAGGCGGAAATACCCGGCGTTACGGTGATTCCGATGCGCCGCCAAGCGTCGTTACCGCCTCGGTCGAGCAATTCGAACACCAGGGTGGCCATGGCGTAGATGCCGGCGTCGCCGGACGATACCAGGGCCACATCGCGGCCCTCGGCGGCTAGATCGAGGGCGGCGCGGACCCGCACTTCCTCGTCGCCCAAGGGAAAATCGTGGCGGGTCTTGCCGCTCGCCAGGGGCCCGAGCAGGTCGAGATAAAGGCTGTAGCCGACCAGGTCGCTGGCCTCGGACACCAGGCGGTTGGCTTCGGGACTGCGCCAGCCGTCGCTGCCGGGACCGATGCCGACCACGGCGAGATGGCCGCGCCCCCGGCCTACCGAACCAGGATCGACGATTGCCGGGCTCTGGGCCACGGCGCAGGTCGCCTGTGCCGAGCGGGTCTTACCGACAATAAGCCGCGCCTGGGGTCCGGCGGCGGCCAGGGCGGCGGCCTCGGCCACCCCATGACAGCCGACCGCAGCGAACACCGTCTCCGACGGGTTGGCGAGACGCGGAGTTTCGGCTTCGAGTGTCGCGGCGTCAAAGAACCGCGGGGCGACGCCGAGTTCGTTGCCGAGGGCCAACACTGCCGCCTCGTCGGCCTTGAGGTCGAGAGAGGTGACACAGGCCACGGCGTCGGGCGCCAGACCGTGGGCCGCCAGGGAGGCGCGTACCAGGGCGATGAGTTCATCGGCCTCGACGCCGCGCTCGCAACCAACGCCGAGGGCGAGGACGGCGGGATGAATGACCAACTCGTTATCGTCGCCCGTCGCTGCTCTGGCGGTCAACGTCACGGTCAGGGGTGCTTCATTGCTGAACACCGCGCCGCTATTGGTCAACCAGCCGGGGTCGCCGGCTTCAACGGCAAGACTCACAGGTTCGCGGGCCAGCAATGCCGCCATGACAGGCTTAGCGGATGACGGGTTGGCCACACGCCAGCCGGGCGGCGGCGCGTCCAGGGCGAGGCCGAGGGCGATATCGCCGGCGGTGGTGGTCGCCGCCGTTCCGCCCAGGGCTTCGGCGACGGCCCGCGCAAGATCGTTGGCCCCGTGATGACCACCGAGCAGGGGCACGGCGCTGCTGCCGTCGACGGCCACGGCGATGACCGACGGCTCAGCTTGTTTATCTTTAAGCAGCGGCGCCACGGCGCGAATGAGAATGCCGGCGGCGCAGATCCCGACGATGCCGGTGCCGGCCTCGAACAGGCCGCGAAGATGCTCGGCGGTATCCGAGAAGGTAACCTCGGCGTCGCCCATACGGCCATGGAGGCGCGCATGGGGCAGGACTTCGGCCAGGGTCCGGGCGGTGGCCAGCCCGGCGGGGTTGAGGCAGACGACGGCGGTCTCCATCAGCGCCACGCCTCGCCGCGCTTGTGGACCACCACCATGGAGAAATAGGGCGCCTTGGAGCCGGCTTCGGCTAGGGGGGCGATACGCTGGTTGGCCATGGTGGCGTACTCGATGTAGTGAGCCTTGCCGGTAATGCCGAGGTCGTCGAGAACCCGGCGAACCTTATTCAGATGACGCCCAACCTTGATGATTACCGCCGCGTCGGCGCCGTCGAGGCGGGCGCGAAGGCTGTCTTCCGGCAGGGTCGCCGGCGCCACCAGCAAGGTGTCGTCGCGCGATACGATGGGCGCGCCCAGGGCCGCCGGTCCGGCCAGCAGGGAACTCACGCCGGGCACCACCTCGACCCGGTGCTCACCAGCCAATCGGCCGAACAGGTACATGAACGAGCCATAGAAAAACGGATCGCCCTCGCACAGGGCGGCCACATCGCGGCCGGCCTTTAGATGATCGGCAACCTCGACCGCGCCCTGGTCGTAGGCTGCTTCGATGGGTCCATGGCCGCCGTCAAGAGGCATGGCGATGGCGATTTCGGTCTGCTCGCCTGTCAGGTGGGGTGCCGCGATGGTTCGCGCCATGCTCTGGCCAACGCTCGGCGCGGGATAGGCGATGACCGAACAGGAAATCAAAATACGTAATGCTTTCAAGGTGATAAGTTCAGGATCGCCGGGTCCGACACCAATGCCATAGAGGGTGCCGGTCATTTCGTTACGGCCCACTGGGTGACCGGGGCGAGGGAATGCCAGCCCGACATGGTGCCCAGGGGCTTGGTCCGCGAGATGGCGATTCGGGTCAGTGTTCCGCCGACTTTTTCATGCCATGAATTCAAGGCGGCCTCGCCTTCTACGGTAACCGCGTTAACCACCATTCGCCCACCGGGACGGAGCACATCCCAACAGGTCTCAATCAGGCCATCCACGGAGACGCCGCCGCCGATAAATACCGCATCCGGACTATCGAGGTCGGCGAGCGCAACGGGGGCGTCGCCGGTAACAATCTCTAGTTCCGGTGTACCGAGCGCCGTGGCATTGCGGGCGATCACATCGGCTCGTTTCGGGTCGCGCTCAATGGCCACCGCCGTGGCGCCCTTGGCGGCGCGCAGCCATTCGATAGCGACCGAGCCGCAGCCAGCGCCCACGTCCCACAGGCGTTGGCCGGGCAGGGGGGCGAGGGCGGCAAGGGTGACCGCGCGAACCTCGTGCTTGGTCAACTGGCCGTCGTTCTCGAAGGCGTTGTCGGGCAGACCGGGACTACGCGAACGGATAACCGTATCGGGTCCGGCGCGGCACTCGATGGCCAGGGTGTTGAGATCGGCCATGGTCTGGTGGGGCCAGTCCTCGGCGATGTCCTCGACCCGGTTCTCGGTCGTGCCGCCCATATGTTCGAGCACGGTGATCAGGCTCTCCCCGTAGTCCATCGAGCACAGAATCCGGGCGACCTGGGCCGGGGTCTGGCCGTCGCTGGTCATGGCCAGCAGGCGTGCGTCGGGGGCCACATGGAGCCGCAGCAAATCGAGGGACCGGCCATGAATGGTCACGGTCTCCACATCGCCGAGCGGCCAGCCCATGCGGGCGGCGGCGAGGCTGAAGGCCGATGGCGCCGGAATAATGGTGCGCTCGTCATGGGGCACCAGCCCGGCCAGCCGGGCACCGATGCCGAACCATAGGGGGTCGCCGGTGGCCAGTACACAGACCCGCTGGCCGCGCCGGGCCACCACCGCCTTGGTGCCGGCCGCCATGGGCGGCACCCAAGGCAGACGCTCGGCCGGGTGATCGTCGGCGATCATGGCGAGATGGCGGGCGCCGCCGACCAGCACTTCCGCCTGATCCACAAGAACCCGGGCGGCGGGGGTGATGCCGTCGAGCCCGTCTTCGCCGATGCCGACAATGGAAAGCCAGCGGGTCATGACAGGTTTCCTCCCGCAAGTGGCGATGCCAGGGCGTTGACCGCCGCCGCCGCCAGGGCGCTGCCGCCCCGGCGCCCGGTCAGGGCCATGTAGGGGACGCCGTAACCGCCGTCGATCAGCGCCTGCTTGGATTCGGCGGCGCCGACAAAGCCCACGGGCATGGCGATGATGAGCGCCGGCCGCGGGGCGTCGTCTTCGAGCCGCTCAAGCAGACGATAGAGCGCCGTCGGCGCATTACCGATGGCCACGATAGCGCCATCCAGATCATCGTCCCACAGGTCCACCGCCGCCGCCGACCGGGTCATGCCCTGGCGCTTGGCGGCTTCGGCGACCCCGGCGTAATTGAGGGTGCATTCAACCCGGTTGCCCTGGGGCAGGGCGGCGCGAATGACGCCGTGGGCGACCATTTCGGTGTCGCACAGTATGGCTGCGCGGTTGGCCAGGGCGGCGCCGCCGGCCGTGCCGGCGCCAAGCGAAGCGCGGAGGTCCGCCACCACCGAGGGTTCGCCGCAGGCATGGACCAGACGCAGCGCGACCTCGCGCATGTCGTCGGCGACGGCGCCCAGGTCGGTCTCGGCCAGGGCGATCTTCCGCGAGCGCCGATAGATCGCCGCCGGTTCGCGCACATAATCGAAATGACTCACGGTGGGTGCCTCAGCCGTCGTCGCCATGGTGCCTGTGACTGTGCTCATGATGATGATGGTCATCGTCGGTGCCGATGCCCTCCACATGGTGATGGTGGCTTTCCTGGACCGCGCCGACCTGATCCTCGAAGCCGATCATCTGCTCGCGGTATTTGCACAGTTGGCAGTTCATCAGATTTTGCCCGTCTATAATTTCCTGGATGCGGTCCACGAAGGTCTCGAACACCATGGGGTGGTCGTTGAGGTAGCCGGCCTTGACGAACTCCACATCCGGATTGCGCGCCGCCGCCTCGTCGGCGTGCTGATAGATGCGTTTGACCAGCACCCCGGTGAACAGGAAATAGGGAAACACGATGATGCGTTTGAAGCCGAGCTTGCTGACCCGATCGAAGCCGGTGGTGGTGAGCGGGAAGGTGACGCCGGAATAGCACACTTCGGCCCAGGCGAAACCCATGCCTTCCCACAGCAGCCGCGCCACCTTGGCGACGTTGGAATTGGCGTCCGGGTCCGAGGCGCCGCGACCAACCACTATCAGGCATGTCTCGTCGCGGCCAATGTGGTCTCGTTTGACGGCATTGGCTTCGGCCTCCGCCGCCTCGATGCGGTCGCGGGCGGCGCGCAGTAGCTTGAGATCGACCGCCAGATCGCGGCCGTAGTCGACCTGCACGCCCGGGTTCTCGGCGCCATAGCGGTTGAGCACCGAAGGGATGTCGTTCTTGGCATGGGCGGCGGCGAACAGCATGCCCGGCACTGCCAGGATACGCTTGGCGCCACCGTCGCGCAGGGAATCCAGGCCGTCGCGGATAATCGGCGTGGCGAATTCGAGGAAGCCGTGGGTGGTCGGATATTGCGGCAGCCGTTGGGCGAGGCCGGCGGCGATCCGCTCGAACTCGCGAATGGCGTCGCCATCGCGGCTGCCGTGGCCGCAAATCATGACGGCGGTCTTACTCATGGTTCTGAACTCCTGAATCGATACGATGGTTGAGGGGGATGGGATTGACGGGGATGGCGCCTCTCTCCATGCTCGCGCCATGCTTAATCACGATGTTATTGCCGCCGGGCCTGGCCCATTTGTTCTGCTTCTCGCGGCTCTGGCTCTTGACGCCTACATCGGCGACCCGCCGCTTCTCTACCGGGTGATCCCCCATCCGGTGGCGCTCATGGGGCGCTTGATAAACTGGTGCGATGGCAAGCTTAACCGCGACGACCGGGGTGAGAGGACGCGGCGCCTGCGCGGCGTGTTGGTGGCTTTGGCATTGATTGGTCTGGCGGCGAGTACGGGCTGGCTTGTTCATCGGCTCACCGTGGCCATATCCTTCGGCTGGCTTGTGGAACTGGTGGTCATGATGACCCTGATTGCCCAGCGCAGCCTGTACCGCCATGTGAAGGCCGTGGCCGTGGCCCTCGAGGAAGGCGGTCTGGCGGCGGGGCGCGACGCGGTCGCCCATGTGGTCGGCCGCAACCCGGCCTATCTCGACGAATACGGCGTCGCCCGGGGCGCCATCGAAAGCTGTGCCGAGAACCTCTCCGACGGGGTCTTGGCACCGGTGTTCTGGTATCTGCTGTTGGGGCTTCCCGGCCTGCTCGCCTACAAAATGCTCAACACCATGGACAGCATGATCGGCCACGTGACGCCGCGTCATAAGGCGTTCGGCTGGGCCACGGCCAAGATCGACACCGTGGCCAACTATGTGCCGGCGCGGCTGACTGGTCTGATTGTCGCCGTGGTCGCCATCGGCGCGCCGGAAGCCAGCCCTCTGGCGGCGCTCAAGGCTATGTTCCGCGACGCCGCCACGCACCGCTCGGTCAATGCCGGCTGGCCCGAGGCGGCGGTGGCTGGGGCGCTCGGCATCGCCATTGCCGGGCCGCGCCGCTACGGCGAGAGGGTGGTCAAGGACGCCTGGATGGGTGATGGCCGGGCGCGCTGCACGCCGCGCGACATCCACCGGTCCTTGCATCTGATGATCGGCGCTTGTCTCATTGCCTTCGCGATCATCGCGATGTTCGCCGCGGCGCCATACGTCTAGCTCACGGACCATCGGCGATCTCCCATAGACGATCGAGGTCGAGGCAGGAGTCAAGCCCGCTGGCGATGGCGTCGAGGGCCTGATCGACCTGATGATCAAAGGCCACACCACTGGCCCCACGATCGGCCAGGCGGGCGAGGAAGCCATGGCGAAAGCCGTCGTCGGCGAACAGGCCGTGGAGATAACAGCCCAGCACCCGGCCGTCGGCCGAGCGGGCGCCGTCGTCACGGTCGCCGAAATCGACCATGGGCCGCGCCCGGTCCGGGCCGGTGGTGACACCCATGTGCATCTCGTAGCCATGGAGCGCTGCGCCGCTGGCGACCTCGGTGCCAGCCACGGTGGCCAAGTGTTTCTCGGGTGCCAGAGCGGTTTCGATATCCAGCAGGCCGAGGCCCGGGGCTTCCCCGGCCGGTCCTTCAATGCCCTGGGGATCGCTGATCCGGGCGCCGAGCATCTGATAGCCGCCACACAGGCCGAGCACCCAGCCGCCGCGCCGCACATGGGCCTGGATGTCGATGTCCCAGCCCTCGGCGCGCAGGACGGCGAGATCGCCCAGTGTCGATTTGCTGCCGGGGATCAGCACCAGATCGGCGTCGCCGGGCAGCGCCGCGCCGGGCTCGACCATGGTTACCGTCACATCGGCCTCGGCGATCAATGGGTCGAGGTCGTCGAAATTGGCGATGCGCGGCAGGCGCGGCACGACAATGTGAATGGCGTCGCTTACGCGGGGTGTGGCGGCGGGGGCGCTATCGAGCGCCACGCCGTCTTCCGCCGGCAACCGCCGGGCGGCGGCCATGTGGGGCGCCACGCCGAAACTCTCCAGGCCGGTGCGTCCGGTGATGATGTGTTGAGCGTCATGAAACAACGCCGGGTCGCCGCGAAACTTGTTGATGATGTAGCCCTTCAACAAGGCGCGCTCGGCGTTCTCTAGCAGCTCCCAGGTGCCAACCACGGCGGCCAGGACGCCGCCCCGGTCGACATCGGCGACCAGGGCTACGGGCACGTTGGCGGCCAAAGCAAAACCCATATTGGCGATGTCGCCGGCCCGCAGGTTGACCTCGGCCGGACTGCCGGCGCCTTCCACCAGTACCAGGTCGGCCTCGACGCCGAGCCGGGCGAAGCTGTCGAGCACCCGGGGCATGAGTTTGGGCTTAAGGACATGGTAGTCGCGGGCATTGGCGTTGCCCTCGACCCGGCCCTGGACTACCACCTGGGCGCCGATGTCGCTTTGGGGTTTGAGCAGCACCGGGTTCATGTGGACGCTGGGCGGGATGCGCGCGGCCCGCGCCTGGAGCGCCTGGGCGCGACCGATTTCGCCGCCGTCTTCGGTCACTGCGGCATTGTTCGACATATTCTGCGGTTTGAACGGACGCACGGCCAGACCCCGGTCCGCATAGGCCCGTGCCAGGCCGGCCACCAGCAGGGACTTGCCCACATTGGAACCGGTGCCCTGGAGCATCAACGCCCGCGCGGGCTTTAGGCTATTCTGGGACAAGAGCGTTCCTCAGGTCGTCGGCAGCGCTGTTTTCCGCGTCGCCGAGGATGACCACGCCGCGCGACGTCACCGCCTTGCCGTAGTAGGCCTCGTTGGCGTCATCGTCGGGTACCAGCACGGCGCCCTCGAACGACACACCGCCGAACAGCCCCTTGGTGTGGGCGAAGGAATAGATATCGACCTCGGCGTTGAAAGTCGTGCCGGCCTCGACGCCGCCGCCCATGGGTCCGGCGGCGATGCTGGCGTCGGCGCCGAGGGTCAGTTTGTCGGACATCATGGCCTCAAGGCCGCCGTCGGTCATGATCAGGAACATCACTTTGGAGACCTGAACGCCGATCTGCAAACCGACGCTGGCCGCCGCCATGGTGTAGAAGGCGGGCGGGCTCCATTCGCCGGTTTCCGGGTTGCGCACCAGCAGCACACCGAGGCCACCCTCGCCGCCGAAGATGAAGCCGGCCTTGACCAGTTCGGGCACGACAAGCACCGCTTTGGCCTGGGACAGCAACGCCGGGAACGCCGGTACGGTTGGATAGGCGCGCAATTGCTCGACGGCGATGCGGGCCTGATCGACCAGTTGCTGCTCTTCCGACGACGCCAGGGCCGGCGTTGTGGCGGCCAGCATCACGAAGAATAGCGCGCGAAAAATGGTTTTCATCGTCGGGTCCCCCTAGCCTTTAAAATTCAACGCCGATCTGAGCCTTCACGCCATCGCGGAAGGGATGTTTTATCTGGGTCATCTCGGTGACCAGATCGGCGATATCGATAAGCTCGGCCTTGGCGTTGCGCCCGGTGACCACCACGTGGAGGTCGGGACGTTTGGCTCGTAGCGCCGTGATCACCGCGTCGGCGTCGAGATAGTCGTAGCGCAGCACGATGTTGAGCTCGTCGGCAATGACCATGTGATAGCTCTCGTCGGCCATCATATTCTGGACCGCCGCCCAGGCTTTCATCGCGGCGGTCACATCGCGTTGGCGATCCTGGGTGTCCCATGTAAATCCCTCGCCCATGGCCTTGATGGTGACCAGGTCGGGAAATTTGTCGAGCACATCGCGCTCGCCGGTCTCCCAGGCGCCCTTGACGAACTGCACGATGCCGACCTTGAGGCCATGGCCGATGGAGCGTAATGCCAGGCCCATGGCGGCGGTGGATTTGCCTTTGCCCTTGCCCGTATGAACGATGATCAGGCCGTGCTCCTCGGTCTTGCCGGTCATGATCTTGTCGCGCGCTTCCTTGCGCTTCTTCATTTTCTCGGCATGGCGCTCGTCGGTAGTTTGATTGTTACTCATAGGTTTTCCTCTCGCCTCAGACGACTGCGATGATGCCGTAAAACAGCACCACATCGTAGGTAAAATGGGCTGTCACGGCAGCTTCAAGTCCGTATTGCCAGAACAGCCAGCCGAACAGCCCGCCGCCGACCAGGCGCAGTATCTGCATGGGTTCGGCGACCAGTAGAGTGGCGTCTTCGGCACCGCCGCCGGGCGCGCCGTGGACCGCCGTGAAAATTACCGCCGTCAAGGACAGGGCGGTCCACATAACCGAGTCCGAAGGATGGTCAACGTCGCCCGGCATAATCCGCCTGACGAAGGCCACCAACACCGACATCAGGCCGAGGCGAAACAGCAATTCCTCGCCAACCCCGGCACTAAGCGCCTGGCCGAACCCGACCCACAGGGGCACCACGTCATCCCCGGGCATGGCCGGCACGATGCTGTCGCCAACCATGGCTGTCGCCAGCACGACGCCGACAAGGCCCAGGGTGCCGCCCGCACCGGCGCCCAAAGCGAGGCGTTTGCCGGCGCCGGCCATGGGCGAGCCCGCCAGCCAGGCTTCGATGAGCGGTGCGCCGAGGCCGAAACGCCGACCTGTTTGCAGGCCGACATAGATGGCGGCCGAGAAGATGACGAGGGACGCCAGCAGTATGATAGTGGTGGCGCTCTGCCAGCTTATGGCCCGAGCGCCGACACCGGCTTCGCCGAGCACGACTGTGACCGGAATCAACGGCAAGGCGGCCACGGTACCGCCCAGCCACAGGACCAGGAACAGGCGCCAATTGAGGGGTTTCCTGGTGGTTTCGCTCATGACGGAACCGCTTCCAGGGGCCGTTCCGCGAGTTGCGCCAACAGGGGATGGGCGGTGTTGGAGCGCGGTCGCCACAGGCCTCGTTCCTGTGCTTCCATGAGTCGCGCCGCCATTTCGGCGAGGGCCGCCGGGTTGGCGTCTTCGAGAAACTCACGGACCCGGTCGTCGGCCAGGTAGGCGTCGAACACCGCGTCGAAATGATGGTCGCGCACCACGTGGGCGGTGGCGGCGAAGGCGAACATGTAGTCCACGGTGGCGGTCATCTCGAAGGCCCCCTTGTAGCCGTGGCGCATGACCCCTTCGATCCACTTCGGGTTGACCACTCGAGCGCGGACCACCCGGGCGATTTCTTCCTCGAGGGTGCGAATCTTCGGGCTCTCGGGCAGCGAATGGTCGTTGTGATAGACCGCCGGTTGGTCGCCCGAGATGTGGCGCACCGCCGCCGTCAGGCCACCCTCGAACTGGTAGTAGTCGTCGGAGTCGAGCAGGTCGTGCTCGCGGTTGTCCTGGTTGTGGACCACTGCCTCGACGGCGCCCAGGCGGCGCTCGAACAACGTATGCTCGGCGTCGCCCTCTGCTCCCGAGCCGTAGGCGTAGCCGCCCCAGGCCACATAGGCGCGGGCCAGGTCGCCCTCGCTCTCCCAGCCGCGCTCGTCGATCAGCGCCTGGAGGCCGGCGCCGTAGGCTCCCGGCTTGGAGCCGAATACCCGGTAGCCGGCCCGGCGCGCGGCATCTTCGGGCGACATGCCGTCGTCGATCAGGGCGCGAGTTTCGGCCGCCACCCGCTCGGCCAGGGGGTTGTCGGCGGCGGGTTCGTCCAGGGCGGCGACGGCGCGGGCCGCTGAATCTATGAGGTCGATGAGACCGGGAAAAGCGTTGCGGAAAAACCCGGAGACCCGCAGGGTGACATCAATCCGGGGGCGGTCGAGGATCGATACCGGCAACACCTCGAAGCCGGTAACCCGCCGCGACGCGGCGTCCCAGGTCGGGCGCACGCCCATGAGCGCCAGGGCCTGGGCGATGTCGTCGCCGCCGGTCCGCATATTGGCGGTGCCCCAGGCGCTTAAGGCCATGGTCCGGGGCCAGGCGCCATGCTCCTGCATGTGGCGCTCGACCAGCAGGGCGGCCGACTTCCAGCCCAGCAGCCAGGCCGCTGGCGTCGGCACCGAGCGGGTATCGACGGAATAGAAATTGCGTCCCGTGGGCAGCACGTCGAGGCGCCCCCGGGTCGGCGCCCCCGAGGTGCCCGGCGCCACGAAGCGGCCATCGAGACCGGTGATCATGCCGGCGATCTCGGCCGCGCCACTGGCCGTTACCGCCGGCCGCACTGTACTCTCGACTTCGTCAAGCACCGCCGTGGTCCGGCTCCAATGTTCATCGATTTTGACAGCGCCGTTGACCAGCTTGGTGGCCAAAGCCTCGATGCGCTCCACCGTGTCGCCCTGGGTGCGCCACGCCACGCTGTTGGCCAATGCCTCCGGTCGGAGACCCCCCCAGGGCTGGGCCATGTCGCAATCCAGCGGGTCGAAATCCAGCGCCATGTCGGCGGCCAGAGCGCGGGTCAGTGAGGCGTTGCCGGGCGCGTCAACGCCTCTCGGCACGCGGACCAGGGCGACCAGCAGGTCGGTCAACTGGCCGTCCACCGGCGATTCTCCAAACACGTGAAGGCCGTCGCGGATCTGCATTTCCTTGAGTTCGCAGAGATAGCGGTCGAGCTTGATCAGGGCTTCGTCCTCGCCGTCGCGCTCGGTAACGCCGCAGTCCTCGTGGAGGCCGATGCGCTGGCTCAATTCGACGATCTGCTTGCTCAATACCTTGATGCGACGGGGATCGATCCCGGCGGCGTCGTAGTATTCGTCGACCAGTTGCTCGAGGTCGCGCAAGGGCCCGTAGCTCTCCGCTCGGGTCAGCGGCGGCGTCAGATGATCGACGATCACCGCGCTGGCCCGACGCTTGGCCTGAGTGCCCTCGCCGGGATCGTTGACGATAAACGGATAGAGATGGGGCAGGGGGCCGA
>CAZYDR010000009.1:0-52419 GCA_964645285.1 uncultured Alphaproteobacteria bacterium
TCCAGGGCCTGCAACAACGGCCGGCTGATGAGAAAATCCTTTGAGAAGATATCGCGCACCAGACTTTCCTGGTCGCTCTCGCCGGTGGCCTCGGCCAGGCGGATTTCGATCATCTGGCGGGCGTAGTTCCACTCGTAGGCCGCGGCGGCCACGTCGAGCCCTTCATAGCACTGCAGCCTCACCAGTCGACGTCCCAAACCTTCAGCGAGAACCTTGGCGACCTCGGTCTTGCCGACGCCGGCCTCGCCCTCGAGAAACAGGGGTCGGTTGAGACTGAGCGCCAGATACAGGGTGGTCGCCAAGCTGCGGTCGGCCATATAGCGCGCGCTATCGAGCAGATTGATAACGTCGTCTATATTGGTCGGTATGGTGGTCGCTGTTGGCGTCATGGAAGTCCCGTTTGACGCGCCCTTGGAGGTCAGTCGGCCGCGGCCACGGCCCGTTTCGCCATGACCGTTACTAGATGGGCGCGGTATTCAGCGGATGCGTGGATGTCGGCATTAAAATTGTCGCTGGCGACGGAAATATCCGCCACCGCCTCGGGCGTGAACGACTTCAACAGCGCCGCTTCCATATCCCGCACGCGAAACACACAGGGTCCGGCGCCGGTCACCGCGACCCGCACGCCGCCGCCGAGATCGGCCGCCATGACGCCGACGATGGCGTAGCGTGATGCCGGGTTGGGAAACTTGGCGTAACCGGCCCGCTCGGGCAGGGGAAAGCTAACCCGGGTGATGATCTCACCGTCGTTGAGGGCGGTCTCGAACAGGTCGACGAAGAAGTCGTTGGCAGTGATCTCACGTTGGTTGGTATGGACCGTGGCGTTGAGCGCCAGAACCGCCGTCGGGTAATCCGCGGTCGGGTCGTTGGTCGCCAATGAACCGCCGATGGTCCCCTGATTGCGCACCTGGGGATCACCGATCATGTCGGCGAGGCGGGCGAGGGACGGAATAGCGCGCTGCACATCCGCCGACGCGGCAACCTCGCCGTGGCGCATCATGGCGCCGATCTCGATGGTGCCGCCAAGAGACGAGATGCCGCGCATGCCTTCCACGTGGCCGAGATCAATAAGATCGGAGGGCTGGGCCAGGCGCTGCTTGAGCGTCGGGATCAGTGTTTGTCCGCCGGCCAGAAGCTGGCCGTCCTCGGCGCTGCCGAGAAGCGCTACAGCTTCATCGATTGAGGTCGGTCTGTGAAATTGAAAATCATACATCGTTTGGCCCCAATCTAGCTTTGCATGGTTTTCGCCGCGGCGACGATGGCCTTGACGATGTTGTGGTAGCCCGTGCAGCGGCACAGGTTGCCTTCGAGACCACTTCTGATTTCCGACTCACTGGGGGACGGATTGTTATTCACTAAATCGATGGCGCTCATGACCATGCCCGGCGTGCAGAAACCGCATTGCAAAGCATGGTTTTCATGGAACGCTTGCTGCATGGGATGAAGTTCGTCGCCCTCTTTGGCCAAACCCTCGATGGTCAACACATCGCAGCCATCGACCTGGACCGCCAGCAGGGCGCAGGCCTTCACGGCGCGGCCGTCGAGATGGATCACGCAGGCGCCGCACTGGCTGGTGTCGCAGCCCACATGGGTGCCTGTCAGGCGCAGGTGGTCACGCAGCAACTCGACCAGCAGGGTGCGACCCTCGACTTCCTGGGTAACTTCTTCGCCGTTTATGGTCAGGGACACTGTAAGCCTCATGGCCTTCTCCTTGCGCGTGGTCGCTAGGTCAACCTCCGCCGCGGCGATAATAGAGATCAAATCGCTCGAGTGCACTGGCGAGGTCGGCTTCGCCGTAGTTTATCAATCGTATGGTTACCATGGTCACCGGCAGATTGAGCAGGGCGATTGTACGTTTGCCTTCCGGACCTAGGGATATCTCGAACCGTTTGTCACCGTCGCGCATGACCACGTTGGTCCCGGTCACCTCGCAGTCGTCGGTTCCCAGCGCCTGAGGCAGGATGCGGAAGAAGTCCGCATGGTCGATGCCCATCTCCTTGAAGAAGACGGCGGCGTCGTCGGACTGGCTAACCACCGGCAACCGGGGGCCATATGGCCAGCGCATCGCCCTCGACAAAAAGTTTGGTCTCGCGCTCCTCGGGAACGATAAAGACGCCGTTGACAAGCACCAATTTGTACAGCCCTTCGGGCATACCGATACCGTCGAGCACCGATTGCACCGATGCTCCTTCCGGGAGATCGATCTCGGCTTCGTTGCCCCGTGTGCCTTGCGGCAGATAGGGCTTGAGCGAAGCGTAGAGTTTCAGCGTGACCTTCATAGTGAGCCCAAGCTCCGGGCAAACGGAAGGCCGGCGAAGATGCCTCGCCGGCCCCCGATTGCGACCCTTCTAGAGATCGAGACGATCAAGGGTCTGGTTGGTCGGAACACCTTCCTCGGTCCAGCCGCGGCCCGCGTAGTACTCGGGCAGCATCTGGGCAAGGCCACTGGCCTTGCCTTCAGCCGGGCCGGTCTTGGCCGCTTCCTCGGTCAAACGCTTGGGCAGGCTGTCATCCTTGGCGGTGAAGCCGGCCGCAAGATTGAAGTTGCGTTCCAGGTTCCAGATGCGCTCTCCGGTCTCGGCAAGACGTTCGGGAGTCCATTCACCTTCGCAGGCCGCGTCAATTTGCGGTGCGAAGTTATCCAGGGTCCAGGCGAAGGTGGTAAACACGCAAAGTCCACTTGAATCAACCGCCGCAGTGGCGTCCTGGAAGGCGGTAACCAATCCAGCCTTGCCCTCGGTCTCCAAGGGGTCGGTCTTGATCGGAATGCCAAGCACCTCGGAGGCAACGGTGTAACTGCGCAGGTGGCAGGCGCCGCGGTTGGAGGTGGCGTAAGTCAGACCCATGCCCTGAATGCCGCGCGGATCGTAGGCCGGGAACTCCTGGCTCTTGACCGTCATGGACAATTCGGGACGCCCGTACTTCTTGCACAGTCGTCGGGAGCCGATGCCGATTTCCGCGCCGAAGCCCTCGCCAATACCAGTCAGTTCGGCGATTGCTGACAACGCCTCGGCCGAGCCGAACTTGAGCTCGATACCGCCGGTCTGCTCGGTGGTGAGGACACCCTCTTCGAACATGTCCATGGCCGCGCCCACGGTGGAGCCGAATGAAATCGGGTCCATGCCGTGCTCGTTGCACAGATAGTTGACATAGGTCAGGCATTCGAGATCATCGACGCCGGTCGCGGCGCCCAGTGCCCAGGCCGCCTCGTATTCGAGACCACCGGAGGCGCCCCAGTACTCGGGCTTGTTCTGAACCGTGAAGTGGCCCTGGTCGAGCTGCGAGATACGTCCGCAGGCAATGGTGCAGCCAAAGCAGGCCTGGTTGGTCAGCAGGTTGGGCTTGCCGTCGCTCTCGCGCGGCTCGACCATGGCCTCGGCACCGATTTTGCTGGCACCCTCGAACTGCACGTCACGCATATTGCGCGTCGGCAGAGCGCCGGTCTCGTTGATGACGTTCATCAACACCTGGGTGCCGAAGGCCGGCAGACCCTGACCGGTAACGGCGTTCTCAGCGAGAACCGCCTTGGCGTCCGCCGTGGCGGTCAGGAAGGCCGCGGGATCCTTGACTTTGATACCCAGGGTGCCGCGCACGCCAATGGCTTTGAGGTTCTTCGACCCCATGACCGTGCCGACGCCGGAGCGTCCGGCGGCGCGGTGCAGGTCGTTGACCACACAGGCGTACAGCACACCGGACTCGCCGGCCTTGCCGATTGACGAGACCCGGGACTGGGGATCGCCCATCTCGACCTTGACGGCCGGTTCTGTTTCCCAAACCGACTTGCCCCAGAGATGCTCGGCCGAGCGCAGTTCGGCGTGGTCATCGTGGATCGCCAGGTAAACCGGGCTCGCCGCCTTGCCTTCAAAGATGATCATGTCCCAGCCGGCCATCTTGAGCTCGGCGCCGAAGTAGCCACCCGAGTTCGAACAGGCGATAGCGCCGGTCAGGGCGCCTTTGGTGATCACCGAATAACGGCCGCTGGTCGAGGCGCTGGTGCCGGTCAGCGGGCCGGTGGCGAAGATCAGCTTGTTATCGGGCGACAGGGGATCGACCTTGGGATCGATCTCCTCGGCCAGATATTTGCTGGCGAGACCGCGCTGGCCAAGATACTTGGCCGCCCACTCCATATTGAGAGGCTCGCTCTCGCAGGTGCCGTCGGTCAGGTTGACGCGTAGGATTTTTTCAGCCCATGCCATGATTTTTGCTCCCCTCTAGGCGTCCGCTTGGGCGCCGGCGTCGGCGACCTCGGCGGATGCGCGCAGTTTGTCATAGCCGGTCGAATCGGCGTCGATGTAGGTGATCGCCTCGGTCGGACAGGCGGTGGCGCATTTCGGATCGCCGCCGCAAAGATCACATTTCACAACCTTGCCCGAGGCCTGGCTGTAATTGATGGTGCCGAACGGACAGGCGATGGTGCAGACCTTGCAACCGACACAGAGATCATTGCTGACTTCCTTGGCGCCGGTCTCGCTGTTGACGCTGATGGCGCTGGTCGGGCACGCCTTGACGCACCAGGCGTCGGCGCATTGGGTGCAGGTGTAAGGCACCATGCGGCCGGCCGCGCCGAATTCGATAACCTTGATGCGCGACTTGGCGGGGTTGAAGGCCCCTTCGTGCTCCAGCGAGCAGGCCAGCTCGCACTGTAGGCAGCCCGTGCATTTGTCCGGGCTAATGTGAAGTGATTTTTGCATCGCTTGCCTCCCTGCAAGAACAGACGGAGCCGCGACCACCATGAATTATTGGCCGGTCACCTCCGCCATCCGAATCCGCCCGTTTGCCACGGGCATGACAATTAACCATAGACTACGGGCATGACAATTAACCATAGACTAACGCGGCCACGCCGCCGTTGCCAACCAAAGAAACGCCTTAGGCACGACCAAAGTACCACAGCAGGGCGACAACAAAGGCCAGCACGGCGCCGCCCCAGGTCCAGGGTGCAAGACTCATCGCCGCAGTTTCGGTCGTATCCGCGACTTCGGCCGGCGTTTCAGAAGCCTGTTCGGGTTCTTCGGCGGGGGCGTTGACGACAGTTTCGCTAAAGCGGGTGAAGAACTCGGCCGTCAGCTTGTCAGAGGCGGCCTTGATAACCCGCTGACCGACTTGGGCCAGCTTGCCGCCCACGGCGGCGTGGGATTCATAACTCAGCAGCGTGCCGTCGCCGTCGTCGCTGAGTCTGACCGTGGCTTCGCCATTGGCAAAGCCGGCAACACCGCCTTGGCCCTCACCGCGAAGGGTATAGCTATTGGGTTCATCCAGGTTGTCGAGGCTCACCTTGCCCTTGAACGCCGCCTTGACCGGCCCGAGCGTGAGCGAGATCTTGGCGGTGAATTCGGTATCGGAGGTTTTTTTGATCTCCTGACAACCAGGTACCGCCTGGCGCAGGATTTCAGGATCATTGAGCGCGTCCCAAACCCGTTGGCGCGGCGCGGGAATGCGAACTTCGCCTGATATGTCCATGACGGAACCTCGTTACAAGAGAGAGCTGTGTAGATAGTAGATCACCAAGGTGGCGCCCAACAGCAGCGCAACCCACAGGGTCGCCACGCCGGTCGTCCAGCTTTGCGCCAGCAGGGCATCGGGGCCACAATGACGCCGCACCGTCGCGATGGCGACACCAACACCGTCGAGGGCCACCCGACGCACCGCCACGTCGACTTGCTTGACCACGCCGCCAACGCTCAACGCGAGACGCCAGGCCAAGCGCCGGTAAAGCCATTCGGCGTCGATATTCAGTGATCGCAGCTCCGGCGGGTAGAGGCCGCTGAGTTTGAGCCAGACGAACGCCATGGCGCCAAAGAAAAGAAGCTGGATTTGAGCCACCACGTGGGTCAGGTCGAAGGGGTCATAGACCACGGGGAACGGTAGCAGATCGTAGAGCGGCCAGGGGTAGGCGCCGATCCCGATGCACAGCACCGCGCTGATAAACATGGCCGCCAGCATGTTGAGCGGCGGCTCCTTGACTCGAAGACCTGAATCGTGGCCGAAGAAGGCGAAGAACGGAATCTTGATGCCGGCGTGGTGGAACACCCCAGCCGAGGCGAACAGCAGCATGAGCCAGACCCCGCCGTGGCCTTCCTCGAGCGCCGCCACCATGACCATGGATTTGGAAACGAAGCCGGAGAACAACGGGAAGGCGGAAATCGAGGCGGCGCCGACGATGCACAATCCGGTGGTCACCGGCATGGTCTTGTACAGCCCGCCCAGGTCCGAACCGTTCATGCGGCCGGTCATATGCAGCACCGAGCCCATGGTCATGAACAACAGGCCCTTGAAAATGACGTCGTTGAAGGCGTGACTGACCGCGCCGTTGAGCGCCAGGGCAGTGCCGATACCGATGCCGCAGACCATGAAGCCGATCTGGTTGATCATGCTGTAGCACAGCACCCGGCGAAGATCGTTCTCGATGACCGCGAAGAAGATCGGGAACACGGTCATGGCGGCGCCGATGTAAATCAGCAGGTCCGTGCCCGGATAGCCCCGCGCCAGGGCATAGACCGCGAGCTTGGTGGTAAAGGCGCTGAGGAACACCGCACCGGTGGGCGTCGCCTCGGGATAGGCGTCGGTGAGCCAGTTATGGACCATGGGGAAGGCGCACTTGATACCAAGCGCGATGAATATGAGCCACGACGCCAGGCCGGTCAGGCCGATGAAGTCGAAGGCGATGGAGCCGGTCTCGTGCACCCGCATAACCACGCCGGCGAAGAACAGCAGGCCAGAGATCACCTGGATAATCAGATAACGCATGCCGGCGGCCATGGCCTGGGGTATGCGCCGGGCCCAGATCAGGAAAACCGAGGTCACCGCCGCCAGTTCCCAGAACAGAAAGAACGCCACCAGATCGCCGGCGAATACCGCGCCGATGGCGCTACCGCCATAGAGCAGCGCCGCCACCTGCTGGATACGGTCGCGCACATGCAGGGCAAAGACCGCGCCGATAAAAGCGGCGAGGTGGAACAGATAGCCGAATAGCAGGCTCAGGCGATCCACCCGCATGAGGTCAACGCTGTAGTCGAGAACCTTGAAGGTCCAATTGGCGTCGCTGTCGAGAAAGATCAGGTTGAGGAAACTGACCACCGGGGTCAGCACCACCACGACAGCGCCATAGCGCCGCCCGGCCAGAGCCGCGAGCAGAGCGCCGACCAGGAAGATGGCAACCGGATGAAGGCTAATCATCGCGGTCATAGTAATCTTCGTCGCGCATCAGAAACTTGCGCATCTCCTTGGCCACGAGCACCAGCAGGGTGCAGCCGCCAAAGCCATAGATGGCGTAGAACCCAGGGATTGCCTCAAGGTCGTGAACCACATGGCGATGGAACACGAAATCGAGGAGCGCCAGACCGGTGCAAATGGCATAGATCAGCCACAGCAGGCGCTTGACGTTGCGCGGGTTGTCGAAGAGATGTTTCTTGTCCATGGCGGTCACCGTACCAGGCTGGCGGCGAGCTGGTAGAACGGGTCGGGATAGACGAACAACACCAGGCAACCGAAGGCGCTGAGGCACAGGGCGACCACGCACAGAGTCGGCGCCTCGTGAATGCCCTCGTCGTAAACCGGATTGTCCGCCGGGCTGAAGAACGCCTTGATGGATATGGGTATCAGGTAGGCAACGTTGAGGGTGGCGCTGACCAACAGCACGCCGAGCAACAGGTATTCTCCGGCATCCAGGGTACCGAGCGCCAGATACCACTTGCTCCATAGCCCGCCGGCCGGTGGCAGGCCGATTATACTGAGGCTGGCGATGAAAAAAGCGCCCATGGTGAAGGGCATGCGCCGGCCAACCCCGCGCATGCGACTGAGGACGATCTCGCCGGTGGAGGCGAAGATGGCGCCGGCGCAGAAGAACAGGGTGATCTTGCCGAAGGCGTGCATGGCGATATGCATGGCGCCGCCGATAATGCCGAGACTACTCGCCAGCATGGCGCCAAGGACGATGTAGGACAGTTGGCTGATGGTTGAATAAGCCAGCCGCGCCTTGATATTGTCTTCGCGTAGCGCCACTAGGGAGGCCAGCAAGATAGTCGCCGCCGCCACATACATGAGCCAGCGGCCTGACCCCAGCTCGGCCAGCAGGTCGATGCCGAAAATATAGATCACCACCTTAAGTACCGAGAACACCCCGGCCTTGACCACGGCGACCGCGTGAAGCAAGGCGCTTACTGGCGCTGGCGCCACCATGGCCGACGGCAGCCAGCGGTGGAACGGCATGACCCCCGCCTTGCCGATGCCGAACACATAGAGCGCCAGCAGCACGCCGACGACCCAGGGCTCGGCCTTGCCCGTGAGAATGCCGCCAGGCACGAAATCCAGCGTGCCGGCCACGCTCCAGGTCCAGATGATGGCGATCAGCAGGAAGCCGATCGACGTCGACAGCAACAATCCGATGTAGACCCGCGCTCCGGCCTTGGCCGCCGGTGTGCCGTAGTGGGCGACCAGTGGATAGGTCGCCAGGGTCAGAGCCTCATAGGCGATGAACAGGGTGAAAAGATTGGCCGAGAAGGCGATGGCCATGGTCGCCGTCAAAGACAACGCGAAGAAAATGAAAAATCGCGTCTGATTGGCGGCATTCTGGCCGCGCATATAGCCGATGGAGTAGATTGTGGTGATAAGCCACAACAGGCTGGAGACCAGGGCGAACATCAGACCCAGGGGCTCGACCACGAAACCGAGTTCAAGACCGGGCAGAACCGCACCCCAATAAGCGGCGAGTCGAATGCCGTTGACGACCTCCGGATACATGGAGACGACCAGGGCGAACAACAGCGCCGCCGAAGCCAGGCTGATACCATCGCGAACATTGGGCCAGCGTTCAAACGACCACATCAAAGTGGCCCCCATGGCCGGCGTCAGAACCGCCAAAAAGACCAATTGCTCATGGTTCATCGGAAGCCGCCCAACAGGCTCAGAGCGGCGATGCGGGCAACGTCCACGGTGACACTGGTATGGAGGCCGAAATAGATGCAGGCCGCCGCCAGGGTCAGGGTCGGCAGCAGCATGGCGAGGGGCGCCTCGGCAACCTCGCGGACACCGTCCTCCGGTTCGAGGAAGTAGGCCGCCTCGACCACCCGCCAGACATAGACCAGGGCGAGCAATGACCCGGCCGCCACGACAACCACCACCAACCAGCGGCCTTGCTCGATCGCCGCCAGCATCAGATACCATTTGCTGATGAAACCGACCGTCAGGGGCACGCCCACCAGGCTCATACCGCCGACGACAAACGCCCCCATGGTCAACGGCATGCGCCAACCAAGGCCGCGGATCGACGCCAGATCGACTGCGCCCATGCGATGGAACACACAAGCCAGCACAAGGAACAGAGCGCCCTTCATGGCGCCGTGGTTGAACAGATGAACCAGGGCGGCAATCAGGCCGGTGACGCTGGCAAAGCTCAGACCCAAGGCGATATAGCCGATCTGGGCGACACTCGAATAGGCCAGTATGCGTTTCAGGTTGGTCTGGAAGATGGCAACCAGGGAGCCGACGATAATGGCGATCAAGGCGAGGGGGCGGAGGATTTCGCCCAGCGGCATGAGCTCGAATGAGAACTCAGCGCCGAATACCGTGAATACAAAGCGCGCCAGGACGTAGACGCCCACCTTGGTCGCCGTCGCCGCCATGAACGCGGCGACCACCGACGGCGCGAATGTGTAAGCGTTGGGCAGCCAGATATGCAGCGGGAACAGGGCGAGCTTGATAGCGCCGCCGATGACGATGAAGGCGAAGGCCGCCCGCACCGGTCTGAGGCCGTAAAGCTCAGGCAGGCGGTTCGCCAGATCGGCCATGTTCAGGGTGCCGGTCATCATGTAGAGCAAACCGATGCCGATCAGGATGAAGGTCGCCCCGATGGTGCCGAGGATGAGGTACTGGAAAGCCGCCTTCAGGGCGCGACGGTCCGAACCCATGGCCACCAGGGTGTAGCTGGCGAGAGACGATATTTCGAGGAAAACATACAAATTGAAAGCGTCACCGGTGATGACAATGCCGAGGAACCCGGTCAGGGCCAGCAAGTAGGCGGTGAAGAACAATGGCTGGCGATCCGCGGCGACCTCACGGATGACGTTGTGGTAGAGCGCCGGCGTGACCATGGCGGCGATGCCGGCAACCAGCACCAGCATCAGCGCGCTCATGCGGTCGATCCGGTATTCGATGCCCCAGGGCGCGGCCCAACCGCCCATGGCGTAGCTCAAAGGCCCGGCGGCGCTGACCTGAACCAGAAGCATGACCGCTATGATCAGGGCCAGCCAGGCGACGACAGTGGTCAATAGCCAAGCCACCCGGCCGCCGGGGATCAAGGCGCACAGGGGCGCCGCGATCAACGGCACGACGACCTGCAGGGCAGGCAGGTTGGCGGTGATCATGATTTATCTCCGTCCACGAGTTCATCTTCTTCAATGCTGCCGTAGGCTTCCTTGATACGTACGATGAGCGCCAGACCCACGGCGGTGGTGGCCACGGCGACGACGATAGCCGTGAGAATGAGCACCGAGGGCAGGGGGTTGGAGTAGACCGACAAGCCTTCCTTGACGATGGGCGCGGTACCGCCGGCGACCTTACCCATGGTGATGTAGAGCAGGAACACGGCAGTCTGGAAGATGTTGAGGCCGACCAGCTTTTTCACCAGATTGGGCCGGGCAATGACTATATAGAGCCCGACCATCATCAGGGCGATGGCGATCCAATAGTTGTAGTGGCCGATGAAATCGAGCATCAGCGGGGCCGGCCGGCGAAACTGGTGAATATGGCGATCATCACCGCCGACACGGTGACCCCGACGCCGAGTTCAACCAGCCAGATGCCGATATGGTTGCCGCTGGCCGAATTATCGGCAAAGGCCGCGTATTTCAGGTAATTGCCGCCCATGATCATGGCTGCGACGCCGACGCCGGCGAAGAGCAACACACCGAGGGCTGCGAGGATCAGGGTCAGCCGGGGCGGCACCACTCGGCGCGCATTGCCGATGCCGTAGACCAGACCGTAAAGCACAAAGGCCGAGGCGAAGATGACACCGGCCTGAAAACCGCCGCCGGGTCCATAGTCGCCGTGGGTCTGCACATAGAGGCCGAACAGCAGAATGAATGGGATCAACAGCTTGGAAAAGGCCCGCAGGACGACGTTCTCATTCATGAGCGGTCCTCCATCTGGTCGTCATCGTCCTCATGACGACGACCGCGCCCGACCAACAAGAACACTGCGATGCCGGCGGCGAAAATCACCGTGGTCTCGCCCAGGGTGTCGTAGCCGCGATAGCTCGCCAGCACGGCGGTGACCATATTGGGCACACCAATTTCTTCGCGCATGTCGACCACGTAACGGGGCGCCACATGATGATGGATCGGGGCGTCAGGCGCGCCCATGAACGGCATGTCCCCCGTAGCGTAGACCAGCGCCGCGCCGGTAGCCAACACCGCCGCCAAGGCCAGCCACGAAATACCCGGCCGGTATTTCTCTTCGCGTCCGGTGAGAGCGATGGCGGCGAGCATGAGAATTGTGGTGATGCCGGCGCCGACGGCGGCTTCCGTGAAGGCCACGTCGACCGCGTCGAGCACCACCCAGACCAGGGCCATGAGCAGGCTATACAGCCCCAGCAACATGACCACCGCCACCAGGTTGCGCAACCGGACAATGGCGAAGGCCGTGGCCAGGACCAAGGCCAGCAGCAGGGTATCGGGGACCGCGAAGATCACGTCTTGTCCTCGGGCTCGGCAGTTTGGTCCGCACGCTCGTCGCGAGTCCAAGGTTTGATACCGCTAACCAGCGCCGCATGAGCCAGGGCATGGGCCGCGGTCGGGCTGGTGAGGAAGAGAAACACCAGAATCAGTACCAGCTTGATGGACACGGCGAACTCGTCACTCTGGAGCAGTAATCCGCCGATGGTCAGAGTCGCGCCCAGAGTGTCGATGAGCCCCGCCGGATGGGTCCGGGAGAAGAAATCGGGCATGCGCACCAGACCGACGCTGCCGGTCATGACAGAGAACGCCCCGGCGATCAGCAGGGCCCAGCTCAGGACATCGAGGACGGCGCTCATAGTTCAGTCTCGTCGCCCAGGCGACCGTGTTTGAACAGCTTCAAGGCGGCCAAGGTGCCGACGAAGTTTATCAAGGCGTAGACCAGGGCGAGATCGAGGAAATCCGGGCGTTCGGTCAGGAACCCGACCACCGCGATGAGCAATACCGTCTTCGTGCCTTGGACATTGATGGCGAGGATACGGTCGAACACGGTCGGGCCGTAGAACGCCCGCAGCAGGGAAAAAACCATGGAAATAATGATCGCGGCGGCGGCAAAGGCAAACATGCTGGTCAACGCTCGATGCCGCGCACGCGCTGGTCCATGGCGCCTTGTTCGAGGTCGCGAAGGCCCTCGGACGACAGCGCGTGAACCAGGATGCGGCCGGGTTCGACACTGGTGGAAATGGTTCCCGGCGTCAGAGTGATGGAGTTGGCGTAAACCGCTGTTCCAAGGTCGGATTTCTGGCTCGATGGCACCCAGTCGATGCACGGGTCGATATCCGGACCCCGGCTCAGCACCCGCCGCGCCACATCAAGGTTCGCGATGACGATCTGCCAGGCCAGCCAGGGCAGATAGGTAAACACCCGCCAATTCAGGCTGAACGGCAGGGGCATGCCGTCGACCGCGTCCATGCGCAGTGCAATGGCGACTACCAGGCCGCAGCACAGCACCGCCAGACCCAGAAAGAAAGGACTGAAAAAGCCGGAAAGCAGGAGCCAGACGCTAAATAGCGCGCTGTATAAGCTTATCGCGCGAACCACTCCGCTACCTGTACCCCCTGTTTGCCTTGAATTACATGTGGTTGCTTGGACGGTCAACCTCAACCCCGTGACGTGCCGATAAATCGCCCGGCACTCGTACGAATTCGCGGGATTATGCCCCAAGGATAAGTGCCCGCCAAGTTGGAATCGCCCCGTGTCCATGAAAGACGAAGCACCGAGTCGCCAATGAATCCGAGGGTTTCGCGTGTAATTGAGAGACTGTTGGTGCAGTTGTCGCAACGTCCGTTGTTACCTTAAGACACGGCGCGACAGCGATGAATTGTCGACACGAAACAATTATGTTACGTTAACCATACGGTTATCATGACAAGTCTTATGAACGAAGAGTTTCATAGCGTTGGGAGTGCGGGGGAAGAGACGCAGGTCGTCCGAGGCGTAATCAAATGGTTTAATGCCGAAAAGGGATTCGGTTTCATAATTCCCGAAGACGGTGCCGCGGATATCTTTCTACACCACTCGGTTCTCCGCGAAGCGGGGTTGAGCGTCATTGACGGTGGTGTCACAGTGGTTTGCGCCGTGGATTCCGGCGACAAAGGGCGCCAAGCCTCGCGAATTGTAGAAATCGACGCCTCAACCGCGACGCCGCGCCCGGAACAGCGGCCCCGCTCGCCCATGGGTTGCGACCGGCCACGCCATGCCATCCTCTCCGATGTCGGCGATTACGTTCCGGCCACGGTCAAGTGGTTCAATCCCAATAAGGGTTACGGTTTCCTGTCCCTCAACGACGGTACCCCCGACGTCTTCGTCCATATGCGGACCTTACGCCAGTTCGGCATCGTCGCTCTCGACCGCGGGCAGGAGGTCAAGGTTCGCATTGGCCAGAGCGAGCGCGGTCCCCAGGTTTCGGAAATTTCTGTAGACTGACACACTGATACCACGCACCATAATAAATCATATTTACAACGCATTGAGAGAACATATTCATGTTTTCTGTTATCTTCGTACGACGATTTCTCGTGACCGCTGTGGTGCTGGCGACCAGCCTTTCCTTATGGCCGGCGGGCGCTGTCGCGGTCGAGTTCCCCAAAGCAAGTCTGGTGATTGCCACCGGGGCCGGCGAAGTGACCCTGAATGTCGAGATCGCCCGCAGCGCCGAGCAACGCAGCCAGGGACTGATGTTCCGCACGGCCATGGCGCCCGATGCCGGCATGCTGTTCATCTACCAGACATCAGGCACCATCAGCATGTGGATGAAGAACACCATTCTGTCTCTCGACATGCTGTTCATTGCCGGCGACGGGCGGATTACCCGTATCGTCCGCCACACCACGCCCATGTCCGAGGCGGTGATCGGCTCGCGCGGCGTGGTCCGGGCGGTGCTCGAGTTCAACGCCGGCGCCGCCAGGCGATTAGGTATCAAGGCTGGTGACCGCGTTGACCTGCTACCATTCCTCACACCATAGCTAAATTTCTGCCGATCCCCGATGCGGCCTATTGGTGACTAAGCGAGTTCGATGACGCGTATGAATTGGATCAAGCCGTTTTGGATCATCAGCCTGCTCACGGCGCTCACACTCGAGGGTTCCTCAATACTTGCTTCAAAGGCCGGTCTGTTACTTTTCAATGATCCCCCGGCGTACACGATGCAGCCTCCTACCGGGCTGAATTGGAGAAACGAGAAGTACGCGTGGGGCACGTGGCACAAGACCAATGCTACGGACCGGCATGTTAGCCGGTGTTTCGATGTCCGGTATCAGTCGAACGATGTCGGCGCACGCGACAGTGACGACTACAAGGAGATAGACGGGGGAAACAATGTCGCCGTTCTAGGGGATAGTTTTGTAGAGGGGTACGGTATCGATTTGGACCAGACCTTTGCCCGCATGCTGGAGCATTCTTACGGAAAGAAAGGCCTTAACTTTGGCGCGACAGGGGCGTTTGGTCCGGTCCAGCAATATTTAATTTATGACGGTCTGGTTTCCCAAATCCCTCATAACGAAATTGTTTATTTTTTTCTTCCGGCCAACGATTTTAGCGATAACGCCGACACATCGATGGATAGCTTCGCCGGTCGATTCAGGCCTTACTTCACTAAAGCCGAGCCGGTCATCGAAGACGGCGGCAACGACTCCTACCAGATAATCTATCCACCCGACGCAACTCCAAGCGACTCATACCCAAGCGGCATGTTTGGCGGCCCAAACGTCAACTACCTCGCACGAATTTAATGGGCTATACCTGGTCTGCCAACGTCCTGCGAACTATGAACTATTTGTTCTTTGTCGAAAAGTTTCACGACAGCAACGACCCCGGCAATGAAGGGTATTTTTATGACGACGAGTATTCCGTTAACGGCGCACTGTACTATGTTGATAAATTGCTCATGGCTGCTCCCGGGAACTTCAAAAAAAACGCTCGTCATCATTCCAGATCAACGAGATATTGCTAATATTCTAAGAACAGGATGGGGCTACAAACAATTGCGTTGGTACCAGCAACTGAAACAGATGTCGGCAAGAAACAACGTGAGATTCGTTGATCTGGCGTTGGATGAAAATGACAATAAATCACGCGATTATTTGAGCCATGGATTGCATAATTGGTTCCTATCCTGCGACCCTCACTGGAACGCTGCTGGAAACCAGGCGGCGCTACGTCGTTTTTTGGGAACCGAAGCGGCGTTCTGACGACCTCGCATGAGGTCGTCCTCGCAACGAACAACGCGGGCCCGCTTGTGGCGGCGGGCGGCTTCGTGTATTCGAAGCTCGGACATTCAAATCCACGGGGCGTAGCGCAGCCTGGTAGCGCACCTGCTTTGGGAGCAGGGGGTCACAGGTTCAAATCCTGTCGCCCCGACCAATCTTGGAATTTATGCTTGGCGGGTCCATCGTTGGGCCTTGCCAAGGCGGTGCGGTTGCGTGCAGATTGACAGTAATAATACCTGCGGGGTCACTTCAGTATACACTGACCTGAGAGAGCCGCCATGCTAGAGACTGCCGCGACCGACAACGCCCCCTTGACCTCACGCGGGCGGGCCCGGAGCCGGGCTCGGGACCGCGCCAAACGCAACGCCATTGTCGGCCAACCGAAACCGACCTTGCACCGCAGCCTTGCCGACTACGACGCCTTTCCCATGGAAATGGTGGCCGAAACCCACGAGCAGGTCTTGTCTTTGGTCGAAGACCTCGGCATCGAATTCTGCGACGAGGAGTCTCTGGCCCTGTGGCGTCAGGCCGGGGCGACGGTCGAAGGCGCCCTAGTCAAGGTTCCCGGTGAGTTGCTCATGGGGTTGCTCGAAACCGTGCCCTCCGAATTTACCCTGGCCGCCCGCAATCCGGCCCGCAGCGTCATAATCGGCGGCCGCAATACGGTGTGCGGGCCGGGTTACGGCGCCCCCAATGTGGTCGACCTCGACTGGCAGCGGCGGCCGGCAACCCTGGAGGATCTCGAAAACTTCTACCGCCTGACCCACACGGCCCCGGCCATACAGGTCAACGGCGGTGTCATCGTTGAGCCCACGGACATCGCCATACCGCTGCGCCACCTGCATATGGTGGCCCAGGCATTTCGCCTCACCGACAAGCCGGTGCTGGGTCGGGTAACCTCGGCCGAGCGGGCGGAGGACGCCATCGCCATGGCAGAGATCGTGTTCGGCGAGGAGTTTGTCCATAATCACCCAGTCTATATCGGCCTGATCAACAGCAATTCACCCCGGGTCTGGGACGAGACCATGCTCGATGCCCTGAAAACATACGCCCGGGCGGGCCAGGCCGTATTGGTTCAACCTTTTTCCATGATGGGCGCCAGCATGCCGGCCAATTTCGTTGCCGCCACGGTCCAGGCCTGCGCCGAAGCTCTGGTCGCCATCGCCCTGATACAGATTATTCGCCCCGGTGCGCCCGTCATCATGGGCAGCGGCGCCGGCACCGCATCCATGAAAACCGGCGGCCCCATGGCGGCATCCACCTGCAGCTTCTGGGCCCTGTTCCTAGGTTCCCAGATGTGCCGCTTCTACCGCATACCGAAGCGCGCCATCGTCGGGGCCTCCTGTTCCAAGCACCCGGATATGTACGCTGGCTATGAAGGTGGATTGTCGGCCATGGCGACCATGCTGGCGGGCTCCGCCTTCGTCAATCACACCGGCGGCATGCTCGAAGGCCTGCTGACCATGAGCTACGCCAAATGCGCGGTGGATTACGAAATCATGGATATCATGAACGTGACCATCGGCGACGACGACCGCCATGGCGCCGAAGAGGCTCTGGCGACGATCCCGGACATCGAGCCTGGTGGCCACTTCCTGGGCACCGCCCACACCCTGGCTCATTATCCTTTTCAGCCGGAACTGCAGGACTACAACACCTTCGAACAATGGGACGAAGAAGGTCGCGTCAACACCGACGAACGCGGCCGCCGCCACGCCAAGGCCCTGCTCGAGGCCTTCGAGGCGCCGCCGATCGACCCGGCCATCGACGAGGAACTGGGGGCGTTCGTTGAGCGGCGGAGTAGGGAACTGGAAGCTTAGTCCAGTTTCCGCAGCCCCTTCTCCAACGCCTCGCCAAACCCGTCTAGCTCGCCGGTGGTCATGGCCGTCGAGAGGAACGACGAGAGCTTGGGCGACATGATGTAGCCATCGTTGAGCAGGGCCAGGTGCAAGGCCTTGCCGCGGGCGGTTTCGTCGCCGACCGGGTAGGCGTCGCGGTAGTTGGTCATGGAGCGGTTGTGGAGGTGGAGGGCGAACATGCCGCCGATGCCGGTGACTTGTCCTGTGACTCCAGCCGCTTGGATGGCCTGGGCCGAGACCCTGCGGGCGTGGTCACCCAGAGCCTCAAGATTATCGTAGGCTTCGGCGGTCATCAGTTCCATGGTCGCCAGGCCGGCGCTCATGGTCACCGGATTAGCGGTAAAGGTGCCGCTCGACGGGTTGAGGGGCTTGCCGTCCTGGTGGCTGAACACCGCCATGGCGACCTCGGTGCCGGCCACGGCGCCGACCGGAAAGCCGCCGCCGATGATTTTGGCGAAGGTGGTGTAGTCGGGCTCGATACCGAAGCGCGCCTGGGCCCCGTGATAGCCGAGACGGAAGGCGATGACCTCGTCGATGATGATGCTGGCGCCGATATCCCCGGCGACTTGCTGGATCATGGCGACGAACTCCGCCGTCATGGGGATCATGCCGAAGACGCCGGGCGCCGGATCGATGAGGATGGCGGCCAGAGTGTCGCCGGCATGGCGCAGGATGCGCTCGGCGGTTTCCACGTCGTTGTGAGGGAAGATCACCGTATCGTCGAGCACCGCCTGGGGGGAGCCCTCCGCGAAACGCACCGACCGTGGATCGTTGCCCCAGTTGGATGGCGCCGAATCCAGACTGACCTCGGCATAGTCGTACATGCCGTGGTAGGCGCCTTCGATCTTGGCGATGCGTGGCCGGCCGGTGCGCGCCCGGGCCGCCTTGAGGGCGATCATCACTGCCTCGGTGCCGCTGTTGCAGAACCGCACCCGGTCGACCGAGGCGATGCGCTCGCACAACAACTCGGCCATGGCGACTTCGGCCTCGGTGGGCATGGCGAAACAACTGCCCTGGGCCGCGGCCCCAGTGGCCGCCTTGGTAACCCGCGGATGGGCGTGACCATGAATCAACGACGCGAAATTATTCATCATGTCGAGACGCCGGGTGCCGTCGACATCGACGATGTAAGCCCCTTCGCCGCGCTGGGCGTAGATCGGAAAGGGATCGACCCAGGTTTGCAGCCGTGAAATACCGCCGGGCAGCACCGCCCTGGCGCGATTGAAAAGCTTGGCGGACCTAGAACCGCCATCAGGCCATGTGGTTGTCACGTTGCACCTCCGGGGAAAAACCACGGCGCAAGCCATCACGCGCCGTCTCGAAGGCCATGGTAGCCGAGGATGCTGGGATTTCGATGCCTGGAAGCGCCCTATCGGGCAAAAAAATCGCCCGAGGGGGATAAATTGGCCCCGCCCGGTATT
Organism: uncultured Alphaproteobacteria bacterium; assembly: GCA_964645285.1. GTDB lineage: Bacteria > Pseudomonadota > Alphaproteobacteria > JAAXGF01 > JAAXGF01 > JAYZAP01. The sequence continues at coordinate 18,717 of CAZYDR010000009.1, forward strand.
TGGGGGGAGGGGGCGGAGCCAAAGGGAGGCTAGGAAAGTAGGACAGGGGGATGTCCTAGTGATTAGAATTCTAGGCTGCGACCGTTAAGAAGACGTTAACAGCAAGAGAAAATTCAAAAATCGGCAAAATAGTTACGAACAGATAGCTACTGCCTTGAAGTAACGTAGAAAAATTCCTGCGGCAATCGCGGAAAGACTCTGAGGGAGTTAACGAATGGCAACGAACGAAACAATTCCCGGCCAAATCGAGGTTGATGAGGTAATTCCGGCCGGCGCGCCGTGGTCAGGGGTTGTGCGCCGGGGCCAGGTGTTGCGCATTGTCGATACCGAGGGCAGCCAGGGGGTCGACTTCCTGTGTTTCAACGCCGATCAGCCTGACGAGCGCTACCACGCGCCCAACACCCTCAAGGCGAGCCTGACCCTGAAGCTCTGCAAAGGCCATGTGCTGTATTCCGACGATGCCCGGGCCTTGTTCACCATCATCGAGGATACCTGCGGCGGCCACGACACCATTGGCGGCTGCTGCAGCGCGCAGAGCAATATGATGCTTTACGGCACCGCCAACTGTCCCGGCTGCCGCGAAAATTTCCTTATCGCTCTGGGCGATCACGGCCTCGGCCGCCGCGATATCGTGCCCAACATCAATTTCTTCTGTGATGTCCCCGTGGCCGACGACCGGTCTTTGAGCGCGGCGGTATTCGTGGAAAGTCATTCCCGGCCCGGCGACTTCGTCGACCTGCGCGCCGAGATGGACGTTCTGGCAATCATCTCCAACTGCCCGCAAATCAACAACCCCTGCAACGACGGCAGCCCGACGGCCATACGGGTCACCATTTGGACGCCGCAATAAGCCGGCTCTTGCGTCCGGGGCGCCAGGTGTCTATAGAGCCCTCATAAGACTCTCATGAGGACGTAATCATGGACGTGCGTATTTACCGGCCCGCCAAGTCGCCGATGCAGTCGGGGACCGCTAACGCCAAGCGCTGGCTCATGGAGTTTGAACCAACGGCGCCCAAGGTGACCGATCCGCTCATGGGCTGGACCGGCTCGGACGACACCCAGGAGCAGGTAAAATTGCGTTTCGACGATGAGGCGGCCGCCGTGGCCTTTGCCAGGAAGCACGGCCTGGATTATCGGGTCTATGAACCCCGCGAACGGCGGCCAACGCCCAAGTCCTACGCCGCCAACTTCGCCAACGGCCGCCTCAGATAGAGCGTCTCCAACGGCCTTGTGGTATGATCGCCACGGCCTTCCTCGTGCGCCCTTAGCTCAGTTGGATAGAGCGACGGCCTTCTAAGGCGTAGGTCGCAGGTTCGAATCCTGCAGGGCGCGCCATTTACTCCGGCTCTCTCACCGCCGCCTTTCGTCGCTCGCGATAGAGTATGAACAGTCCACTGCCGATGACCACGGCGGCGCCGATTACGACGCTGCTACGCGGCAGGTCGCCAAATAGCAGGTAGCCGTAGAGGGTCGCCCAGACCAGGGACGTGTAATCGAACGGCGCCACCACTGCCGGCGCGGCGAAGCGGTAGGCTTGTGTGGCGAGAAACTGGGCACAGCCGGTCAACAGACCCATAAGCGCCATGAGTCCGAGGTCGGGCCAGTCAGGGGTCACCCAGACGAAGGGCTGGGCCACGCCGCTCAAAACCAGGATGGTAAGCGTCGAGTAGAACAGCATGGTGACGCTGGCTTCGCGCCTGGTCAGGATGCGGGTTAGCAGCATGGAGATGCTGTAGAACGCCGCCGATACCAGGGGCAGCAAGGCAACTCCCTTGAGGGTGCCCGATCCTGGCTCGATCATAATCAACACACCCAGGAAACCGACCCCGACGGCGACCCAGCGGCGCAATCCCACGGCCTCGCCAAGGAACGGTACCGACAGGGCGGTTATGATCAACGGCGCCGAGAACACCAGGGCCATGGCGTCGGCCAGAGGGATTTGCGAAATGGCGAAGAAGTAAACCGACCAGGCGCCAAAGCTGAAGGCAGCGCGAAGAAGCAACATGGCGGGTTGTTTGGTCCGAAGCACCCGAGGACCACCGCTTCGCATGACCAGTATGGCGACAGGAATGAAGACAAAGATGCTGCGCATGAACAACAACTGGAAGACGCTGTAATCCGGCGACAGCCATTTAACGATGGCGTCCTGGGCCGGAAACAGACCCATGGCGACGATGCCGCAGGCTATGCCTTTGAGCGGCGCGTGAATATGAGTGGTGGAGGGAGTGTTCGCCATGGCGGCATTGTGACCGCGATAGGCGCGTATACCAAGGTCGACCTCAGCCTAGGCTAGGTCGAACAGATGTCGGATTTTTTGTAACAGCGATCGACCTCGAGGACATGTTCGTCGAACCAGATGCAGAGGAACTCCAGAGCATCGTCGCCAAGCTCCGGCGCGGAACTCTGTTCATAGCTCTGCTGCAAGGCCACCAGCTTCTCGGTCATTTCCTGGTGCAGTGCTATGTGCTCCCCAAGATTGGCATAGCCGCTTTTCTTCAATAGTGCTTCTTCGCGCTGGAAGTGGGATCGCGTGTGATCGACCAGGGCCTTGAGCAACCCGTTGATCGCCGCCTTGTCGGCCATGAACCGGGTCGCCTCGTCGATCTGATTGATGATGCCGGCGAGGGAAATATGATCGGTGTCGAGGCTATCGACACCGACGCTGTAATCGTCGCTCCACATGATGAGCGCCATGACCTTGGCCTCTATTTCAATGTTGCGATGAAGTTCACGAACGCCTCCCCAGACGACCGATAGTAATTGTCCAACCCTAGCGGGAAAGCGTAAAGCACGAGCTAACTTAGGTTATAGGTCGCGCCGGCGCGGCGTGATCCGTGACAACGGCAGGCTGCGGCGATAGGCTCCAGTCCCTGCACAGCCACTTGGCGAGGCGGTCATGTCATCCAATAGACTGCGATTCGATCCTCTGACGCCGCGCATTGGCGCCGAGGTCCATGGCATTGATCTCAGCCAGCCTATGACTGACGACACCTTCGATGCCCTGCACGACGGCTGGATGCGCCATCAGGTTCTGTTCTTCCGCGACCAGGCGCTAAATATCGAACAACTCAAGGATGTGGGACGCCGTTTCGGTAACTTGCATGTCCATCCCATGGGCGATCTGGACGGTCATCCCGGGGTCTATCGCATTCATGCGGACGCCTCGACCAAACGGCTTTCCGGGCAAGGCTGGCATAGCGATGTGTCCTGTGACGAGACGCCGCCGTCGGCCAGCATGCTCCACCTCCACACCGTGCCCGACGTCGGCGGCGATACCATATTCGCCAGTATGTACGATGCCTATGAGGCGTTGTCGTCGAGCCTTGCCGGCTACCTCGATGGCCTCGAAGCCTGTCATTCCGGACGCGCGTCCTATGAGGGATATTTCGGCCGCGGCATCGACAGCATGCGCGACAACGCCTATTCCGAGGCGGTGCATCCAGTGGTCCGAACCCATCCGGTAACCGGGCGCAAGGGGTTGTTCGTCAACGCCGGATTTACCTCGCATATCGTCGGGCTCGAAGAAGGCGAAAGCCGGGCGCTACTGAATTTTCTCTTTGAACATTCCAGCCATCCCAATTTCCAATGCCGCTTTCGCTGGCGCGAGAATTCGATCGCCCTGTGGGACAATCGCTGCGTTGTGCACACCGCCACCGCCGACTACCTGCCCAACGTGCGCTCGGGCCACTGCATTACCGTGGTCGGCGTTCAGCACGTCTTCGACGTAGAGCGCGTCCGGATCGCGTAGCGCCAATTCGAACATCGGATCGTCATCAACCAGGTCATCGGCTTCGACCTCCCAACCGTCATCGTCACGGGCCAGAGCGAACTCAGGCTTGCGCTGCCACCGGTGGGGCGCCCGCGATAACCGGCTGTGGGGATCACGTAGGAACAACACACAGCGGTCACAATCCAGTGCAATGCCAAGAGCCGGCATCAGGGCGCTCAACAGGGCATCCGGTTCGGCATTACTTTCGAGCAACACAAAAAGATCGTTGGCCATCAAATTTCTCCGGGTTTGTGTAGCTCGGCGCGAGTACGGGTGAAGGTTCGTCGGCCGCGCTTGAAGCCATACAGGGGGTGGGCGACCTTGGCCACCGCGTCGGCCGGAGACGCGGCATCCCAGACGACGATATCCGCCGCCTTGCCAACGGCGATGCCGTGGTCGTCGCGGCGCAACAAGCGGGCTGAACGGCTGCTCAACATGTCGAAGCAGCCTGTCAGTTCTTCATCGGATCCACGGTGGAGCACGTTGGCATAAAGATTGGCCATTCGCGTAAGGGAGCAATCGCCATAAGGCGTGAACGGGTTCATGACGTTATTGGTGGACAGCGAACAGTTCACGCCACATTCCATGAGCGCGTTGGCATCGGCGACGCCGCGCATGACCCCGTGATCCTGATGGCGGCCCATGACGAACAGGTCCGTGGCTGGCAGCACGGTGACAGCGACGCCAGCGTTGGCCAGCCGCTGGCCAAGAGCCCGTAACTCGGCCGGCGGCAGCAGGGAATATTTGGTGCCGTGACCAATCGCCACCCGGCCGCCCCAGCCGAATTTATCGGTCAGATCACAGACCTGGTGGATATCCATGTCATCGGTGGTGGCGCCGGCGTCGAGATGAATGTCCACGTCCACGTCGAACGCGCGGGCCAGTTCGAAGATACGGTCGATCTGGCCGCCATGGTCCGGATCGAAGCCCGGCGCGCCGCCAACCACGGTGGCGCCGTCCTTGAGAGCGGCGACCGTATTGGCGTCGGTTTCCGGCACGTTGGTCAGACCTTCCTGGGCAAAGACGCAGAATTCGATGTCGATGGCCCAGCGGTAGTCGGCGGCGAGTTGCTTGAGGGCCTCGAAACCAACCAGGTCCACATTGGGGTCAACCTCCACATGGGCGCGCATGAGCGTGGCGCCATGGAGCAGGCATTGCTCCAGGGTATCGCGGGCACGGTTGTAGACGTCCTCGACCGTGAACGTGGGTTTGACGTCGGCGACCCGCTGCATGTAGTCGCGCACGCCAACCGGCGGCGGCGTGCAGCGGTCGAGAATACGCGACTTGTCGAGATGGATATGGGTTTCCACTAACCCCGCCGTCACCAGCGCGCCGTCCAGATCCAGAGACTCGCCGTCACCGGACAGGCCTGACTCAATGGCGGCAATCACACCATCCTTGATACCCAGGTCCAGCGTCCGGCCGTCGCCGAAATGACCGTTTTGCAATACCAGGTCGAGGGTCACACCGAACCTCCAACATCGCCATTCAGCGTATCAACGATGGACTGATTGGCCGGCGTCGGCACGCCAAGCTCGGTGCCAATGCGCACCACTGCGCCGGACAGCCAGTCGAGTTCGAGGCGGTTGTCACGCGCGCGGTCGCCGGCCATGGACGAGGTCATGGCGGTGGGCAGGCCGTCCACGAAACCAAGCGCCATGGCCAAAATATCGTCGCCGTCGTCGATACCCCGGGCGCGGGCCACGGCCGCGGTCTCGCCCATGACCTGTTCCAGCAGGGTGTTGGTCACGGGGTTGTCGCGGATCGGCCCGATCGTCTGGCCGGTAATCGTGGTCAGGGCACTGAGGCCGACCAGCATGATAAATTTCTGCCAGATCGCCTTGTCGATGTCGGGGCTGAGGATGGTCTTGATTCCGGCGTCGACCAGAGCCTCGCGCAACGTTTCGGCGCGCGCCGTGGTGGCGCCGTCCCGTTCCCCGAAAAGGATCGTCGCGAAATCACCGTTATGGCGGATGACGCCTGGCCGCTCGATGACGGTCGCAATTTGCGAAACGCCGCCCATGACATGCTCGGGGCCAAGGATCGCGGCCAGGCGGTCCTCTGCATCGACACCGTTTTGCAGCGAGACCACGGCGGTATCGGCGCCCATGAGAGGGTGGCAGGCCTCGCCGGCGGTTTCCGTATCCCATAGCTTGGTAGCGAACAGCACCACATCGACAGGGCCAACAGCGTCGGGGCGATCGGTCGCCTGGGCCGGCTGGACGGTTACGTCGCCGAGGGGACTAACGACGCGCAGCCCACTGGCTCGGATGGCATCGAGATGTGCCCCCCGGGCGATAAATGTGACATCCGTTCCGGCGGCCGCCAACCGGGCGCCGAAATAGCCGCCGACACCGCCGCTGCCCATAATGGCGAACCGGGTCACTGCTCGGGCGCTCCCTTAATCATTCGGATGATGGCGAGGGGCAGATAGAGCAGACAGACCGCGACCACCACCACCGGCATGGCGTCCACGGTCGAGGCATCAATGGCGATCCCGGTCGTGGCCGGGCCGGCAATCGAACCGAGCGCCCAGAACGCCACGAAGGCGGCGTTGACAGCGACCAGATCGGCACCCTTGAAGCGTCGCCCGATCATCACCATGCCGATGGTGTAGAACCCGCCCAACGCGCCGCCGATGACCAGCAAAGCCGGCCACAACACGAACGGCATGTCCATGATGAACGGCAGCATGCCGCAGGGGATCATGACCAGGATGGTGCTGCCTATGATCATGATCCGGCCGCCCACATGGTCGGCAAGCCAGCCGATGGGTAGTTGGGTCAGCATGGTCCCGACAACCACCATGGTCAGCATGGTCACGACCGTGGATTCATCATAACCGTATCCCAGGCCGAATATCGGCAGGAACGAAAGCGCCGCGCTGTCCACGAAACCAAACATCAACCCGGCAATCATCAGGGTCGGCGCGATGCGCAGGAAATGCATCAGCCGGCCCGCAGCATGGCCTTTAACTCTCGGCACCAGGCCGCGGGCCCACAGCAGCGGAATTGTCGCCACGGCAATGATGCCGGCTCCAGCGAGGAACGGGGCCCAACCTTCGATGCCGGTCACGTTGATGATCAACGGACCGCCGGCGAACCCGGCAGCCAAGGCAAAACCATAGACGCCGATGACTCGCCCCCGTGTCTTCTCCTCGGCTACCTGATTGACCCAGACGTCGCAACCGATGAACAATATCTCGACCGCGGCGCCCAATAGGAAGCGGATGGGAAACCAGGCGTAGACGTTGGGGAAGGTCGGCAGCAGCAGGAGCGCCACCAAAATCGTCGCGATGGCGGCGGCGACCAACGGCACCGTGCCGAATCGGCGCATCATCCAAGGCGCCATGGGAAGGATCGCGAGCACTGCAATGGTCTGGCTTGCTGAACTGAGACCGATCAGTTTGGCGCTGACGCCCCGGGATTCCAGTATCAGCGACAGCAGCGGCCAGGTCAGCCCCAGCGTCATGGCAACCACCGATATGGTCAGCACCACGACAGTAATGCTGCGCTTTCGTTGGGCCGGGGTCAGGGCAAATTCAGTCATAACCCCGGTGTTTTAGCTATGAAATCGGTTTGCGGCCACTGAAGATCGCATGGCCGGCTTTCAGCCAATGAACATCGACGTGCTCAAGCCCTGCCGCCTGCATCCACTTAAGCTGGTCGAGCAGGGACGACGGCTGATCCACCGGGTCCGGATTAGGATCGCTGTAATAATTCCACTGGTCATCACGGAAATACTCGAACGCCGCCAGATCGCCATCGAGTTCGAGAGACCGGTTGCGCACCGCATCGTCCCAGGCCTTGGCCGAGAGCGTCTGACCGGTGGTGGTCTCCGGTTCGATCAGATCGATGATGATGACCGCGCCGCCGGGCGCCAGGGCAGCCGTGAGGTCAGTGAACAGGGCCAGTTTGCCCGCCCCGTCCAGGTGATGGACCGCGAGGGACGAGACGAAGGCGCGCACCGGCCACGGACATTGGCGCCAGTCGGTGTCGGCGATCTGCATCTCGCGGGTCTCGAAACGGCCCTCGTAGCCGGTCAGGCGCTCGCGGGTCTTGGCCAACATGGTCGGCGAGCCGTCGTAGGCGTGAATCATGACGCCGGGCAGGCGGGCCAGTATGGTTTCGCTGAGCAATCCCTCGCCGCAGCAGATTTCGACCACATGGGGAACGTCGGGAATATCGGGTATCAGGGCGCAGACGGTTTCCATCTGGATATCGCGCTCAGGTACGAAATATTCGCCGTAGTCGGCAAACAACTCCGACGTTGTTTCGGTCCACTCCTGGCCGTCGGTTTCGTTACGCTCTTCCTGCATGGCTTTGCCCTCTGCATCGCCGCGGTAAATCCAGTCGAGTGAAATACCCAATCCGTCGGCCAGTTTCATGGCGTCGAAGACGTTGATCAGGCGCCGGCCCTTTTCCCACTGATTGTAGGCATTGGCCGTTACCCCGGCGGCCCGGCAGACATCGGCCTGTGATAGGCCAAGCGCCTCGCGGGCTTGCTTCAGGCGGTCACCGACCGGGGATTGGTTTGGGTTTTCGACATGGGCGAACTATGCAGACCCAATTGATGCACGGCAATTCACATGAGAATGATAGCATAATTCACACGCCGTGAATGGGAGGTGTTAGTCGCGGTGTCCCGCAAACTGGCCGGCCGCCGCGCTACGGCCCAGACTATGGCGATCGAGGGCGGCGGATTTGATAAAGGCGCATATACGAGTGCCCGGCGTCAGCCCCAGAAGATGAACTGATTTTCGGGAAATACGCGCCCACAGCGGTGCCGTATGGTCGCCGTCGCCAATATGCACCAAGACATCGACCTGGGCGCCGGATTCGTCGCCAATTGCGGTGACCACCCCAGCGAACTGGTTGAGCACACTGGCGCCGGTCGGCGGCTCAAGAGCCAGAAACACGTCGCGGGCGCGGATGCGAACCCGCATGGCCGTGCCCTCATTCACATCGAGGCGCGACACACTGAGGCGACCGCCCGGCACCGCCAGGTATGAGAGGTCGAACTCATCGTCATGGGCCTCGACCACGGTCGACAGGACGGCGCCGGCCTCGTGGCGACCGGTCAGGGGCCGCAGGTCGAGACGGCTGGTGACGTCCTCCACCGTTCCCACGGCGGCGACGCGGCCAGCGCTCAACACCACCATGTCGTCGGCCAGACGGATGACCTCCTCCATGATGTGGCTGACATAGACGATGGGAATTTCTAGCTGGTCGCGCAGGCGCTCAATGAAATCGAGAATTTCGTCCTTGCGGGGGGCGTCGAGGGAGGCGAGGGGCTCGTCCATAAGCAGCAGTTGGGGGCTTGCCAGCAGGGCGCGACCGATGGCCACCCGCTGGCGCTCGCCACCGGACAGGCGGTGAGGGTGGCGGGTCAGCAGATCGCCAAGCCCGAGCAGGTCGACGATCTGCTCGAAATCGACCGAGTATTGAGCAGCCGCCATACCATAACGCAGGTTGCCTTCAACGGAATAGTGAGGAAACAGGCGGGCATCCTGAAACACGTAGCCAAGGCGCCGGCGCTCCGGCGGCAGGTCGATACCCCGCGCCGCGTCAAACAAGGTGATGCCGCTGATGACGATATGGCCGCTGTCGGGGCGTTCAAGACCAGCGATGAGATTGATCAAGGTCGTCTTGCCCGAACCGGAACGGCCAAACAGGGCGGTGACGCCCTCGGTTGCGCGGTCGATGCAGATATCGAGAGCGAAACCGCCGAAGTCGCGTTTGATGTCGATATCCATCAGCCGAACCGCGCCGCTAGACGTCGTGCGATTAACTCCGAAAGCACCAGAGCGGCGACCGCCAGGATCAGCGAGATAATCATTAGGCGCATGGCGCCGGCCTCGCCGCCGGGGGCCTGCACCAGGGTATAGAGCGCGATGGGCAGGGTACGGGTTTCGCCGGGGATGTTGGCGGCAAAGGTTATGGTCGCGCCGAACTCGCCGAGAGAGCGGGCAAACGCCAGAACCATACCGGCGAGGATGCCGGGCAGGCACAGGGGCAGGGTGATGGTCAGGGCTACCTTGGTGCGGCCCGCGCCCAGGGTCCGCGCCGCGGTTTCGATGCGCCGGTCGACCATTTCCAAGGCCAGGCGTATGGCCCGTACCATGAGCGGAAAGGCCATGATCGCCGACGCCAGGGCGGCGCCTTCCCAGGTGAAGATCAGGGTGATGCCGAAGACGTCATAAAGCCAGCCGCCAACCGGGCCGTTACGGCCGAACAGCACCAACAACAGATAGCCCACGGCCACCGGCGGCAGAACCAGGGGCGCATGGATCAAGGCATCGAACAGCGCCTTACCGGGAAACTCTTTACGCGCCAGCAGCCAGGCCGCCGCCAAACCGAAGGGCAGGGTGAGCACCACACAGGCCACGGCCACGCGCAGACTGAGGCCCAGGGCTTCCGCTTCCAGGGGTGTCAAGGCGAGCATGGCGCGTCGATCTCCGTGTCAAAACCGTAGTCGGCGAGCAGGGCGCGGCCCGGCTCGGACACAAGATAGGCGAAAAAGCTCTCGGCCGCCGGATTGTTCGCGCCGGCGATCCGCGCCACCGGGTAGACGATGGCGTCATGACTGTCCACCGGGAAGACATCGACCACCTGCACATGGTCGCTCAACCGGGCATCGGTGGCGTAGACGATACCAGCGGCAACCTCGCCGCGAGCAACCAGGGCCAGGGTAGCGCGGACATCGGCGCTGTGCACCAGACGATCGCTCAAGGCCTGCCAAACACCGAGGTGATCCAACGCCTGCCGACCATAGAGCCCGGCCGGTACATGGTCGGGATCGCCAATGGCCAGCCGTCGGTCGCCGAGGGCGCCCGCCAGATCGAAACCAGGGGCTATTCGTAGAGTCAGGGGACGGTCCACCGGGGCAATCAAGGTCAGGCGATTGCCCACCAGATTACAGCGCTCTGCGACCAGACCGCGACCGTCCAAATAATCAATCCATTGCGGGTTGGCTGAAATATAGATCTGAGCGGGGGCGCTAGCTTCGATCTGCCGAGCCAGGGTCGAACTGGCGGCGAACGATGGCACCACCGTAGCGTCATGGCTGCGGTTAAATTGCCGGGTCAGAGCTTCGATGGCATCGGTCATGCTAGCGGCGGCAAAGACCACCACCGGCTCGGCTGCCCAGCCCGTCGGCGTCACGGCCATCAGGATCAGACTTGCGGTTATAGCAATAAAACGCCTCATGCCCGGCACTTGCACGCAAGACCGGTTGGCCGTCAAGGACGTTGTCAATCCGGCGACAGGAGGCAATCGCGCAGGGATACGGCGAGACCACGCATGATGGCGAAATAGGCATCCGCGCCCGGCGCGAGTCCGACACCGAGGGGATCAAGGGTGCCGCGGCGAACCGCGCTGTCTTCGACGATGGTGGCGGCCAGAGCCGGAGCAAACTGAGGTTCGGTGAACAGGCATCTGGCGCCGGTGGTTTTAATGGCCGCCCGAATCTCGGCAATGCGCTTGGCGCCGAGCCTTTGCTGCGGATTGACGGTGATGGCGGCAACCCGATTAAGGCCGTAGCGCTGCTCAAAATGGCTATAGGCGTCGTGGAAGACCACGTAAGGCAGGGCGCTGACCGGCCCTAAAGCGTCGCGGAGTTCGCTGTGGAGAGCATCAAGGCGCTGCGCCATATAGTCGCCATTGGCCGCGTAGCGGTCGGCGTTGGCCGGATCGAGCCGGGTCAGAACCGTGGTTGCGGTTTGGACAATGTCGAGGGCGATCCTTGGGTCGAGCCATATGTGGGAATCGTGGTCGCCGCTGCCGGCGTATCTTGACAGGGTAACCACATGAGCCTTGTCCGCCAGGCTGGCCAGTGGCTTAGACAAGAATAACTCCAAGTCCGGACCGATCCAGAAGACCACGTCGGCGCGGCTCAATATGGTGGCGTCCGATGGGCGCAGGGCATAGTCGTGGGGCGAGGCGCCGCCTTTGATGATTAATGACGGGACCGCAACGCCGTCCATCACCGCCGCGATGAGGGCGTGCACCGGCACAATACTCACCACGACCTCGGGTGGCGTGGCGCGGGCGCTTACGGCGACAGAAAACGTTATCAATAGAGCAATAAGGAAACGGTAAAGACGCACGGCGATCTCATTGGTTGGCTGGAATTATATAATGTTATAATGTATCATTTCGAAATCAGATAACAACCCCGTTTGCAGGTGTGTCATGGGTCAACCGAGCGACAGCACATATCTCTTTACCAGCGCCGACCACGACCACGGCCATTGCATTGCCACCGCCCTGGACGGCGCCGGCGAGCTTTGCCAACGACGCGGCGCCCGGCTCACGACTTTGCGCCGCCAGGTCCTCGAGATGGTGTGGCGCAGCCACGAACCCCAGGGCGCCTATGCCATTCTCGAGACCCTCAATGGCCAAGGCCGCCGGGCGGCGCCACCGACGGTCTACCGCGCACTAGACTTCCTGCTCGGCCACGGCCTGATCCATCGCATCGAATCCCTCAACGCCTTCGTCGGCTGCCCGACACCGAACCAGCCCCACACCGGCCATTTCCTGATTTGTGACGGCTGCGGCGGCGCCGCCGAGGTCAACGACCACCGCATCGGCGATGCGCTCCAAGCCAGCGCGAATGATATTGGCTTCAAGATCAAACGGGAGACCATCGAGTTGCGCGGCCTGTGCCCCGGTTGTCAGGACGTGGCCGCGTAATGAGCAAGTCGCTCGTGGAGGTCAAGGGCGTGGCTATGGACTTCGCCGGCAACGCCGTGTTGACCGACGTCGACCTGACTGTTGACGACGGTCAGATCGTGACCCTGATCGGGCCGAACGGGTCGGGCAAATCGACCCTGGTTCGCATCGTCCTCGGGTTACTGAAGCCGAGCCGGGGGCAGGTCTCCGTGCGGCCGGGAACACGCATTGGCTATATGCCTCAACGCCTGGCGGTGGAGAACACCCTGCCGCTGACCGTGGCGCGGTTCCTTCGTCTCGGCGGCCCCGCTGATAGCAACCAGATTGCGGCGGCCCTCGACGAGGTCGGCGCCGGACGTCTTACTCAAAGCCCGGTCCAGGATATCTCCGGTGGCGAGTTGCAGCGGATTCTGTTGGCCCGCGCCCTGCTGCGCTCGCCCGGCCTGCTGGTACTTGATGAGCCGGTCCAGGGTGTCGATGTCACCGGCCAGGGCAAGTTGTTCGGCCTCATCACCCGCATCCGCGAGCGCCGGGGCTGTGGCGTGCTCATGGTCTCCCACGATCTACATCTGGTCATGGCCTCGACGGACACGGTGGTCTGTCTCAATCATCATGTCTGCTGCACCGGCCGTCCCGAGACCGTGACCCGCGATCCGGCTTATCTCGAACTGTTCGGCCCGCTCGCCGAACGCGGGCTCGCAGTATACACCCACGACCACGATCATCACCATGATCACCACGGCGATGTGGTGCCGCATGATCATGGATGATTTCCTGATCCGGGCCTTGCTCGGCGGTATCGGCGTCGCCCTGGTGGCAGGGCCCCTGGGGGCCTTCGTGGTGTGGCGGCGCATGGCCTACTTCGGCGCCGCCATGGCCCATTCCGCGCTTCTCGGCGTCGCCCTCGGGCTGCTGCTTGAGGTCGATCTCACCCTCGCGGTCATCGTCGTCTGCGTCGGCCTCGCCCTGGCGGTGGTCGCCATGCGCCAGTGGAAGACTCTGGCGACCGACACGGTTCTCGGCATTCTCGCCCACGGCGCTCTCGCCTGCGGCCTGGTGGCCATTGCCTTTCAGGACAACCTGCGGGTCGATCTGTTGTCCTACCTGTTTGGTGACATTCTGGCGGTTAGCCGTGGCGATCTGGCGTGGATATTCGGCGGTGGCGTGGTGGTGCTGGCCGTGGTCGGTATCATTTGGCGGCCTCTGCTGTCGGCGACGGTCAACGAAGAGCTGGCACGGGTCGAGGGCGTTCCTGTGGCCCGGGTGCGGCTGGTCTTCACGGTCCTACTTGCCGTGGTTATCGCCGTCGGTCTCAAGGTCGTCGGCCTACTGCTGATTGCCTCGTTGCTCATCATTCCGGCGGCAGCGGCCCGGCGTCTGGCGGTAACGCCCGAGGAAATGGCCCTGGGCGCCAGTGGCATCGGTTGCCTCAGTGTGGCCGGTGGGCTTTACGGGTCGATGACCTGGGATGCGCCGGCCGGACCCGCCATCGTGGTCGCCGCGGTAATCCTGTTTATCGCCGTGATGACGGTGACCGGGCTGTTTAAAGCGCGCGGTTAAGGTTCTCGAAGGCCAGTTCTAGATCGGCGATCAGATCGTCCGGATCCTCGAGGCCGGCATGGATACGAAGCATCTGCCCCTCCACATCCCAGGTAGTCGCGCTGCGCGACTCAGTGATATCGAGAGGAATCATCAGGCTTTCGTAGCCACCCCAGGATGCGCCCATGTTGAACAGATAGCCGGTTTCCAGGAAAGCCGCCAGGGCTGCGTCGGGCAGGGGTTTGAGAACCGCGCCGAACAACCCGGAGGAGCCGAGAAAGTCGCGCTTCCATAAATCATGACCGGGGTGGTCGGGCAGGGCCGGGTGAAGCACCCGCTCGACTTCCGGGCGGTCCTGCAGCCAACGCGCCAGGATCAAGGCGGTTTCCTGATGGCGCGGCATGCGTACAGCCAGAGTGCGAAGGCCGCGGAGCGAGAGATAGCAATCATCCGGTCCGGCGCAACCGCTGTGAAGGATCGAGAACGGACGGATGCGAGGATACATCTCGTCGGTCGTCGTAATGATCCCGGACATGACATCCGAATGACCCGAGATATACTTCGTTACCGCATGAATTGATATGTCAATACCATGCTCGAAAGATTTGAAATATAACGGCGAAGACCAGGTGTTATCGGCAATCGTGACGGCGCCCCGGTCATGGGCCGCGGCGGCGATGGCGGGCACGTCCTGAACTTCGAATGTCGCCGTGCCGGGGGACTCCATGTAGACCAGCCGGGTGTTAGGTCGGATCAGGTCGGCGATTCCGGCCCCCATCAGCGGGTCATAGTAGGTGGTTTCGACCCCGAATTTCCCCAGCAACTCCGTACAAACCCGCCGGGTCGGGCCGTATACCGTGTCGACTACCAACAGATGATCGCCTGTTTCGACAAGGGCAAGCAGTGTCGCCGTAATGGCGCCAAGGCCCGAGGCCACGGCGATGGCGCGGTCACCGCCCTCGATCTCGGCCACCGCCTCCTCAAAGGCAAAGGTCGTCGGCGTCCCGGTCCGGCCGTAGCGCGCGCCACGGTAGTCGAGATCACGGGCCTTGCGCCATTCCGCCAGGGTCGGAAACAGAATGGTCGAAGCGTGATAAACTGGGGGATTGACCACCCCATGGTTGGCGAACGGGTCCCGTCCGACAGTGGTCACGGCGGTTGCGTCCTTGGGGCGACGGGTGCTCGACATGAAAGAATCCTAACTACACGAAACTCTTGCCCGCGATCCTACGGGAAAGCGGGTGCCGATGACAACGTGATCACCCCGCAAGTGGCCGGTTGCGGTCAGATTGTGTTATAATCCACCGGCTCGCACAGAGTTGGAGACGATCGCCATGGCCAGACGCATTCATATCTGCCTGACATTTGCTGTTTTTGTGTTGCTTGGCGCGACACCAGCCGCCGCGGAACCCCAGATCCTCGGGTTGATCGCCAGCCTGGAGCCGGTCACTCTGCAATGCGCCCGCGGTGAGTGCGGCGGCGATGAGGTTTTTGCGGCGCGTCAGACCGCCAAGTTGATCAATGCATTGCCACCGGGGGGCCGCGCCAGCGAGACCCAGCGCAATGCGGTGTGGCAGAGTGTCGCCCTGCCATCGACGCCGCCGACGCCTTGGCGGAGACCGGGTTCGACCGCTGTTACCGGGTCACGCGGTCGGGAATGATGAGCCTGCGTCAATGTCTGGGCTCTTTGCATGACCGGCTTATCAGCAAATTGAACATGGAGTATTGGAAGGCGGTCGAGACCGGCAGTTGAACGGTCCGGCGCGGTGATTAATTTATGAAATTCTTGTTGGTGGTATTTTTTCTTATGGACGGGCAATGGGTTGAGGGTGAAGCCACGAAGGGCTGGGGGCCCATGCCTTATGCAACCGAGGAAGCCTGCCTGGCGAGCAAGTCTCGCGCGGAATCCATTCACGAGAG
Source organism: uncultured Alphaproteobacteria bacterium (assembly GCA_964645285.1). GTDB lineage: Bacteria > Pseudomonadota > Alphaproteobacteria > JAAXGF01 > JAAXGF01 > JAYZAP01. The sequence goes on from CAZYDR010000009.1 coordinate 34,617, forward strand.
TCTGAAGCAGACCAATCCGCGCTCCATCGACAAGCGGTTCGAGTGTGTCGCCGAACAAAGCAAAACTATCGTCGAATAAAGTTAATCCACGGCCACGGGATGGCCTCAAAGTCTATTGCGGTATGGAAAACAAGCCGCTAACGTGAGTTCGAGATGTCGCAAGAGCAAAACTTTGAGTGCTCATTGCATCGTCAATTTAACAAGACATCGTAGCGTTATTAGGGAGAGCACAGAATGAAACTCAAGGCACTTTTAGCATCGCTAACCGCGGTGGCCGCCGTCACGTTCGCCGGCACAACCGTCGCGTCAGCGCAAAGCACGCTGGAAATCGTGAAGGAACGCGGCCACCTGCGTTGTCAGGTCGGTCAGCCTTCGCCCGGCTTCTACAACCTCGACGCCGACGGCGAATGGTACGGCAGTGACGTATCTATCTGCCAGGCCGTTGCCGCCGCCATCTTCGGCGACAAGAAGGCGTTGGAAATCCAGTCGGTCAGCTCGCAGGTCCGCTTCACGGCGTTGGCCAATGGTGAGTCCGACATGCTGTCGCGGACGGCCACCTGGACGTTGCTTCGCGACACCCAGTTGGGCCTCGACTTCACGGCGACCAACTTCTATGACGGCCAGGGCTTCATGGTTCCCAAGGACAGTGGCATCACCAGCGCCATGGACCTTGCCGGAGCCACGGTCTGCGTCCTGACCGGCACCACCACCGAGCTCAACCTGGCCGACTTCAGCCGGGTTAACGGCCTCGACATCAGCCCGGTGACTTTCGAAGACGGCAACGTTCGTAACGACACCTACCTCAATGGTGGTTGCGATGCGTTGACCAACGACAAGTCGGGACTGGCCTCCAACAAGGCCGCGTTCCCCAATCCTGACGACCACATCGTTCTCCCCGAGACCATCTCCAAGGAGCCCTTGGCTCCGGCGGTGCGCCAGGGTGATGCGCAGTGGTTCGACATCGTCAAGTGGACTGTCTATGCCTTGATCAATGCCGAGGAACTCGGCGTCAACAAGGCCAACGTGGACGACATGCGCGCCAACTCGACCAACGCTTCCGTACGCCGCATGCTTGGCGTCGAAGGCAACCTGCATGAAGGTTTGGGCCTCAGTAAAGACTGGGCCTACAACATCATCAGCCAGGTCGGTAACTACGGCGAGATCTACGAAGCCTATATGGGCAGCGGTGAACTCGGCATCGGCATCGGCCGGTCCGGTTCGGCGAACGACATCTGGACCAATGGTGGTCTGATGTACTCCCCGCCATTTCGCTAGAATAACTTGATGGCGCCCAGCCCCGTTAAGAAGGGCTGGGCGCTTTCATTTCTGGGGGCCTACACGACATATCGGGGGCAAATTGTCATGGCCGTTAGCGATACCGGTAAGGCTGCGACGCGCGTAAGGCCAAAAGAACAATTCGACTTCTTCCACGACGAGCGCGTGCGCTCGGTTTTTTATCAAATTTTGACGGCCTGTGCGGTCTGCTGGATTGCCTGGTACCTCATCAGTACCACGGCGCACAATCTCGAAGTGCGCGGCATGAAGAGCGGCTTTGCCTTCATTACGGCAGAAGCCGGGTTCGACACGGACTTCAAGCTCATTGAGTATGTCCCCGGTGTCGGCACCTACGGCGATATCTTCTTAATCGGCTGTATCAATACATTGTTGGTGTCAGTTTTCGCCATCGTCGCCAGCACGTTTCTTGGCTTCTTTGTCGGCGTTTTGCGGCTTTCTTCCAACTGGCTGGTGGCCCGGCTGGCATTGACCTATGTGGAGATCATCCGCAATACCCCGCTGCTGCTGCAGATCATTTTCTGGTACGTCGGCGTGTTCAATATTCTGCCGAAGGTCAAGCAGAGCCTCGATCTTTCCGCCGGCGCCGAGGTCCTGATCCTCAACAACCGCGGTCTCTATAGCGCGTGGCCGATCCCCGGCGATTTGTTCTGGATGACCATTGTCGCCTTTATTGCCGCCGTTATCGGCGTCTTCCTTCTCAGACTGTGGGCCCACAAGCGCCAGGACGAAACCGGCCAGCAATTCCCCGTTACAAGCGCTTCCATTGCCCTGATTATAGCCCTGCCGGGTTTGGTTTACCTGATAACTGGCTCGCCGTTGGAGTGGGATATTCCTTACCTCAAGGGCTTCAACTACAGGGGCGGTTTCAGTCTGCCGCCGGCCTTCCTGGCATTGTTGGTCTCATTGACCATCTACCATGCGGCGCATTTGGCCGAATCCGTGCGCGCCGGCATTCTGTCAGTCAACAAGGGACAGACCGAAGCGGCGCTGGCCATCGGCCTCAGGCCGAACCGGGCGATGATCCTGATTATCATTCCCCAGGCCATGCGCGCCATTATGCCGCCGATGATCAGCCTGTGGATGAATGTGGTCAAAAACTCGTCCCTGGCCATCGCCATCGGCTATTCGGACGTGGTCGCGTTGTTCATGCAGACGGCTTTGAACCAGGCCGGCTATGCAGTCGAAATGGTCGGCATGACCATGGCATTCTACATGTTCATCAGCCTGTCAATCTCGGGCGTACTGAACGTTTATAATAAACGCGTCCAACTGGTGGAGCGCTGATCATGGCATATGTAATGGGTGATCCGACGGCCGCCAAGCCGGCTCCGCTATCGGAGGCGTCGTTCCTCGGGTGGATGCATAAAAACCTGTTCTCCTCCTTGATCAACACCATCCTGACCCTGGCTTCCATCTACATCATCTTTATCACCGTAAAGGGGCTGTGGGTTTGGGGCATTTCCGAGGCCGTCTGGGTCGCGGAAACCCGGCGTGAGTGTTACGACATCAGCCTCGAAGGCGCTTGTTGGGCCGGCGTCATCCGATGGATGGAAAACTTCTTCTACGGTCGCTACATCCGCGCCGAATTGTGGCGAGTAAACCTCGGCGGCGTGCTCTTGATCCTATGGATGGCACCCATGTGGATGCCGCGGGTCAAGGACAAGATCTTCATCGGCCTCACCACAGTGTTCCTCTATCCCTTCCTCGCAGGCTACCTGTTCGCTGGCGGCGACAAGGGCATTTTCATGCAGGTCATGATCACCGGTGCGATTGTTTGCCTGATCGGCAATACGATCCACACGATTATCGGCTTAACCAGCGGCCGCAGTTTACCAGAAGCCTTGACCATTATGCTTGGCAAGGACACGGCATCGGAAGCCAACCAGCGATACACGCTCCTCGCCATCCTCGCGGCAGCGCTCGTGATTGTTTTTGCCCTACAGTCGGGCTGGACCCTTGAAAAGGTGCCCTGGACAAAATGGGGTGGCTTCTTCCTCACCCTGGTGATATCGGGCATCGGCATCGCCTCGGCGCTGCCATTAGGTATCTTCCTGGCCCTGGGCCGCCGATCCCAATTGCCGGTGGTTCGGGTCTTGAGCACCACATTCATCGAAATGTTCCGCTCGGTACCGCTGATCACGGTGTTGTTCATGGCGACCACCATGTTCCCGCTGTTCATGCCCGAGGGCGTTCCCCTCAACAAGCTGACCCAGGTCATTATCGCGGTTTGCCTGTTCTCCGGCTGCTACATGGCCGAGACGGTTCGCGCCGGCCTCCAGGCGATTCCCAAGGGTCAGTACGAAGCCGCCCATACAGTCGGCCTGGGCTATTGGGGGATGATGAGTTTTGTGGTCATGCCCCAGGCCCTCAAGCACATGATTCCCAATATCGTCGGCAGCTTTATCGGACTGCTGAAAGACACCACCCTGGTATCGATCATCGGCTTGTTCGATCTGCTGGGCATGTTGCGCGCGGCCAGTCTGGACGGTGCGTGGCGGGGACTGCACAAGGAACCGCTGGTCTTCGGCGCGGTCCTGTTCTTCATCGTCTGTTTTGCTATGTCGAAATACAGCCGCCATCTGGAAGTGAAGCTTTCAGCCGGCGCCAACCGTTAATCCGCGAAGATCGGGAGAAAAAAATGGCAGCCATGGATTTCGAGGAAAACCAGGGTCAATTGGTCTCCGCCGCTTCGGCGGAAGTCATCATTGAGATGAATCAGGTCAATAAGTGGTACGGCGATTTCCACGTCCTGAAAGACGTCGACCTTGAGGTTCGGCAGGGCGAACGGATCGTCGTTTGTGGCCCGTCCGGGTCGGGCAAGTCGACCCTCATTCGCTGCATCAACCGGCTTGAGGAGCATCAGGCGGGCGACATCATCGTCGACGGCATGATCCTCGACAAGAACCTCAAGAACATCGACCACATCCGCAGCGAAGTGGGCATGGTGTTCCAGAGCTTCAACCTGTTTCCCCATCTCTCAATCCTCGAAAACCTCACTCTCGGGCCGATCTGGGTGCGCAGGGTACCCAAGGCCGAGGCCATCGAAGCGGCCATGCTCTATCTCGAGCGCGTGAAGATTCCCGAGCAGGCCGACAAGTTTCCCGGCCAGCTTTCGGGCGGTCAGCAGCAGCGCGTGGCCATTGCCCGCTCGCTCTGCATGAACCCCAAGATCATGCTGTTCGACGAGCCGACATCGGCGCTCGATCCGGAGATGATCAAGGAAGTGCTCGACGTCATGGTCGAACTGGCGGACACCGGCATGACCATGATCGTGGTGACCCACGAGATGGGCTTCGCCAAGACCGTGGCCGACCGGGTGATCATCATGGACGAAGGCGAGATCGTCGAGCAGAACGAACCCTACGAATTCTTCAACAACCCGCAGCACGAACGCACCAAGCTGTTCCTCAGCCAGATTATTCAGCACTAAGACGCTGTCAGCTTAAACTTTCGAGCGCCGCCACTTTTTCGACTTGACGTTTGTAGGCGGCGAATCCGGCGTGCTGATAGAGCGGCAGCGCCCGCGGATGATCAAGATCACAGGTATGTAACCAGACCCGGTTCGGATCGCTTGACCAGGCGGCATGGATGGCCCAGTCCAATATGTAATTGCCTAAGCCGCGCCCGGTGAATTCCGGTATAAGGCCGACAAAACCCATTTCCACTTCGCCCTTGATGCGCCGGTCGATCTCGACAAACCCTGCGGGCACACCAGCAATGTACAGCACATAGATCTCCACCAGCGGGTCGTGGATTATGTCGCACAGGGTCTTGTCGCCGAGAACGCGCCGGTCGGTCCAGTTCCACGGCTCTCCCACGGTGTTGTAGAGATAGCGGTAGAACGACACTGTTGGCAGCTCGGCGCGAAGAATAGCGTGTTGATCCAAAGGCGCCGGCACGGTTGGCCGCACCGGCTGGGCGAACATCTCCAGGTAGGTTACCGTGGTGTCGATAAAGCGGATATTGTCCTGGGTCATGACCTGGGCTTTTCCCCGATCCAGCGGGCCATGGCGGTGCGTGGCTCGACGTCGTAGCCGATGCGTTCGTAGAACGTCTGGACCTGGGTATTGGTTTCGCGGATCAACAAATTAACCTTGCGCACGCCAAGCGACTTTAGCCAGCCCTCGCCATGGGCGACCATACGGCGGCCCAGGTCCTGTTTGCGGAAGGTTGGATCCACGGCCACATAATACAGCCAGCCGCGATGACCGTCATGACCAACCATAATGCTGGCCACCACGGCATCGTTGTCGTCAATACCGACGAACAACTCGCTGGTCGGGGACGCGCGGCAAAAGGCAATGTCGTGGCCCGGCAGGTTATAGGATTTGGTCAAATCGCAGTCGTACCACAGGGTAACGACCGCCCCCAGGTCGCCGTCCTCGACCGGGCGGATACGGATGTCAGCCATAGTCAGGTCTCGACAGGGGTATCGTCGCGGCTGCCCCATTCGCTCCATGAGCCATCGTAAACCGCGATATCGCGGTGGCCGATCAGGTGCAGGGCGAGGGCGGCAACGCAGGCAGTAACCCCGGAGCCGCAGCTGGTGACAATCGGCCGGCCCAGGTCAATTCCGGCGTCGGCGATTATGGTACGCAGGGTATCGGGATCGCGCAACGTTCTGGTCTCGCCGTCAATCAATTCGCTGAACGGCAGATTGAGGCTGCCGGGAATGTGACCGCTGCGCAAACCCGGACGGGGCTCGGGCTCAGTACCATTGAAGCGACCGGGCGAGCGCACGTCGACAACCTGTTCTCGGCGACTGTCGATATTGGCCATTAGCTGCTCCACATCGCGTAGCAGAAAAGTATTCTTGCGCGCTGTGAAATGGCGGTCTCTGGGCATGATGGGTGCGTCGCTGACCGGCCGCCCCTCGGCCCGCCATTTCTCAAGACCGCCGTCAAGCACCGAGACATCCTCGTGACCGAAGACGCGAAACATCCACCACACGCGCGCGGCCGCCATCCAGATACCCGAATCATAGGCGACGATATAGCCGCCGTCGCCAAGTCCCAGTTTACGCACCCGGCTGGAGAATTTCTCCGGGCTGGGCATGGTGTGGGGTAGGCCACTGTCATTATCGGCGATATCGTCGATATCGAAAAACACCGCGCCGGGAATGTGCTCGGCGGCGAACTCCTGTCTGCCATCGCGACCGGCGTCGGGCAGGAACCACGAGCCATCGACAATACGCACGTCCGGTGCGTCGAGCCGTTCGGCGAGCCAGTCGGTGCTAACCAGAGTGTCTTTCGGGTCGGCCATTGCTTTGCCCGTTCGTATAAAGAGGGTTCTAGGCGTCGACGAAGACTACCACAACGCGGCGGTTGTGGCGGCCCTTGTTTTCGATCTTGCTGACCCGGACCGCGCCGATTTCACCGGTCGCGGCCACGTGGGTGCCACCACAGGCTTGAAGGTCGACGCCTTCGATTTCCAAAAGTCTGACCTGACCCTGACCGGTAGGCGGCGCCACTGACATGGTTTTGACCAGGTCGGACTGGCTAGCCAGTTCATCGTCGTCGATCCAGCGCGACGTCACTGGGTGATTCCCCTCGACCAGGCCATCTTCTTCGATGTCAAAATCGAGGCGGCCCTTGCCTTCACTGATCTGACCGCCGGTCACCGGAAATTCGACCACGGTGCACAGCAGATGCAGACAGGTATGAATGCGCATGAGGCGATGGCGCCGGTCCCAGTCGATCTCGGCGCTAACCGCATCACCGACCACGGGCAGGGCTGCGCCCTCGGTGGGAATGTGGATGATCGAGCCGGGGCCTTCGCCTTTGCGGGTATCAGCAATGGCGATCTCGTCGCCGCCGGCCAGGCGCAACACGCCCTGATCGCCCGGCTGGCCGCCGCCCATGGCGTAGAACACCGTGCGATCGAGCTCGATGCCGTCAGGACCGGACGACACCACCGTGGCGTCGCAGCTCTTGGCGTAGGCATCGTGCTCAAATATTTTCTCAACGGTCATGGCAACACCTTTGTGATGCCTATTCAAGCCAGGCGGGAACGGGCAGATCCTTGGCGCGTAGGAATGTCGGGTTATACAGCTTGCTGAAGTAGCGATGACCATAATCGCACAGCATGGTCACGATGGTGTGGCCGGGCCCCATTTGCTTGGCCGTGTGAATGGCGCCGGCCAGGTTGACGCCGCTCGAGCCCCCAAGAATATGTCCTTCGTCTTGCGCCAGATCGAAAATCGTCTCAAGCATGAGGCTGTCGCTGATCTGAACCTGATCGTCAACCAAGGCACCATCCACATTTCCGGTGACGCGTCCCTGGCCGATACCCTCGGTAATCGATGAGCCGTCCGACTTGAGTTCACCATGGGCAAAATAGTTGAACATGGCGGCCCCCGGCGGATCAGCCAGGACAACGCGAATATCAGGGTTTTGCTCCTTAAGAAACATACCGGTGCCCGACAAGATGCCGCCGGTGCCGATGGCCGAGACGAAGGCATCCACCTTGCCTTCGGTCTGGCGCCAGATTTCCGGGCCAGTGCCCTCGTAATGGGCCTGACGATTGGCCAGATTATCCCACTGGTTGGCCCACAACACGCCATTGGGCTCGGTCTCGGCGAGTTCCTTGGCGACACGCTCCGAGACCCGCACGTAGTTGCCCGGGTCCTTGTAGGGCTTGGCGGGCTCCAATTGAAGCCGCGCGCCACAGAGACGAAGCGCGTCCTGTTTTTCCTGGCTCTGGGTCTCCGGCATAACGATCAGGGTACGATAACCCCGCGCCAGGGCGACCAGGGCGAGGCCGATTCCCGTATTGCCGGCGGTGCCCTCGACGATTAGCCCGCCGGGGTTGAGAGTGCCCCGCTTCTCGGCGTCCAGCACCATGGACAACGCAGCCCGGTCCTTGACCGACTGACCGGGATTGAGAAACTCGGCTTTACCGAGAATTTCGCAACCGGTCGCCTCCGACGCCTTGTTCAGGCGCAGCAGCGGCGTATTGCCCACGAGGGCGCAAAAATCCTTGGAAATGTCCATATTCAACCCGTAAAATCGAGGGCCGACAGACTAGCGGTGCGGCGACCAGTGGGCAAGTCCGAGAGCGCTGGTTCAGGCCTTGCGGATCAACGGCTCGGTACCGCACCATTCAGCCAGGAATACCGCCAGCACCCGGGTTACTTCCTTAAAGCTTTGCAGGCCCACGGATTCATCGATGCCGTGGATGGAGTCTGCTTCCGGGCCATAACAGGTCGCCGGAATATTGCCGTACAGATTGAAGAAGCGGGCGTCGGTGGTGGCCGTGGTCGATCTGAACACCGGGTCGCGACCGGTGACGCGGGTATGAACGTCGGCCATCATCTGCATCATGGCTTCTTCCGGGTCGATGGTGCAGCCCTCGGCCTGGAAGCCGATAAATTCCACCACCGGCGGGGTTTTCGTCATGCCGGGGTTGTTCTGGGCGGCTTCATTGATTGTCTTGAGCACGACCTCGCGAATTTCGGCCGGTTTGATGCCGGGAAAGAAGCCCACCCGCATTTTAAAACTACACTCCGTAGGCACCGACGACGGCCACTCGCCACCCTGGATTACACCCAGATTGAAATTGACCGGGTGCTTTGCGCCTTCGTAGCTCTCGTGGCGCACCTCGTCATGGTTCCATTGTTCTTCCAGTGCCTTAAGCGCCTGGACCAACTCGAACGCCGCCTCGATGGCGTTGATGCCAGCCGAGGTATCGAGCACATGGGCAGGCTTGCCGCGAACCAGGACACGGAACCACATGACTCCCATCTGGCCAATCATGAGGCTTTGCTCGAAGGGCTCGGGAATGATCGCCGCGTCGGCCTTGTAACCCCGGGTCAGGCAGGCGAGGGCGCCGTTGCCGGTGCACTCTTCCTCGATGACCGATTGCAGGTAGACCGGCGCCGCCGGCTGCAGTCCCATGGTCTGCAGGGCCTTGAACGCCATGGTGTAGGAGACGATGCCGGCCTTCATATCGCCACCACCACGACCGAAGAGCCGCCCGTCGCGAACCACTGGTTCGAAAGGACCGTCGGTCCACATATCGGCGGGGCCTTCGGGCACCACGTCCATATGGCCGTTGAAGATCAGCGAGCGACCGGTGTTGCGTTGGGGCTGATGGACGGCAACCACGTTCTCCTTGCCCTTGTAACTCCAATCCACCGGTGAGAAGCCTTGTTCATCCTTGATGGTATTGATATCGATCTCGAACTTGTCGACCATGAGGCCAAGGTCGGCAAAAACCTCGGCGATATAGTTCTGGGCCGAGGCTTCATTACCGAGGGTCGAGGGATGGCGCACCAGTTCACTAAGCAACCCAACTGATTCGTCATAAAGGGCGTCGGCGGCGGCGATGATTTGGTCGGTGGTCGGGGTCGTGTCCATGATCTTACGCTGCTTTCTCTGTTGACTAGGCGGCGCGGGCGAGCGCCGAACCAAAAACTTCCGGGTCTACATTGCCGCCGGAAACGATGATCCCCACGGTCTTGCGGCGGCAGTCGTACTTGCCGGCTATGGCGGCCGCCAGGGCGACGGCGCCGCCGGGCTCGGTAACCAGCTTGAGATACATGAGCGCGAGGCGCATGGCGCGGGCGACCTCGTCGTCGCTGGCCGTCAGGCCGCCCGCCAGCAGGTCATAATTGATGGAAAACGTCAGTTGCCCCGGCGTCGGCGCCAACAGCGCATCGCAGAAACTCGTGGCGTCGTCCTGGGCGCGCTCGCGATTTCCGCTGACCAGGGAGCGGGCGGTGTCGTCGAAGCCTTCGGGTTCAACCGAGAACACGTCCGTACCGGGGCATCGCGCTCGGATCGCCGTGGCGCAGCCCGACACCAGGCCGCCGCCGCCACAGGGCGACAACACCGCGTCCAGTTTGGCATCCAGGGCGTCGGCCTGATCGGCGAGCTCGCGCCCGACCGTGCCCTGGCCGGCAATGATCAACGGATGATCGAACGGCGGCACCAGGGTCATGCCACGTTCCTCGGCGATTTTGCGACTGCGGGCTTCGCGGGATTCACTGGCCCGTTCATAGAGCACCACTTCGGCACCCCAGGCGCGGGTGTTGTCGATCTTGATGCCCGGCGCGTCACGAGGCATGACGACGATCGCCGGCGTGCCAACAACGTGGGCCGCGGCCGCCACACCCTGAGCATGGTTGCCCGAGGAATAGGCCACCACACCGCGCTCCCGCTCTTCGTTCGAAAGCTGGCTGATGCGGTTATAGGCGCCACGGAACTTGAACGAGCCGGTGCGCTGCAGGGGCTCCGCCTTGATCAGCAGGCGACCGCCGATCATCTCGTTGAGCAGTGGCGATTCAAGCAGTGGCGTGACCACCGCAAGGCCGCGCAACTGTTCGGACGCGGCTTCGATATCGGCATAGGTCGGACGCTCAGTGGCGTTGGAGGAAGTCATCGATCGCGCTTTCACATTCAGGTTCATCCAAGAGGGGAACATGCCCGACACCGGGCACGGTGACACGGGTGAGATCAGGCTTCTCCATGGCCATGCGGTCGAACACCGCTTCGGTCAACACGTCCGACAGGGCGCCGCGCAGGGCCAACACGGGCATTCGTGAAAAGGTCCGGAACGCTGGCCAATGGGTGGGCAGTGTGTCCGAGCCGAATTCCATGGCCCGGGCGATGGCCGGGTCGAAGTCGTAGCGCAGCACGCCGTCGTGGCCCTCGGTATAGGTCCGCGCGGCCAGCTTGCGCCACTGGTTGTCATCGGTCATGCCGTCGTGGCGGAAGTTCTGTTTGATGAAGCTGACGGCGCCGTCCCAATCGGCCTGGCGGGCATTGGCGCGCATATAGTCGATGATGCGGCTGACGCCGGACAGGTTGATCTCCGGGCCGACGTCATTGAGCACCGCGCCGGCGAGAGCGGTCGGCCGGACAACCGCCAGACCCATGGCGAGTAGTCCCCCCAGGGAGGTGCCGATTACCACCGCGCGATGCACATCGAGAGCCGTCAGAATATCGAGCATATCCCGAATGTAGACCCGGGGATGGTAGTTGCGCCAGTCGGGGTCGTAGGCTGATTGGCCACGGCCGCGATAATCCGGGCAGATTACCCGGCGATCAGCGGCCAGACGGGGCGCCAGATCCTCGAAATCCTTGGACGAGCGGGCGACGCCTGACAGGCACAGCACCGGGGTTCGCGACGCAGTAGGGTCGCCATAATCTCGGACATAGAGACTGAGGCCGTCCGTGGCGGTGACGTGGCGTGAGCGGTATGTGGTCACGAGAGTCCGAGCAAGGACGGCAGTTCATCGAGGGTCTTAAGTTCGGCGTCGGCGGGACCGGGCAGGCGCTCGGGCCGCTGGCCGAAGCGGTTGACCCAGGCGACCCGGAAGCCGAAGGCGCCGGCGGCGTGAGCGTCCCAGGCGTTGGATGACTGGAACGAGACCTGCTCGGCGCTTACCCCCAGGCGCTCCACCGCCAAGCCGTAAACTGACGGGTCCGGTTTGAAAATACCCACATGCTCGACCGAGAGAATGGCGTCGAGCAGATTTTCGATGCCGGCGTTGCGAACCGCGGCGGCGAGCATTTCCGGCGCTCCGTTGGACAGGATGGCGCATTTCAGTCCGCTGTCCTTGAGCCGGGTCAGCACATCCTTGATCTCGGGGTAAGCGGCGAGCTCGAGATAGCAGGCCAACAGTCGGTCGCGCAGCTCCCGGTTATCGACACCGTGAGTCTCGAGAGCGAAGTCCAGGGCGTCGCCGGTGACCTGCCAGAAATCCACATGATGCTTGTCGCCCATGAGGCTGCGCAGCCAGGTGTATTGCAGCTGCTTGTCGCGCCAAGTCTGGGATACCGCATCGGCCACGTCGCCAAGGTCGCTGCGATAGCGACCCACCGCCGAATGGACGTCAAACAAAGTGCCGTAGGCGTCGAACACGCAGGCCCCGATGCCGCTGAAACGTGTATGTGTCATTACCTCCTCCCGGAACGGTGGTTCTAGTCAATTTACGGTAATTCCCCGTTGCAGATCGAGCAATAACCCGCGCACCAGCGCCGGCCGGCCGAGGCGGTAGCGATAGATCGCCACCGCTTCCATAACTCGCTGGACATAATTACGGGTCTCCGAAATGGGGATCAGTTCGATCCAGTCGATGATGTCGATATCACCCTTTCGCGGGTCGCCGTAGAGCCGAACCCAACGCCGCACCCGCGACGGGCCGGCGTTGTAAGCAGCTAGGGCCAGGGCGTAGGAGCCGTCGTAGTTGTCGAGAAGCTTGGCGATGAACGCACGGCCCAGGGTGAGATTGTAATCCGGATCGTTGGTCAGGCGGGCCTTGCTATAGGGCAAGCCCAGGCGCTTCGCCACGGTACGCGCGGTCGCCGGCATGAGCTGCAAATAACCGAGCGCCCCGGCGCGGCTCACAGCCATCTGATCAAACCCGCTTTCCTGGCGCATCATGGCCAGGACCAGAGCGTCGTCGACCATGGAACCCGGCCCTGAACCCTGGGGCTGGTCGATCACGGGGTAGCCGTATTTGATGAGGGCGGTGCCTTTGCGGGCGCTGCGTCGCGCCACCACAACGGCAAACTCCGGTCTTCCGGCGGCGGCCACGACCGCGGCGACGAGGCGTCGCTGACCCGGCGTCACGGCGACATCAAGAAGCTTAGTGACAAAGGGGCGGAGCAATTTCTTGTGTCCAGACTCCGCCAGGGCACGGACCACCGCGGTCAATTCGTATCCATCGATAGCCGCGACATCGCCGGCATTGGGCGTGGGGGGGGGCGGCAGCTTGAACAATTCCTTGCCACCAAGGGCGGCGAGGGCGAGCTGGCCATAGAACGTGGTGGGAAACTGGGCGGCAGCGCCAAACCAGTGTCGCGCCAAAACCGGATTATTGACCGCCGCCGCGGCCCGGCCCGTCCAGTAGGCGCCACGAGCGATGCTGATGGGATAGCGCACCGCCGAATGGAGTAAGGCGAAGTGAGGATAGGCCACATCCGGATCATTGAGAAAACTCAGGGCGATCCAGCCGGCCAACCACTCGGCTTCGGACACCGGCAGGGGCTGGTGCTGGCGATGATCATTGGCGAATTCGTAGGCTTCGGTAATCAAACCATCGGCGATGGTTCTGCGAATCTCGATATGGATTTCGTGCCACCACGCCGCCGGCTTCATCAGGTCTTCGGGCAGGGCCGAAATGATCTTCCGGGCGCTTTCGTCGAAACCCTTGCGCCGGCGCCAGCGCAAACGCTCGTACCACAGGGATGGATGGTCGCGCAGTTCGGCCGGCACCCGGGCAATGGCGCCATCGACCCCGCCGGCAAAGGCCCGCAATGCAATGCGCGCCTCAGCCAAGGCCCAGTACCCGGCATCGATGCGCCGACGCAGACGCCTTGCCGCGCCGCGCTTACCTTCCCACAGCAGGCGGTCGAGGCGAGCGATATGGTCGTCGCCTGTCAGCTGCTTGTGATGACGGGCATAGAACGTCTTTTCCTCGCGGTAGGCGAAGTTGTGATTGACCCAGGCATCGCGCAGCAGGGTGGTGGCGACCTGATCGTCGCCGGCCACCGCGTAAGCCTCGGCGAGCCACATTTTGCCGATACCGCTCAGGGGCGGGTAGGCGGCGAACCAGTCCGCCACCAGCCACTTGTCGGTGCTGTCGTCGATGGCGGCCTCGGCGCGGCGCCGCAAGGTCGCCATGCCGGGCCACGTGGGATTAGCCTCGATAAATGCCGTGATCTCTTCGAACGGCGGTACGGGCTGGCTCTTGGTCAGCCGGATCCACGTGATCACCTTGACCAGCGCCGGGTGGTTTCCCTTGGCAGTCATGGTATAGGCGCGGTCCCACTCGCCGGCTTCGGCCAGGGCGAAGGCCGCACCGTAAAGTGCGTGATCGTCGGGCAGGGGGACGAAATCCTGAGCCCGCGCCGGAGCCGCAAGGACTATGGCAAGGAGCAAGCCGCCTACAAGAGAACGCAAGGTTGTCACCGCGACGATCGCTCCTGGATACCAATCAGCGTCATGATAGGCCCAGGTTACCTGAACCGACAACCGTTGACGATTACTTGCCGGAGTAGAGGCTTATCGCTATGTTCTGCGAAATACTACAATTTGAGAGGACGGAGCCATGTTCAAAGGTTCCTACGTTGCCCTCGTCACGCCGTTTGAAAACGGATCTATTGGCGAAACCCAATTCCAGAGTTTGGTGGAATGGCAGATCAATGAAGGGACACACGGCCTGGTGCCCTGCGGCACCACCGGTGAGTCGCCGACGCTTAGTCATGCGGAGCACGAGCGGGTCATCGATCTGTGCATCGAGGTGACCAAAGGGCGGGTGCCGGTCATTGCCGGCGCCGGTTCGAATTCCACGGAGGAGGCAATCTCCCTGACCCGCCACGCCAAGGAAGCCGGCGCTGACGCCGGCCTTCATGTGACGCCCTATTACAACAAGCCGACCCAGGAAGGTCTGTACCAGCATTTCAAGGCAATTCACGACGCCGTCGATCTGCCCCTGATGATCTACAACATTCCCGGCCGCAGCGTTGTCGACATGAGCGTTGAGACCATGGCGCGCCTCGCCAAAATGCCCAATATCGTCGGCGTCAAGGACGCCACCAACGACCCGGTGCGGCCGCTGCGCACCACGCTGGCCTGTGGCGCCGACTTCGCCCAGATGTCCGGCGAGGACGCCGCCGTGCTGTCGTTGCTGGCCAATGGTGGCCATGGCTGTATTTCGGTTACCGCCAATGTGGCGCCGCGCCAGTGCTCGGACATGCATCTCGCCTGGCAGGCCGGCAAGCCCGCCGAGGCACTGGCCATCCAGGAACGGCTCATGCCGCTGCACGATGCGCTGTTTTCCGAAACCAGCCCGGGACCGGTGAAGTACGCCGCCAGTCTACTTGGCCTGTGCGATGGGCGGGTGCGGCTGCCTCTGGTCGAGTCCACGGACAAAACCAAGGCGTTGGTCGAAGCCGCCATGCGCTCGGCCGGCGTCCTTAACTAGCGGCGCGCAGGGGCCAGGGCTTTGGCCCAGAAAAAGAAAAAGCCTGACCAGAAGTTCGCCGCGCAAAACCGCAAGGCGCGCCATACCTATTTCATCGAGGATACCTTCGAGGCCGGCATGATGCTGACCGGCACCGAAGTCAAGTCGCTCCGCGAAGGCCGCGCCAACATTAACGAGGCCTACGCCACGGTGAGGGGCAACGACATCTTCCTGCTCAACGCCCACATCTCGGAGTATTCCGGCGGCAACCGCGAGAACCACCCGCCAAGGCGGCCGCGAAAACTGTTGCTTCACAAGCGCGAGATCCAGCGCCTTACCAACGCCCTGCAGCGCGACGGCATGACCCTGGTGCCGCTGTCCATCTACTTCAACGACCGCGGCCTGGCCAAGACCAGCCTCGGGCTGGCCAAGGGCAAACGCCAATACGACAAGCGCGCCACCCTGAAAGAACAAGAATGGAAGCGCGACAAGGCCCGGCTCATGAAGTCGCGCGGGCAGGAATAGGGGTTAAGCCGGATCGAGCGTGGTTCCAAGCTCTCGAAACACATCATGGAACATGGCTTCGGTGAGGCGACCGGTGTTGGTGTTGTAGCGCGAGCAGTGGTAGCTGTCGGCGAGGGTCAAGCCGTTCGGCAGGGCGTGGCGGGCGTTGTGGCTGAACTTCGCGGCGCTTTGTCTATGGCCCAGAGCGCGCAGTACCGCGTTGTGAGCGAGGGTGCCCAGGGCCAGAATAATGCGCAGGTTCGCCAGAGACTCAATCTCGTGGATCAGAAACGGCCGGCAGGCGTTGACTTCGGCGGCAACCGGCTTGTTTTCCGGTGGCACGCAACGCACCGCGTTGGTAATGCGGCAATTGACCAATTGGAGCCCATCAGCGGCACTTGCGCCGTATTCGCCCCGGCAGAACCCGAAGGTCTGGAGTGTGGCGTAGAGCAGGTCGCCGGCGAAGTCACCGGTGAACGGGCGCCCGGTGCAATTGGCCCCGCGCATGCCCGGCGCCAATCCAACGATCAGCAGGGCGCTGTCTTTGGGGCCGAAGGAGTCCACCGGCGCATTATGCCAGTCACCATGGGCGGCGCGTACCTGATGGCGAAAGTCGACCAACCGGGGGCACAACGGGCAATCGCGGCCCGGCGTGTTGATAGGCTTAGCCATGGCTCGGATTTGACCGGTTAGACCTGAGCGGCGAAAGCCGGGTCCTCACGATGTTGGCCCTCGCGTTGGATCTGGGGCATCAAATCATAGAGATCAACGAAACAGTCGGCCTGGCGGCGCAACTCGTCCGCCGCCATGGGCGGTTGCGAACGCACGGTACTGACAACACTGACCCTGGTCCCCTTGCGCTGCACGACCTCGACGAGGCGCCGGAAATCACCATCGCCGGAGAACAGTACGATATGATCAAGGTTGTCGCACATCTCCATGGCGTCAATCGCCAGTTCGATGTCCATATTGCCCTTGAGCTTGCGCCGGCCCATGGAATCAGTGAACTCCTTGGTCGGTTTGGTGACCATGGTGTAGCCGTTGTAGTCGAGCCAATCGACCAACGGGCGGATCGGTGAGTACTCCTGATCCTCGATCAGCGCCGTGTAGTAAAGCGCCCGAATCAGGCGGCCCTCAATACTGAAAATTTCCAAAAGCCGCTTGTAATCGATGTCGAAACCCAAGGCACGAGCTGCCGCATATAAATTCGCACCATCGATAAACAACCCGATCCGCTCTTGTGGATAGAATTTCATTGTCTTAAATCCCTACGCAGCACCGTTCGTTAATTCGACCGGTGTTATCCCTTCAAGAGTCGTTATCGATCCATTTTTACCCTGCAGAATGTTTACGGCTTTTTCTTCATGGCTTCAAGTATCAATGAATATCAGACCGGTGAGCTTGTCTTGATCGCACTCGGGGCAAATCTTCCCTCGGACTATGGAGAACCTCGGCAGACCTGCACCGCTGCACTCGACGTCTTGCGCGATATTGGCGTGTTGTTGGTGCGACAATCAAGTTGGTATGAAAGCGCGCCCGTGCCGGCGGCGAACCAGCCGTGGTTCATCAACGCTGTCGCCGCGGTCGAAACCACCTTGGACGCCCCCGGTTTGCTTGCTGCTCTGCACGCGGTCGAGAATCGCTTCGGCCGCACCCGCGAGGCTCATTGGGCGGCGCGGACCCTTGATCTCGATTTGCTCGACTACCGCGGCCAGTTGCGTGATGGCTCACCGGCGCCCGAATTACCTCATCCGCGCATGGACCAACGGGCCTTCGTTCTGATGCCGCTGGCCGATGTGGCGCCTGGCTGGCGCCATCCCCGCCATGGCCGTACAGTGGAGCAATTGATCGACGATCTGGACCCGGGCCAAGTCACGCGCCCGATCGCGTAGATTTGAAGGCCTGAACAGCTCGGTTTTATTAACTGTAAAACATACGATACTTGCTTTAAAAGGACGCTCAAGTTACACCACGCTCTGGTGTCATGACTATTCTCGGAGAAGCTTCGTATGGCCCGCGTTACCGTTGAAGATTGCGTCATCAAAGTCCCGAACCGGTTCGAGCTCGTGTTGCTCGCCGGCAAACGCGCTC